>JAEYHP010000021.1 GCA_023409435.1 Bacillota bacterium | reverse complement strand
CTACAAAGAGGTCTGCCTGCTTGAGCAGCCCTATGTGAAGGACCAGGATATGACCGTCGGCCAGATGCTCAGCGAGGCGACCGCAAAAATCGGCGAAAAGATCAGCGTTCGCCGCTTTGTCCGCTATGAGATGGGCGAAGGCCTCCAGAAGCGCCAGGATAACTTCGCGGAAGAAGTCATGGGCATGGGCCAGGCCAATAAATAACTGTAAAAAAGGGAACGCTTTTTGGCGTTCCTTTTTTTCTTGTTTCTATATTTTGGATGCAGGGTAAGAACAAAGGATGGGAAAGAGGGCGTAGCAATGTATCAGCGCGTGGTTTTAAAATTAAGCGGGGAAGCGATAAGCTCCGATTCCGAGCCAATGAGCTTTGACGTTATGGAAAATACGGCAAAGCAGCTTGCTGAGGTAGCCTCGCTGGGCGTACAGCTGGGCGTGGTGTTTGGCGGCGGCAACATCTGGCGCGGGCGCAGCTCCGGGGAAATGGACCGCAACCGGGCGGATCATATGGGCATGCTGGCTACCGCCATCAATGCAATCGCCATGCAGGACCTGCTAATAAAGCATAATGTTCCCTGCACGGTGCTTTCTGCTGTGGAAATGCCCCGCTTCTGTGAAACTTATACGGCGCGCCTTGCCCAGGAGCTTTTACAAAAAGGCCATGTGCTGCTGTTTGCCTGCGGCACGGGGCACCCGTACTTCAGTACCGATACCGCGGCGGCGCTGCGCGCGGCGGAAATCGGCGCCGAGGCGCTGCTGCTGGCGAAGAACATCGATGCCGTCTACTCTGCCGACCCCAAAAAGGACCCTTCCGCCGTACGCTATAGCAGGCTTACCTACAAGCAGGTGATCGAAAACAACCTGCAGGCGACGGATTTGACCGCGGTGACGCTTTGCAAGGAACAAAACATCCCCATACTCGCATTCGGCATGAAGGAAGAGAACAGCATACTTCGCGCCGTACGCGGGGAGGAGATCGGAACCTTGATCAGCCGGTAAATGACATATTTTATCCGGGTTTTTATCCTGGCCAACGCGGCGGCAATAATCAGGCTTGTTTCGCCGGGGATTTTCCAGTAAAATAGGAGCGTGTCGGGTGTGACGCCGGGCGCTTACGGATGCAAAGGAGGAATACATATGGCCAACGAAGTAATCGATAACGCAAAAGAGCGTATGGGAAAGACCATTTCCGTCCTCAAGCATGAACTTTCTAGCCTGCGCGCCGGGCGGGCGAACGCACAGGTTCTGGACCGTGTGCTGGTGGATTATTACGGCACGCCAACGCCAATCAACCAGTTGGGCAACATCGCTTCGCCTGAACCCAGACTCCTGACCATATCCGTTTGGGATACCAAGGCGATCGGCGCGGTGGAAAAGGCCATTCAGAAATCCGATATCGGCATCAACCCGTCTAACGACGGCAAATTGATTCGCCTTGTGTTCCCGGAACTCACCGAGGAACGCCGCAAGGAACTTGTTAAGGTCGTGCGTAAAAAGGGCGAAGACGCGAAGGTAGCAGTCCGCTCCATCCGTCGCGACGCGAACGAGCACGTAAAAAAGCTTCGCAAAGACAACGAAATTACTGAGGATGATCAGAAGGACCTTGAGGATAAGACGCAAAAGATGACGGACGATATCATAAAAGATATCGAACGCATCATAGCGGATAAGGAAAAGGAGATACTTGAGGTTTGAAGAGCGTCCTTGGCCTGGAACTCGCAGCCGCCGTTGCCCTGCTTGAAAAAGAGGGGTATACGGTTATCACCATGGAGGTCTCCAGCAAGAAGGGCGTTCCCGGGAACGAGCGCCGTGTTGTACGGGAGCGGGCGCTCCCCGAAGAGCCGGAGCAACCCAAACGCATATGCCTGACATACGCTGTTTTTCAAACGGATGTCAGCCAATCATAGTTTGAGCAACTGACGAAAAGATAGTTGGTGGATATGCGAGAGATTTTGCCGCCCCGCTAAGCCGAAGAAGCGCCGCGTAGCAGCGCTACGCAAAGCGGATGAGGCAACGCGGGGCGGCATTAGTACCGTATAGACCCGGCTATATTTGAGGAGGTTGCTCTAAGTCATATGCAAAGCGCCAAAACCGCTTTGCATTTGTTTCAGATGGAAGGAGCCGCAATGGCATACACCGCTTTGGAGCTTCAGGCATTGGGGCTTAATGAGAACCTGCCCGCGCATGTCGCCATCATCATGGACGGAAACGGCAGGTGGGCGAAGCAGCGCGGACTTATGCGCGTTGCGGGGCACCGCGCGGGCATGGACCGGCTGCGGGGCCTCATCACCGCATCTTCCGATCTTGGCATTACCGCCCTTTCGCTCTATGCGTTCTCCACCGAAAACTGGAAGCGGCCTGCCGAGGAAATCGGCGCGCTCTGCTCCCTCTTGGTGGAGTATTTTAAAAAAGAGATCGATGCGCTGCATAAAAACCGCGTCTGCATTCGCGCTTTGGGCGAACTTGCGCCTTTTCCGGAAGCGGTACAAAAAGCGGTAATGGAGGCCATGCACAAAACGAGGGACAATACCGGCCTCAAACTCAATATCGCGCTCAATTACGGCGCGCAGGACGAATTGCTGCGCGCCTGCAAAAGCCTTGTGAACGCCGTGGAGAGCGGCAAAGTCACGGCTGACGAGATAGACGCCAGTCTGCTTGAGAACGCGCTCGACACCCACGGGCTTCCTCCGGTGGATCTTCTTATCCGTACCGGCGGGGACCAGCGGCTTTCCAATTTTCTGCTGTACCAAGCCGCTTATGCGGAGCTGATGTTTGTAGCGGAATATTTTCCGGATTTTTCGGATGAACGGTATTTGCAGGTACTTCGGGAATTCTCACACAGGGCGCGCCGGTTCGGCGGGCTGTAAGAAGGAGGGTGCGCATGGTAAAACGCGTGGTCGTCGGCCTTTTGCTTTGCCTTTTTGTGCTCGCAATGCTGTATTTGGGCAACACTGTGGAGGCAATTGTCTTTACTTTGGGCGCGATATTGGCGGTGCACGAGCTGGAGCAGGCCATCAAAAAGAACGGCTTTGCGCCGTTCATGGCGCCCGCCTACGTTTTTGCAGTACTTTACGCGTTCTTTGCCTACCAGCTTACGCTTATTAGCCTTGCCATGCTTTGGATGGCCTGCGTGCTGGCGATCATCTGTGAGCGCATCCTGAACCGGAAAAGAAAAACCGAGGAAACATTTCTTTCGCTTGGCGCGTTCGCGTATCCATTGCCGCTGTTTGCGGTGCTGTTTCTGCTGGCGATCTCATTTGGCAGCGAACGCGGCATTTCCGCGCTGCTGCTTGCGTTTGCCTGCCCTCTCGCGGGGGATTCGTTCGCGTTCTTTGTCGGCACGTACTTTGGCAAGCATAAGCTTTGCCCCGAAATCAGCCCCAAAAAGACGGTGGAGGGCAGCGTCGCTTCCGTATTTGGCAGCATCGCCGGGGCGGTGGCCATATACTTTTTGCAGCCGCTTTGGGGCGTTTTCCTGCCGTTGTGGCCCATGCTGCTTTTAGGCATTGCCTGCGGGTTCCTGGGTCAAGTAGGCGACCTGTTTGCCTCCGTCATCAAACGCTGGGCCAATATCAAGGATTTTGGCTCCATTTTCCCAGGGCATGGCGGCATGCTGGACCGAGTGGACAGCGTGCTTTTATGCGCGCCCGCGGTATACTTTTGTTTTTACCTTTTGTAAGGGAGTACGCGGCTTTTGCCGCATAAGATTGAATGATGAAAAATGTGGTTGTTTTAGGCAGCACCGGCTCGATCGGCACGCAGACTCTGGATGTGCTGCGCGCGCTGCCCGAAGAGTTTTCGCTGCTCGCGATTTCGGCGGCAAAAAGCATTGACCTGTTAGCGGAGCAAGCGCGCGCTTTTTTGCCCCGTTACGTTGGAGTTGCGGAAGAAAAGCTGGCGCATACGTTGAAAAGCAGGCTTCCCGCCGCCTGTCGCCTTGAGGCGGGGGAGAGCGTAAACTGCGCTTTCGCGACTTTGCCTGAAGCGGATATCATCGTTATCGGCGTCAGCGGCATAGACGGGCTGCCACCGCTTCTTGCTGCGCTCAAAGCGGGCAAGACCGTGGCGCTTGCCAACAAGGAAAGCATCGTCTGCGGCAACACGCTCGTAAAAGAAGCGCTTAAAGCTCACAATGGAAAAATTGTTCCGGTGGACAGCGAGCATTCCGCCATATTCCAGTGCCTGCAAAACGGCGCCATGGAAGAGGTGGAAACGCTGATTCTCACCGCCTCCGGCGGGCCGTTCCGCGGCTTTACGGAGGAACAGTTGAAGTCTGTCACGCCGGAGCAGGCGCTAAAGCATCCTGTATGGCGCATGGGAGCGAAAATTACCATCGATTGCGCCACGCTCTTTAACAAAGGGCTGGAAGTGATTGAGGCTAGTTTTTTATATGATTTACCGAATACTCAAATTTCCGTACTGATTCATCCACAATCTATCGTACATTCTATGGTAGAATACAAAGACGGGGCTACCATTGCGCAGCTTGCCATGCCGGATATGCGGCTTGCCGTACAGTACGCGCTCAGCTACCCCAGGCGGCTGGAGCGCCATATTCCAAGGCTGGACCTTGCGAAACTCGGTGCGCTGACGTTTGAGGACGGCAACGCGCAGCCGGCCATCCGCCTGGCGCATGCCGCGCTGACAGGTGCCGAGGCGCTGCCCACAGTATACAATGCGGCGAACGAGGCGGCGGTAAGGCTGTTTGTCTCCCACAAAATCGGGTTATTGGATATCCATCGGGCAGTGGAGGAAGCGCTCTCCCATGCTCCCGAGGGCAGGATATCTTCTATTGAGGATGTGCTGGAGGTAGACGCATACGCGCGTAAGTTTGTGCACACGCTCTTTTAACAGGATTTCCTGAGGAAAGGAAGGCGTTATTTTGGAAATCGTATCACAGGTATTGTCAATTTTGGCGGCGCTGCTGCTGCTGAGCATATTTGTCATGGTACATGAATACGGGCACTACAAAGCCGGCAAGCTCCTTGGGTTTACCATACTGGAGTTTGCCATAGGCATGGGCCCCAAACTCGCCAGCTGGGAGAAAAACGGTACGCTGTATGCGATACGCCTGTTTCCCATCGGCGGCATGTGCCGTTTTTATGGGGAAGACGAAGGCGTAAAGGACGGTAAGAGCTTTAACGCGCAAAAGGCGTGGAAACGGTTTATTGTGCTGTTCTCCGGTCCCCTGATGAACATTGTTTCCGCGCTTGTGTTCGCAATCGTCGCGCTGACGGCATACGGTGACTTTGCAGCGAGCGTGGGGGAAGTACCCAGCACGACCTCCCCGGCTTATCTCGCGGGCATACGGCCGGGCGACGTCCTGTATGCGGTCAACGGCGCGCGCATCGAATACTCGGAAGATGCAAGAGCGAAGATTCTTGCCGTTCGGGAAGATGAGGCGATCATCACCGTATTGAGAAACGGGAAGCAGCTGGACCTCAAGGTGGAGAATATCTATAACAAGGAACTCGGGGAAAACCAGATCGGCGTCAACATTGCTCCCGTCCGCGTGACCTATCCGTTTTTTGAGGCGGTCAAGGCTTCCTTCCGATACGTAGGCACTATAATCCGGGATATGTTTGCATTCTTAGGCGGCATGTTCACAAAGGGCGTACAGCCCAATGATGTGGCGGGGCCTGTTGGCACCATCAGCATCATTGGCTCCGCGGTGCGTATGGGGCTTGAAGTGGTGCTGCGCCTTTCCGTCATGCTCAGCGTCAACCTGGGCATCATTAACCTGCTGCCCATTCCCGGCCTCGACGGCGCGCGCATTGGGTTCGTCGCGGCGGAGGGCATCCGCGGCAAGGCTGTTGCACCGGAAAAAGAGGGCATGGTGCATTTTATCGGCCTTATTCTGCTGGTCGGGCTTATCATACTGCTCACTTTTAACGATATTAAGAGATTGTTGGGGGGCTAATCTGCATGGCGAATACACGCCTTGTCATGGTGGGTTCCGTTCCCGTGGGAGCAGGTTCGCCCGTTACCATACAATCCATGACGAATACGGATACGCGGGATGCGGAAGCGACAGCGGCGCAGATTTTAAAATTGGAGCAGGCGGGCTGCGAGATCGTCCGCTCCTCCGTCTACGACATGACCTGCGCGCATGCGTTTAAGCGCATCAAAGAACTCATCCACATCCCTCTGGTGGCGGACGTCCATTTTGACCACAGGCTGGCAATTGCCGCCGCGGAAAACGGCGCGGACAAGTTGCGCATCAACCCCGGCAACATCGGCGGGGAAGCAAAGGTCCGTGAGCTTGTTGCCTGCGCAAAGGCTCATCATGTACCCATCCGCATCGGCGTCAACGCGGGTTCTTTGGAAAAGGACTTGCTGCAGCGCCATGGCGGCCCGAAGCCGGAAGCCATGGTGGAGAGCGCCATGCGCCATATTGCCATGCTGGAGCGAGAGGGGTTTTACGATACCATCGTATCCCTGAAGGCCTCGAATGTGCCGGATACGGTAAAAGCGTACCGCCTGATGCATGAAGATGCGGACTATCCGCTGCACATCGGCGTGACCGAGGCGGGCTTGGGCGAATACGCACTCGTAAAATCCGCCATGGGCCTTGGCGCATTGCTGTTAGACGGCATAGGCGATACGCTGCGCGTTTCCCTCACGGGAGACCCTGTGCAGGAAGTGAAGGCTGCACAGCAGATATTGAGCGCCGCGGGCTTGCGAAGAGCAAAGCTTGAAATCATCAGCTGCCCCACCTGCGGGCGGTGCGGCGTGAATTTGGAAAACATCGTACAGTCGCTGCGCGAGCGGCTGAGGGAAATCAGTACGCCCCTCACGGTCGCCGTGATGGGCTGCGCGGTAAACGGCCCGGGGGAGGCGAAAGAGGCGGATATCGGCATCGCCTTTGGCGCGGGCAACGGCGTATTGTTTCACAAAGGAGAGAAGATCGCATCCGGCACAGCGGAAGAAATGCTAAATCGGCTGGTGCAGGAAGCGAAAAATATGACCGAGTAGTTTCCTTTTGGTTGGAGGGTAAATTTGAATACGGAGTTTACACAATTGCTGCTGCAGGCCGGGGAATGGGCTGCAGGGTTAACGCTTCAGCAGGCGAACTGGAATCCCGCTACGCAATCGCTGCAAATACAGTTCCATACGCAAGTCAACCTTACAAACGAACAGCATTCGGCGTTGCAGTCCATTCTTGCAGCGCACTTTATGCCATGCAATGTGGAGCTTTCCATCAACGGTCCCGCTGTTTTAAGTGCGCCCGTAACTCCGGGCGAGAACGGCGGCGCAAAGGAAAAGGGCAGGGAAAAGCCCGCCGTAGCTGAGGACCAGGTTTTATTCGGAAAGCGAATCGCCCGGGCTGAACTTACAAAAATGGCGGATCTCCGGGATGATTCCGGCCGTGTGACGGTGGAAGGCCGCCTGCTTTCCATGGAAAGCAAAAAGCTCAAAAATGGCGCGGACAAGCTCTTACTTCTCTTTCATGTGACGGATTATACCAACACCATGCTGTTTAAGGTATTCGCGTTCGATAAGGCCGCAGCCTCCCTTTTAAAATCCATGGAGGAAGTGCAGAAGGCGAGCGGATACCTGCGCATCCGCGGCCAGTGCGAGTACGATAATTTCTCGCGCGAGCTTGTCATACTGGCACAGGACATCATGACGGCGCAGGGAAGCGTCCGCAGGGACAATGCCGAGCAGAAGCGCGTGGAACTGCACCTGCATACGCAGATGTCCGCCATGGACGCGCTGACCGGCGTAAAGGACGCCATACAGACCGCCGCTTCCTGGGGGCACAGCGCTATTGCCATTACGGACCATGGCGTGGTGCAGGCGTTCCCGGACGCGTACAAGGCGGGCGCAAAGAGCAAAATCAAGATACTCTACGGCGTGGAAGGATACTTAAAGGCGGATACCGCCGTACTGCCGCTTGCTGCGCAGACCTATGTGGTATTCGATATTGAAACCACGGGTTTAAAGGCCGAGCAGGGACATATCTTGGAAATCGGCGCGGTCAAGGTAAAGGACGGGGCAATCATCGACCGTTTCAGCACGTTTGTGAACGCGGGCGTCGCCATTCCGCAGAATATCGTTGCGCTCACCGGCATTACCGAGGATATGATACAGGGCGCGCCGCTTACAAGGGAAGCGCTTATGCAGTTTGCCGCGTTTTCAAAGGATTGCGTGCTGGTGGCGCACAACGCGTCGTTTGACGTGGGGTTCATCCGCACGCACGGCAACCGCTTTTCCATCTCCTTCGATCGGCCGTATGCGGATACGTTGATGCTTTCGCGCTACCTGCTTTGGGGCATTAAAAACCACAAGCTCAATACCATATGCGAATATCTTGGCGTGTCATTGGAGCATCACCACCGCGCGGTGGACGACGCCGAAGCAACCGCCGCGGTGTTTTTGAAGCTAATTGAGCGCATGCGGGGCATGGGTCTGGCGGAAATCCCGGTCTATACCAACGAAGAAGAGGAAGAAGGCCGGGGTAAGCGCGCCAAACTCAATCACATCGTCATACTGGCCAGCACGCAGGCGGGCATGAAAAACCTCTACCGCCTGGTAAGCCACGCGCATATCGATTTTTTCCACAGCAAGCCGCAGATACCAAAAAGCCTCCTGCGCATGTACCGGGAGGGGCTTCTCTTAGGTTCCGCCTGCGAGCAGGGGGAATTATACCAAGCTATTCTCCATAAAAAGCCGGAAACTGGAATACTTGAGATCGCGCAATGGTACGATTATTTCGAAATACAGCCGCTTGCCAACAACGCATTCATGCTGCGCGAAGGTATTGTACAGGATGAAGAGGCGCTGCGTGACATCAACCGCCGCATCGTGGCTTTGGGGAAGGCGCTAAACAAACCTGTCGTCGCCACCGGGGACGTCCATTTTTTAAACCCGGTGGACGCCGTTTACCGCGCCATATTGCTCAATGAAATGGACTATAAGGACGCCCACCTCCAGCCGCCGCTGTATTTTAAGACCACCGATGAAATGCTTGAAGAATTCGCGTATCTCGGAGAGGAAGAGGCGATGGAGGTCGTGGTCCACGCCCCCAGACACATCGCGGAAAGCTGCGACACGCTAAAACCTTACCCGGACGGCACATACGCGCCGAAAATCGAGGATGCGGAAAGCATACTGCGCAACATGGCGACAAGCCGCGCCCACGCGCTCTACGGCGACCCGCTGCCCGAGATCGTGCAGAAACGTCTTGACAAAGAGTTAAATTCTATCATTGGCAACGGCTTTGCCTCGCTTTATTTGATGGCGCAGCGCCTTGTAAAAAAGTCCATGGACGACGGCTACCTGGTGGGTTCCCGAGGTTCGGTCGGTTCCTCGTTCGTCGCCACTATGGCGGGCATTACGGAGGTCAACCCGCTCTCGCCGCATTACCTGTGCCCAAACTGCCATCACAGCGAATTTGATGTGGACCACACAAAATATGCCTGCGGCGTGGATATGCCGGACGCGGACTGCCCCGTTTGCGGTACGAAATACGAGAAATCGGGCTATGAGATCCCCTTTGAAGTATTCTTAGGGTTCCATGGCGATAAGACGCCGGATATCGATTTGAACTTCTCCGGCGAATACCAGCCGGTGGCGCATAAGTACACGGAAGAAATGTTTGGCGACGGGCACGCTTTTCGCGCGGGCACCATCAGCGGCGTGCAGACCAAGACCGCTTACGGCTATGTGCTGAAATACCTCGAAAAAATGAACATGACCGTCACCCGCCATGAGATCGACCGGCTGTGCGAGGGTTGCTCTGGCGTCAAACGCACCACCGGCCAGCATCCGGGCGGCATCGTTATCGTGCCCAAAGAAAACGATATCCTGGAATTTACGCCGGTACAGTACCCGGCGGACCAGAAGCAAAAGAATACCATCACCACGCATTTCGACTTCCACGCGCTCGACGACCGCCTGGTCAAGCTCGATATCCTGGGGCACGACGATCCGACGGCGCTTAAAATGCTCAATGACCTGACCGGTATCGATCCGCGCTCAATACCGCTCGACGATGAAGATACCATGAGCATCTATTCTTCCTCCGAGCGTTTGGGCATCGATTTGACCCCGCTCAGCGGCTGCGAGGTCGGCTCTTTGGGCATCCCGGAATTCGGCACAAGCTTTGTGCGGCAGATGCTCATGGATACGAGGCCGACCACAATGGAAGAGCTTGTGCGCATCGCCGGGCTTTCCCACGGCACGGACGTGTGGCTCAACAACGCCCAAACGTTGGTATTAAACGGTACGGCCACGCTTTCCCAGGTGATCTGCACGCGCGACGATATCATGAATTACCTCATTGCCTGCGGATGTGAGCCTTCCATATCGTTTAAAACCATGGAAAGCGTCCGCAAGGGGAAGGGCCTCAACGACGATATGAAGGCCGCTATGCTCAAGCAGAGCGTTCCGGCATGGTTTATCGACTCCTGCGAAAAGATCAAGTACATGTTCCCGCGTGCGCACGCCGTGGCCTATGTCATGATGTCCTACCGTATTGCTTATTACAAAGTGCATCAGCCCAGGGCGTTTTATGCCGTTTACTATACCGTGCGCGCCGACGCGTTCGACGTGAAATACGCCGTGGGCGGGGCCGCGCGCGTGCTGCAGAACATTCGGGAGATCGAAGCAAAAGGAAAGGACGCAAGCAACCAGGAGACCGACCTCCTGACCATACTGGAAGTGGTGTATGAAATGAATCTCAGGGGCATCCAGCTTTTGCCCGTGGATATTTATAAATCCGATGCTGTGAATTTCCTCATTGAGGAAGAAGGTATTCGCGCACCTTTTAACGCTGTGGGCGGGGTTGGGCGCAACGCGGCGGTTTCGATATCCGAAAACAAAGGGAATGAAAAGTTCCTTTCCATAGAGGATTTTCAATCCCGCACGGGTGCGAACAGTGCCGTCATCAACGCCCTGACCGAGGTGGGCTGCTTTGATACATTGCCAAAATCCAACCAACTGAGCCTGTTTTGAAGCTGCGGCATCCCGTAAAACAGGCTTCGTTGCGGCGCTCGCCTTCAACGAACTGTAAATATATGGTATATAGTTCGCTTGACAATTGTACACAAAGGATTTACAATCGATATTGAGAAATCATGCAGACTAGTTGCGAATTCATAATATTTCTTATGAAGTTGCCGGTATGCAAACCGGGCTCAGGCCCGGTTACATTTATATAAATTGGAGGTTGCCTGCGTGATAAGTACTTGGATTGCAATAGCCTGCGCAATTGTCGCCGTGGGGATTGGCACATTTGTGGGGTACGCGTATCGGCGGAATATCGCCGAGGCCAAAACGGGCAAAGCAGAAGAAGCTGTAAATAGAATGCTGGAAGACGCGCAGAAACGCGCGGAAGAAATCAAAAAAGAAAAGGTACTGGAAACCAAAGAGGAAGTATTCAAATTAAGGAGCGAGGGTGAGCGGGAAGTCCGTGAAAGGCGCAATGAGCTGCAGCGCTCCGAGCGCAGAATTCTTCAAAAAGAGGAGACACTGGATAAAAAGCAGGAATCGCTCGAACAGCGCGAACAGCATCTGAACAAGCGTGAAGGCGAGATTGACGTAAAAGAATCGGAGATCGACGTGCTGCACGGCCGCCAGCTCAAGGAACTTGAGACCATATCTGGTCTCTCCATGGACGCGGCGAAGGAAATTCTCTTAGGCAATGTGGAGCGCGAAGCACGCCATGAGGCGGCGCTGCTATTAAGGGATATTGAGGCGAAAACCAAGGAGGAAGCGGATAAGCGCGCGCGCAACATTGTGTCGCTTGCCATACAGCGCTGTGCGGCGGACCATGTGGCGGAGGCCACGGTTTCTGTTGTGCCGCTGCCTAACGATGAAATGAAAGGCCGCATCATCGGCCGTGAAGGGCGCAACATCCGCGCTTTGGAAACGGCGACGGGCGTGGACCTTATCATAGACGATACGCCGGAAGCGGTCATCCTCTCCGGCTTTGACCCTGTCCGCAGGGAAGTCGCACGTATCGCTTTGGAAAAATTGATACTCGACGGCCGCATTCACCCCGCCCGCATTGAAGAAATGGTGGACAAAGCCAAGCGCGAAGTGGATAACCAGATCCGCGAAGCGGGCGAACAGGCGGTCCTGGATGTGGACGTTCACGGGCTGCACCATGAGATCGTCCGCCTGCTGGGGAGGCTCAAATACCGCACCAGCTACGGCCAGAACGTGCTCAAGCATTCCATAGAGGTGGCGCACCTTGCGGGCGTCATGGCGGCGGAGCTTGGGGCAAACGTGGCTTTAGCAAAGCGCGGCGGGCTCCTGCACGATATCGGCAAGGCCATAGACCATGAGGTCGAAGGCCCCCACGTGCAGATCGGCGCGGACGTAGCGAAGAAATTCCGTGAAAACAATGCCGTCATCCACTGCATCATGGCGCACCACGGGGACGTGGAAGCGCAGACGGTGGAAGCTGTGCTGGTACAGGCCGCGGACGCCATATCGGCGGCAAGGCCCGGCGCACGGCGCGAGACGCTCGAAAGCTACATCAAGCGCCTGCAGAAGCTGGAGGAGATTGCGAACTCCTTTGAAGGCGTGGATACCTCGTTCGCCATACAGGCGGGCCGTGAAGTGCGCATCATCGTTAAGCCCGAATGCGTGAACGACGCGGACACCATCGTCATGGCCAAGGATATCGCCAAGCGCATCGAAGCGGAGCTGGAATATCCGGGCCAGATCAAGGTCAATGTCATTCGCGAGACCCGCACGGTCGATTTCGCGAAGTAAGCCTGATTGAAAAATGAAATCGTAAGGATATGCTTCGCGGCATATCCTTATTTCATGGGCGTGCCCGAAGCGCTGCCAGTGGCAGAGAAAGCAAGGGCTAAGCCCAGTGAGTAAGGGAGCGCAAGGCAGCGGCTTTTTGCCGCAACACAGCGTGACCATTACGAACTGTGAGGGCGGAGCCGTGCGCCGCCAGTGGCGGATACAGCACGGTGTAAGCCCAGTGAGTAAGGGAGTGCAAGGCAGCGGCTTTTTGCCGCAACGTAGCGTGACCATTACGAACTGTGAGGGCGGAGCCGTGCGCCGCCAGTGGCGGATACAGCACGGTGTAAGCCCAGTGAGTAAGGGAGTGCAAGGCAGCGGCTTTTGCCGCAACACAGCGTGACCATTACGAACTGTGAGGGTCTTCACCGGCATCTAACAAAACCAAGGAAAGGCGGGCAGATGGATGAACATTCCGGTTGCCGACGCGCATTGCGATTTTTTATATAACATGTGGCAGTGCGGGCACAGCATCGATTTGATACAGGATAACCAAGCCATTTATTTGCCGCATATGCTGGAGGGCGGCGTCGCGCTGCAGTTTTTTGCCGCGTGGATGGACCGCTCGCTTCGCACGCCGTACCTGCAGCAATGCATGGGCATGATAGACGCCTATTACCGCATGCTAAAAGAGCATCCGGAGGATTTTGAACCTCTTACCCCGGCGTTTGTGCCCGGAAACGGAAAGATCGCGACCGTGCTCACAATAGAGGGTGGGGAGGCGATTGAAGGAAGCCTCGCTACACTGCGCGTGCTCAAAAAACTCGGCGTATGCGCCATGACGTTAACATGGAACTACAACAATGAGCTTGCCGGGGCTGCGACGGCGCGCGGCAACAGAGGTTTGACGTCCTTGGGCCGCGATGTCGTGGAGGAAATGGGGCGCATCCATATGGCGGTGGACGTGGCGCATTTAAGCGACGCGGGCATCGACGACGTGCTCTCTTTTGCCAAAGAGCCCATATTTGCTTCCCATTCCAACGCCCGCTCGGTATATTACTCGCCGCGTTCGCTGCAGGATGCGCATATCCGGGCGATCTCTCAGCAAGGCGGGGTAGTAGGCGTCAACTTCTTTCACAAGCAGCTTTCCAGCCGGAACAGCGCAAGGATAGAGGATATCGTCCAGCAGATATTGCATATCGTCAAAATCGGCGGGGTAAGATGCTGCGCCATAGGCTCGGATTTTGACGGTATGCCGTTCTACCCGCAGGATTTAAAAACCAGCCGGGATCTACCCGCCCTGCTAATTGCACTCGGGCACGCGGGGCTTACCGGGGCGGAAATTGCGCAAATCGCCTACTACAACCTTCATGATTATATTTTACGGTTTGTTTGCGATTGCTGATGTTTACGATGCCTATCATAAAATGCTATAATACTGGTTAAGCGCGGAGGTGCACTATGCCTTCTTTTTCGGATTTTGGGAAAAAGCTAAGTAATCTTGCGGAAACAGCCGGGAAAAAATCCAGCGAAATGGTGGAAACCGCCCGCCTGAATAACGAAATCACCGGCTTTGAGGAGAACATTTCCGAATTGCAGTTCCATTTGGGCTGCGAATATTACGAGCGGAACAAGGATCACCCAGAAGGGCCCTTTGAAGAAACCATACGGAAAATCCTGCGGTGTGAGCAGGAAATCCGCATACGTAGCGAACGGCTCCTTTCATTAAAAGGCATGATGTACTGCCCTGCGTGCGACGCGGTGATCGGCATGGGGGATGGATTTTGCAGCAAGTGCGGCGCGCCTCTGCCCACCGTAAAGGAAGAAAAGCAGGAAGAGACGGACCTGTGCGCGAACTGCGGAGCCGCGTTTTCAAAAGGGCAGGCGTACTGCAACAAATGCGGATATCTCGTAAAGGATGATCTTTCCATATAGTTGAGGGGGAAATCTTATGCTCAAACAAATGCAGTTTGATGTTGAAAAACAGATTTGGCGCGGCAACCTGTTTGGGGATCTGGACGCCGTGCAGGCGCCCAAGCTGATTTCCGCCATACACGACGCGCTTGAAACCCATGCGGTGCCCGTCGTGTTTGATTGCAAGCAGCTGGATTTTATAGACAGCATGGGCCTTGGCGC
>JAEYHP010000133.1 GCA_023409435.1 Bacillota bacterium | reverse complement strand
ATCATGTTGAGCTTCTTGGCGCTTAACGCCTGCTCGTAACCGTCAAAATAGAAGCTGACCACGCCCTCGCCCTCGTTGTTGAGGATATCCCGCTTCCAGGTATTCAGGTTGGTAAGCTGCTGCTGCTCCTGCTCATAGAGGCCAGTCAGCGTTTCATCGGGCTGGATATCCTTTAAAAGCTCCTTGCGGGCGTCCAAGAGCCCCTTTAACTCCTGCTCCAGCGTGAGCATATCGACATCCGATTCGCCGCGTACCGCAGCGCGTATGGCGTTCTGCTTCTGCTGGATCTGGAGGTTCAATGCGTCCAGATCCGGATTGACGATGCCCTTTACCAAGGAAAGCTGATACTCCAGAATGTTCTTTTCCACATCCAAAAGGGACTGCATGGTCTGTTCCTGATAGCCCCATTTGAACACCTGGGCGATCTGGTCCCCAGTCGCTACATGCGCGCCCTCTGCGACGTCGAAGAGTATTTTGTCGTAACGCTCCACCGTAATGCTTGCTTCATCGCGTACAAGGACCGTCTTTGCCGTCCGCGAAAGGCGCATGGCGCCCATCGTAAGCTCGCCTTCCCTGCCTCCGTTTACTAAAAAGTAGACGAGCACCCCTACAAGCGCAACCAAAAACAGGAGCAGCACGTAAAACCGTCCCCGGACTCTGACTCTCTGCATGTTTCCCTCCTAGCGGCCGGGTTCAAGCCTTCATTTCAAGACTTAATTGCCTTCCTTAAAGAAATACCCCGGCTTTTTTGAGCGGCCAAGCTGCCTGTTGATGTTTTCCTTGTTCTTCTCCACATAGATGCGGTGGAGCGTATCCGCGTCAAGCCCCGCATGGATGCACATGCTTAAGAAAAAGTGCAGCACGTCCACCAACTCTTCGGACAGGGCGGCGGCATCAATTTCCTTTGGGTTTTTCCACCACTTGAAATTGACCTCGTCAAGCACCTCTCCAAGCTCGGATATGATGGCTAAAATATCCTTTTGCACCCACTGCTCCATCGGAATATCCGAAAGCTCGCGGCGCGAGATGATCTCGTCATCCAATTCCTTTTGCAGCTGAAACAGTTCGTCAAGCTTGTCCAAATCCCCCAACCTCCTTATGGTCAACTATTCGTTAGAGCTCAAGCAATTCCTTAATCTCCTGCTCGCGCTTTTTGATCCTGCCAACGCAAACGGTGGCGGTATTTTCAATATCCAAAACCATAGGCAGTATGCGTTCGACATCCTCTATGGTAACGTTTTCGATCCGGTCGTAGGTTTCCTGCTCGTTGTAAAGCTTGTTCTGGAGCAAGGCCGTTTTCCCAAGCGCGTTCATGCGGCTGGAGGTACCCTCCTGGGAAAGCAGATAGCTGCCCTTTAACTGATCCTTGCTGCGTTTGAATTCCTTTTCTGTGATGCCGTTTTTGATGACGTTCTCCATCTCCTCCCGCATCAGACGGATTACCTCCACCGCCTGCTGTTCGCCCGTGCCCGCATAGAAGGAAAAACTGCCGGTGCTGCGGTAGCAGGTGGGATAGGAATAGATGGAATACGCCATGCCGCGCTGCTCGCGGATCTTCTGGAAAAGGCGGGAACTCATGCTGCCGCCTAAAACGTTACTCAATACAAAGAGCGGATACTGATCCTCCGCGTCCAGCGCCGTACCCGGCATCGCCATGCAGATGTGGATCTGCTCAATATCCTTCTCCACTGGGCGAAATCGCTTGCCGCCCGGCGCCTTGTTTTGCCCAAACGGATGCGCATCCCCTTTTTTCATTTTAGAAAACTTTTCGCGCACAAGAGTTAGGAGCTTGTCCTCCTCCAAATGCCCGGCTGCAGAAATCACAATGCGTTCGGGTACATACTGACGGTGCATATAGTCAAACAGGCTTTCCCGCGTAAAGGCGCGCACGCTCTGTTCGGTGCCGAGTATGGGCCTTGCGAGAGGATCGTTATCATAGTAAAGCTGTGCGATGGACTCGTGCGCAAGGTCTTCGGGGCTGTCCTGCGTCATTAAAATTTCCTCGCAGATGACGCCCTGCTCTTTTTTAAGCTCTTCCGGGTCGAATGTAGAATTGAGCACGAGATCGGAAAGAACGTCCACGGCGGTATCCAGGTTCTCATCAAGCACCTTGGCGTAAAAGCAGGTGCACTCCTTGGAGGTGAACGCATTGATGTTGCCTCCGACGCTGTCCATCTCGGCCGCGATATCCTGCGCCGTGCGCGTACTTGTGCCCTTGAAGAGCATGTGTTCAATAAAATGCGAGGCGCCGCCCTCGTTTTCCCGCTCGAACGCGGAGCCTGTCCCAACCCAAACGCCAATGGCGCAGGAGCGGACCTTTTCCATGGTTTCGCCAACAACGCGAATCCCGTTTTCCAACGTTTCCTGAATGATCATACGCGTACTTCCTTTTGTGTGTGCTCGCCAAGGGTTTCCGTTACAGGCACGATGCGAAACCCCCGCTGCTCTAGCCCGCTGATGCAGGCGGGCAACGCCTTTACGGCTTCCGCCGTAGGCTGTATAAGCAATATGCTTCCATCAAAGGGCGCATCCAATGCACGCAGCAGAATATCCTCGGCTTTTCCCCTGCCCGAAAGCAGGTCCACCGTGCATAACACATGCGTAAGCCCCAGCCGGTTGGCCGCGCGCGTGGAGCTATTAAGGCGGCGCATACCGGAATAGTAAAGCTTCGGCTCAACGCCGGAGACGGCTTGGATCGCTTCAACGGAACGCGCAATGTCAGCCACCACTTCTTCCGGGCTGCCATCCCGCATGGGAAGCTGCCCCATGGTGCCGATCTCATGGCCGTCCTGCGCGATTTGGACAAGCAGCTCTTTGTTGTTCTGTGCCCAGTCGCCGCTGACAAAGAACGTAATTTTAACGCCCCGCTCCTTGAGTAGGCTCAAAAGCTCGGGCAGTGCTTTCGCATTCCAGCTGACAGCGCACTCCAGGGCAATAACGCCCTTCCCATGCCCCCTGTAGACGGGGCTGTTGTACAGTTCGCTCATGGCGGACTGCGCCACGGGCGTTGTGGTCGCAATATAAAGCGCAACCATCAGCGCGGTCAGAAGGATATTGACGATCGTTCTTCCTTTTTTATACAACCACCGCATCGCTTTTTCCTCCTTTTGGGCGCTGTTATAGTATATGCCGCCCACATAAGGAGGATGTCACTAAGCCATTAAACGTCAAAGGGGCAGGGCCAGGCCGCCCCGCCCCTTCTTTATTTAAAGTTGGTTGCCGAACAAGAGTTACTCCTGGTCTTCCGGCAGGAGGCCCTTGCGGGTGAGATTGATTTTACCCTGCTTGTCGATTTCTACGACGCGCACGAGTATTTCATCCCCGATGTTGACGACGTCCTCCACCTTCTCCACGCGGCGGTTGGCGAGCTTGGAGATGTGAACAAGGCCGTCCTTGCCGGGGGTCAGGTTGACGAACGCGCCGAACGGCATGATGCGCACAACCTTGCCCAGGAATACGTCGCCTACCTCGATATCCTTGACGATGCCCATGATGATGCGCTTGGCTTCATCCGCGGCGTCCGCATCCGGGGAGGCGATGAACACGCGGCCGTCGTCTTCGATATCGATCTTTACGCCGGTATCGGCGATGATCTTGTTGATTGTCTTGCCGCCCGAGCCGATGACATCGCGGATCTTATCCGGATTGATGGAGAAGGAGAGGATACGCGGCGCAAAGCGGGAAAGCTCGGCACGGGGTTCGGGCAGGGTTTCAAGCATCTTGCCCAATATGAACAGGCGGCCTACGCGGGCCTGCTCCAGCGCGCGGGTAAGGATTTCCTCACTGATGCCCTTGATCTTGATATCCATCTGGATGGCGGTGATGCCGTCCCTTGTACCCGCGACCTTGAAGTCCATGTCGCCAAGGAAGTCTTCCAGGCCCTGGATGTCCGTCAGAATGGCGATATTGCCGTTTGCGTCGTCCTTAATAAGGCCCATGGCGACGCCCGCTACCGGCTTCTTGATGGGAACGCCCGCATCCATCAAAGACATGGTGCTTGCGCAGATGGAAGCCTGGGACGTGCTGCCGTTGGAGCTGATGACCTCGGAAACAAGGCGCATGCAGTACGGGAATTCTTCTTCGCTGGGGAGCACGGGTTCGAGCGCGCGCTCAGCCAATGCGCCGTGGCCGATTTCGCGGCGGCCGGGGCCGCGCATCATCTTGGCTTCGCCTGTGCTGTACGGCGGCATGTTGTACTGGTGCATGTAGCGCTTGTTTTCTTCAAGCGTGATGCCGTCGAGTATCTGCGCTTCGCCTATGGTACCCAAGGTCGTGATTGTCATCACCTGGGTCTGGCCGCGGGTGAACACCGCGCTGCCGTGCGTACGCGCCAAAATGCCGACCTCGCTCCAGATGGGGCGTATCTCGTCATGCTTGCGGCCGTCCGGACGGATGCCCTTGTTGATGATCTTATCGCGTACGACCTCTTTGGTGAGGTTGTAGAGAATGGCGTCGATATCGCCCGCGCTGCCGGGGTATTCTTCCGCAAACGCGGCGATGCTTTCTTCCTTGACCTTGTTGGAGCGCACTTCGCGCTCTTTTCGGTCGAATGTATCCAATGACCAAACGACTTTATCAAAAGCGGCGGCGCGGACCTTTTCGGTGAGGGTATCATCGGGATGATAGATTTCAACTTCCATCTTGGGCACGCCGACTTCCGCCGCAATGCCTTCAATGAACTTGACGATTTCCTTGATGTGCCCGTGCGCAAAGAGTATGGCGTCGAGCATTTCTTTTTCCGTCACTTCGGTTGCGCCGGCCTCCACCATCATGACCGCGTCGCGGGTGCCTGCGACGGTGAGGTTCATGCGGCTTTTTTCGCGCTGTGCGCAATCCGGATTCAGGACAAATTCACCATCCACATAACCCACGTTGACGGAACCGGTGGGTCCCGTGAAGGGCGCATCGCTGATGGAGAGCGCTATGGAGGAACCGATCATGCCCAATACGTCGGGCTGTACGTCCTGTTCCACCGAAAGGACGGTGGCGATCACCTGTACATCTCTATAAAACCCTTTGGGGAATAGCGGTCGGATGGGCCTGTCTATGAGACGGGAGGTCAGTATGGCTTTTTCGGTGGGGCGGCCTTCCCTTTTGATAAATCCGCCGGGGATTTTGCCCACCGCATACAATTTTTCTTCAAACTCAACGCTCAACGGCAGGAAATCTACGCCGGCACGGGCAGTTTTTGCTACCGTTGCGCAAGTCATTACGGCAGTGTCGCCACAGCGAACAAGGCAGGACCCTCCCGCCTGCTCGGCGTACTTTCCGGTTTCGACGACAAGCGTCCTGCCGCCAAGCTGCATTTCAAACGTTCTGTGCATTGAAAATAGCTCCTTCATTTTACTTCTTTCTTTTTTTCTACCAAACTAGTATAGCACGCGAAGGCAAAGCGTACCACAAAAAAATAGCAGTACCGCGAATACGGCGAAGAAAGCGGTTCCTGCTCCGCCCTTTTCGCCCGATAACGCGGATTCTTGAAGGATTCGTGCCATAGCGCGGAATATGGCATTATTTTTCCCGGATTCACAGCAAATAAATAAAGCGGGGAAGCTCCCCGCTTTTCCCCGCTTAACGTCGCACTTATTTTCTCAGGTTCAAGCTTGCGATAATCGTTCTGTACCGCTCAATGTCCTTATCCTTGAGGTAGTTCAGCAAGCCCCTGCGCTGACCAACCATTTTGAGAAGGCCGCGGCGGGAGTGATGATCCTTGTTGTGC
>JAEYHP010000115.1 GCA_023409435.1 Bacillota bacterium | reverse complement strand
CTTCGTCCACGCTGTTGCGGTCCACCAGGCTGTGGCGGCTTGCTTCGTCGGGGATGGAATAGTCAAACTGGTGCAGCTCTATGCCGGATACGCCGGTGATGGCGTAGATGGTGGTGCCCAGGCTGTTCCAGATAAACGTGCTGGTGTTGCCGCCAAAACCCATTTCGGAAAGATCGTTTAACAGCTCATACGTATCCGCGTCAAACACATACAGGTGCGTGCTGCCGCTTGCGCGTTCCAATACCGCAAGCTTGCGCCCGTCCGGCGAATACTGCGCTTTTTCTATGGCGGAGAATTCGAATGACATCGCCAAAGTCGTCTGCCCGTCCGGTCTTACAATATAAAGCTCCTGGTAGGGCGCTTCCCCGGCAGCGGCGGGCAGTTCCTTGCTGCACAAAAAACCCTCGTTGTTGGGAAGGTCGCAAAGGTACAGCCCGTCCGGCACAAGCGCGGGCAGCGCCAGTTCCGTGCCGTCCAAAAGCCTAACGGCAGGGGTTTCCATGGCCGTCATGTAATTGAGCGTTGTGTTAAACGCCGGAAGCTGCGCCGCTCCCAATGAAACAACGGCGTAATGAGCTTCCGGAATCTGCGGATAGCTGGTCTTGGCGTTTTCCAAGAAAACTTTTGCGTCCGCCTCTGTTGCAAAGGGAGGGGAAATCAAAAGCTTGTTGTTCAAATCGTTCGTCAGGGTGGGGGAGGCGTCTATTTCTGCGGAAACGTTGCCCGCGCAGTAATCGTCAAACGCCTGCATGGTCACAAAATACTGCGGCTTGTCTTCTACGGGTTTAGGCCGCAGGCGGATGGTGAGCGTGTCGCCCTCTTCCACAGTTTTTAAATTGACAGGGCCAGACAGTTGGAAGCAGATATTCACGCGCGGGTTTTCAAACAGAGAATACTGGAATGTGCCGGCTAAAAGCGGATCGTTCCACTTCAGAGCGTGCGAATAGTCCCAGTAGGCGATGTTGTCGAACGAAACAAAGAGCCGCGCGGGCGCATCGAGCGTATAAACGGAATAGACGGGGACGCCGCCACCCTCGGTCTCCGCAGCGCCGCCGGACATCCGGCTGCCCGAAACAAAGCGCAGCGTCAGCACCGTTTCTTCAATGCCTTCCACGGTTTCATTCGATATGGCCAGCTCTTTGAAGTTTAGGTCGCCGACGCCCTCCGCGCTTCCGCCAAAGGCTGTCTCGCCCGCGCCGATATAGCCGGGCAGTACGGTCTCCGATTGCGCCTGCTGCGGCTTTGCGCAGGCGCTCAAAAGTAGCACAAGCAGGAGGCACAACGCTGCACGGGTTCTCATGGACGGATCTCCTTCGTATGGAAACTTCGGTCTGTATGGTATTATATCATAAAAGCATGAACAAAAGGAAAACAACCAAAACAAGGGAAAAGCGGTGCGAGCGCCCGTTTAAATTTCATGTTTGTGTGCCTTTTGTTGATTTGCTAAAATTGGGTATGCACAAATAACGTTTCCCGAGGTGGCTTTGTGAAAGTATCCATAGAGAAAATAGATCAAAGCAAACCCGAGCAGGTGATCATTCAATGCTACAAGGTCACCGATCAGGTAACAGGCATCTTAAATTATGTGAAGTCAACCGATGCTTCGCTTGCCGGTTATATCGACGACCGGGTGACGCAGCTCTTTTTGCAGGATCTCTTCTATGTGGAAGCCGTGGATAACCGCGTGTTCGCGTATACGAAAAAGGAGACATATGAGTTGAAATGCAAGCTCTATGAATTTGAGCAGGCGTATGACGGGCAGCGCTTTTTCAGGTGTTCAAAGTCGATGATCGTGAACCTCATGAAAATTGACAGCGTATACCCCATATTCAACGGCCGGTTTTCAGCCAGGCTATATAACGGGGAGGAAGTCATCATATCCCGCCAGTATGTTCCGGCGCTCAAGTCTTTTTTATCGGGAGGCAGCCTATGAGCTTTCGCGAGTTTTTAAAGGAATGCGCGATGCAGTTTTTTATCATCACAACCTGCGTCAATGTGGCCACCGCGCTCATTGGGCCGGTACTGCAGCCGGGGATGATGTTTGGTTTCGGTGCGTTTTACTCGCCGGTACTGAGCGGCATTCTGGGAACGCTCCCTTCCATCATTCTGTATTCCAAAAAAGAATTGAATATTCGGCAGACAATCGTGCGAAAGGCATTGCATCTGATCGTTCTTGAAGCCCTGCTGACGGGGCTCGCGTGGCTAAACGGGAACGTAACCGATGTTTTTACTACCCTGCTGTTCGTATTTATGGTGTTCATGGTGTACCTTGCGGTGAACCTCATAGGCTGGGCTCTGGGGAGCCGGGAAGCAAAGCACATCAATGCGGGCTTAAAAGCGCTGCAAAACCGGGAGTAGCGTAACTTACAGCCCCATAACGCAACTTACCCTCCGTTTCGTTGACGGGCACATGGGCAAACGCCTATACTTGCGTCTGAAATGAAATGGAGGGGTTTTTATGTTGGGGAGTATTACGCTGCTGCTCGCGGTGCTTTTGCAGGCTGGATATACGGCATATTGCTTGATTAGCAAATCAAAACAGACTGCTTTTAAACGTATCCTGCAATTTTTCGCGTTGGGCGTCGTATTGCTGTTGCTGTGCCTGGGCGTTTATGAATGGAGTCTCCGGTGGGCGCCGCTTGTTGCCGTGCTTCTGGTTTTATCAATTATCAGCATTATAGGCATCTTTGTCCGGCCAAAAGAAAAGCTGTTCCGCAAAGGCAGGGCAGTCTTTTCGGGAATCGGGGGCGCCTTATTATTTGCTATAGCCTTGCTTCCGGCAATCGTATTTCCGCAATACGAGCATCCGGAAATCACCGGCCAATACAATGTGGCGACCGCCCAATATACTTATACGGATGAGGGCCGCAAGGAACCGTACTCATCCGCGGGGGAAAACAGGGAGGTCAATGTCGCGTTCTGGTATCCAGAGGATGTGGAAGGAAAATTTCCTCTCGTCGTTTTCTCGCATGGCTTCTGCGGCGTCAAAAACAGCAACGAGTCCGCTTTTATGGAGCTTGCCAGCCACGGATATGTGGTTTGCTCCATCGACCACCCGTACCACTCGTTTTTTACGGTGAACGCCGGGGGCGAGATAACGGTCGTGGACGCTGGCTACATGGGCGAATACGCCGCCCTGGGCGATAACAAGGCGGAAAACCTGAAACTGTTTCAAAAATGGATGGATATCCGGGTTTCGGATATGAACCTTGTCATCGATACCATACTCCAAAATGACAGCGGCGTGTACCGGCTTGTGGATCATTCAAAAATCGGCGTATTCGGGCACTCCCTTGGCGGGGCGGCGGCGATGGGGATGCCTCGGGTGAGGAAGGACATTGACGCGGTCATCAACATCGATGCGCCCATGATGTGCGAGCTCACCGGCGTGGAGAATGGCAGCTACACCGTAAACCCCGAACCCTACCCGGCTCCGCTGCTCAACATCTATTCGCAGTATCTCTATGAAAACGGCATACTCACTGGCGATGAGGACTATTTTGAAAACAGGCTGGTATCCGCTACGGCGCCAGCGTCCTATGAGGTGGTGTTTCGCGGCGCGCAGCATATGAGCCTGACCGACCTTGCGTTGGTTTCCCCGGTCTTAGCGAACACGCTGGATTCCGGGCGCAAAGCGGAGATCGACATCAACTACTGCCTTGAAACCATGAACCGCATCATGCTGGAGTTCTTTGACTGTTATTTAAAAGATACCGGCAGCTTCCGTTCTGCCGGAACATATTGAGGCAACTATGAAGGATATAAAAAAACTTACGCTTATCGCGCTTGCCGCAATGGCCGCCCTCTCCCTAACCAATCTGTTCGGGCTTCCCATCGCGGGGTTGACCGTATTCATCGGCGTACTGTTCTTCTTTCTGGACAAAGGGAAGACGCCCTTTGCGCAAAACGGCTTTGATATAAAGGGCGTCGGCAAGGCTTTTTCGAACAAAACCATATGGCTGTGGGTAGCGTTGCCGCTGCTGATGGATGTCGTCGCGGTCGGGCTTTCGAAGCTTGTATTGCCAGAATTTATTGATCATGTGATTGCAAGGACAGCGGGGCTGTTATCATTCGATAAAATCGCGTTGCTTACAGTCCAGCTTGCGGTATTTGCCGTTTGGGAGGAGGTCGCGTGGCGCGCGTTCTTCCAAAATCAATTGCAAAAGGCAATTCCCGCTCCTCTGGCCGTTCTGCTTTCGTCCGTGCTGTTCGGGCTAGCGCATGTCGCGGCCGGAAGCCCCGCGGTCGTCATATACGACGTGTTTTTCGTAATCGTGAACAGCTGCCTGTATGGCATCATATTCTATAAAACCCGGAACGCGTGGGTCAGCGCTATCGCGCACTTCGCCTCCAATCTGTTCGGCGTGCTGATACTCTTCTTTTAAATGCCATAAAAATCAAATGCCGCGTTCAGGCCGCCCGCTATGGCGGTCTTTTTTGGTTCAATGCGTTCATTGGGCGTTTTGAAGAATTGCGCATCGGGGTATCAAGTATATAATAGAATTCACACAATACGGAGGTAAGCACTGATTAAATGAGGGATGCTGGATTGGCGAGAGGATTTTGCGGCCTGCAAGGAGCAAAATTGAAGGAATAGCAGCGCTATTTCGAGAGTTTCGCAACGCGGCAGGGCGTAAAATCGGCCGTCAAGGCAGCGCGCCGAATCAATCAGTGGTTACTTAGGGGAGGAAGAAAGCGTGGAGCGATATTGCGTGTTCCTGCGCGGCATCAACGTAAACGGCGTTTCCATCAAAATGGAGGCGCTGCAACAGGCATTTATCCGCATGGGCTATCCGGACGTAAAAACGGTGCTGGCAACGGGCAACGTCATCGTCTCATTGGAGGACGGCGCGACGCCCGGCGCGCACAAAACGAAAATCGAAAGCGGGCTTTGTGCCGCGTTTTCCTACGACGCGCATGTGCTGCTGCGGAGCGAAGCTGAAATCGCATCGCTTTTAGACGCCGCGGGCAAGGTTGCCGTTTCGGAAGGTTGCCACCTGTACGCGCTGCTCATTGAGGAACCGGATGCGCTTGCTGCCCTCAAAGAGGCCTTTTCCAGAGCTTCTCACGGGCAGGACGAGCAGTTTGCTCCTTTAGAGAAGGACGCGTTCTGGACCGTGCCCAAAGGGAATACGCTCAATACCGAATTTTCGAAAAAGATATTGGGAAGCAAACGGTTCAAAAGCACGCTGACCTCCCGCAATGTCAATACGCTGCAAAAAGTGGCAGCAATGATGGGGAAACGCCCCTGAATTAAGAAATCCTTCACGTTTTGTTTCACAATGTTGTTACATTGTGGGATTTCGCATATGCTATAATAAGGTCAAAGAAAGTCAAAGTTTAACCGGAAAGGAGGCGCGGCGGTGTCTATCCTGTCGGACAGCATAGAGCTGTTTATCAAAGAACTGATGGAACAGAGCGATGAAATATCGCTCCAGCGCAACGAGCTTGCACAGCATTTTGCCTGCGCGCCTTCGCAGATCAACTATGTGCTGAGCACACGCTTCACGCTGGACCACGGTTACGTCATCATCTCCCGCAGGGGCGGGGGCGGGTACATCCGGCTGATCCGCGTGGAAACTGGCTGTGGCAATCCGCTGCATGACACGGCCTGCGGCATCGGGGAAACGCTCACCCGGCATGAGACCCACGCGATGGTCGCCCGCCTGATACAGGCGGACGTATTGGATGAACGGGAAGCAAGGCTTATTTTGGCCGCGGCAGACGCGTGCAGCCTGCCCACGCAGGAACTCGAGGACAGCGCACGGGCGCGGATTATACGGGGAATGTTGACTTCGCTTTTGCAACAGGGTGAAAGGGGTGCATCATAATGCTATGCGACAATTGTAAAGTAAATCAGGCCGGCGTACATACGGTCACAATCATAAACGGCATCAAACAGGAGCACTATCTCTGTGCGGAGTGCGCAAAGAGCGCGCAGTTCTCTTTGCCCTCCATTATGGATCTTCTTTCCGGAGTTCAGGCTATGCCGCAGCAGGAGGAACCGGTCGTTTGCGCCTGCGGGAACAGCTTCGCGCGGTTCCAGAAGACGGGGCTTTTGGGCTGCCCGGAGTGCTATAAAACGTTTGAAGCCGCGCTCACGCCCGTTATCAAGCGGGCGCAGGGCGGAAAGCTCCGGCATGTGGGCCGCAAGCCCCAGATGGCGGAAAACAGGAAGCAGGAGCCTGCCTCGGAGCAGGAGGCCCCCTGCGGGCCCAAGTCTGAATGCGGCCGCCTGCGCGTGGAATTGAAAAAAGCGATTGCAGAGGAGCGCTATGAGCGCGCCGCCGAATTGCGGGACCGCCTGCGCACATTGGAAGGGGGAGAAACCGCATGAAGGATGCTAAGTCCGCAAAGGACGTCAAGGATATCGTGCTTTCCTCCCGCGTGCGGCTGGCGCGCAATTTAGCCAACATGCCGTTTCCGCACAACATGACGGAGCCCGACATGGGGGAACTTGTGGAACGGGTGAACGGCGCCATCAATTCTAAGCGCGATTTTATGCTGATGCGCATGCCGGAACTGCCGGTGCGTGAGCGCAGGCTTTTGGTGGAGCGGCATCTTATCAGCCCGGACTTAGCGCAGAGCGGGGAGGGTGCGGCGCTCATTAGCAAGGATGAAACAGTCTCGATCCTAGTAGGGGAGGAAGACCACCTGCGCATACAGGCCATGCTGCCCGGTATGCAGCTCGAAGAAGCGGATACGCTTTCCATGTCCATAGACAGTATGCTTTCTGCATCGCTTCCCTACGCGTTTGACGAGGAGCTTGGGTACTTGACCGCCTGCCCCACCAATGTGGGTTCAGGCATGCGGGCGTCCGTCATGCTGCACTTGCCCGCGCTTTCCTTAACCGGGCAGACGGAAGCGCTGCTTTCCACGATCAGCAAGCTCGGCTACGCCGTGCGCGGCATATACGGCGAAGGCAGCAGCGCGCCCGGGCACATTTACCAGATCAGCAACCAGATGACGCTGGGCTTACTGGAGGAGGATATTGTCAGCAATCTAATTGCGACCATCGCGCGGGTGATCGACCATGAACGCAGCGTGAGGGACGCGCTCTACCGCAACAACCGCCTGGAGGTGGAGGATATCGTATACCGCTCCTGCGGGGTATTGCGCTACGCGCGCAAGCTTTCCACCAAGGAGGCCATGGAGAATATCTCAAACCTCAAGCTGGGCTGCGGCGTTGGCATACTGCCCGAGGACGCTCAGATGGCACTGAACAAACTCCTCACCGACGTGCAGAGCGCATGCCTGGAGCAGCGCACCGGCGGGGAACTCACAGAAATTCAACGCGACGAAGCGCGCGCAACGGTTGTGCGCGAAGCGATAATACCGATAGCATAATAAAGAGGTGAAAGACATGAACGCATTTGATCGTTTTACGGAGGGCGCGCGCCGGGCCTTGGCAATCGCGCAGGAAACCGCAAGGGAGCTTGGCCACAATTACGTCGGCACAGAGCACATACTTCTTGGCCTTACCCAGGAGGATAACCCGGCCAGCCGGGCTCTTTCCATTGCGGGCGTGGAGCACGACGATATTTTAAAGCAGCCCGAGCGCCTGGTGGGCCGCGGCGATTACCAGTTTACGGACAGCTTCGGCTATACGGCGCGCACCAAAAAGGTAATAGAGCTGAGCCTGTACGAGGCGAAGACGCTCAACAACAACTATATCGGCACGGAGCATCTGCTGCTGGCGCTCATCCGGGAACGGGAAGGTGTTGCTGCCCGTATCCTGCAGGATTTGGGCGTGGACCTTAGCGAACTTCGCAAGGCCATGCTGGAGGAGAGAGCGGCCGAAGGCGCAGGCAAAACCGGCGGCGGGCGGAGCGCAGGTGGCAAGGAAACCCCCACGCTCGATAAATTCGGCAAGGACCTTACCCGTCTCGCGCGGGACGGGGAACTGGACCCGGTGATTGGACGCTCGGAAGAAATCGCCCGCATCGTCCAGATATTGAGCCGCCGCACCAAGAACAACCCGGTACTGATCGGCGATCCCGGCGTGGGTAAATCCGCCATCATCGAGGGCTTGGCGCAGCGCATTGTATCCGGCGATATCCCCGAGATATTAAAGGATAAGCGCGTGGTCACGCTGGACCTCGGCGGCATGCTTGCGGGCACCAAGTACCGCGGCGAGTTTGAAGAGCGCATCAAGGCCGCAATAGATGAACTAAAGAGCAGCGGCAGCACCATATTGTTTATCGACGAGCTGCACACCGTGGTGGGCGCGGGCGCGTCGGAAGGCTCGGTAGACGCTTCCAACATATTAAAGCCCGCCCTTGCACGCGGGGAAATCCAGGTGGTGGGCGCCACCACGCTGGATGAGTACCGCAAGCATATCGAAAAGGACGCCGCGTTTGAGCGGCGGTTCCAGCCCGTTACCGTGGGTGAACCTTCTCAAGAGGAGGCGAAGCAGATATTATTCGGCCTCAGGGACAGGTACGAGGCGCACCACAAGGCGCGCATTACGGACGAAGCCGTGAACGCCGCCGTGGAGCTTTCTAGCCGCTATATCGCCGACAGGTACCTGCCGGATAAGGCGATCGACCTCATGGACGAGGCCGCCTCCAAGGTACGTTTGCAGGCTTACGTTTCCCCGCCCGACTTAAAGGAGTTGGAAACGAGAATAGAGGCCGCCCGCAAGGAAAAGGAGGAGGCCGTCAACAACCAGAACTATGAACGCGCGGCCCAAGTGCGCGACGAGGAGCAAAAGCTCAAGCGCGAAATGGAGGACATGCGCAAGGCCTGGGAAGACGCCCGCAAGGAGGAAAAGAGCATCGTGACCGAGGAAGACGTCGCGCAGGTGGTCGCCGCGTGGACGGGCGTCCCGGTCAGGAAGCTCACCGAGGATGAAAGCCAGCGCCTGCTTCAGTTGGAAGAAACGCTGCATGGCCGCGTGATCGGGCAGGAAGAGGCGGTATCCGCCGTGGCCCGCGCCATCCGCAGGGCGCGCGCGGGGTTAAAGGACCCCAAGCGCCCTATAGGCTCCTACATATTCCTTGGCCCCACCGGCGTGGGCAAGACGGAGCTTTCTAAAGCGTTGGCCGAGGCCATGTTCGGCGACGAGGACGCCATGATACGCCTCGACATGTCCGAATACATGGAACCGCACTCGGTCTCTAAGCTCATGGGCTCGCCTCCGGGCTATGTGGGGTATGACGACGGCGGCCAGCTCACCGAAAAGGTGCGCAGAAAGCCGTACTCCGTCATCCTGTTCGATGAAATCGAAAAGGCGCACCCGGACGTGTTCAACGCTCTGCTGCAGATCCTCGAGGACGGCAGGCTGACAGACAGCAAAGGGCGCGTGGTAAGCTTTAAAAACACCATACTCATCATGACCTCCAACGTTGGTGCGAGCAAGCTCCATAAATCCAACCGCATGGGCTTTGATTCGGACGACAACGCCGCGGTCGCCGGCTATGAGCGCATGAAGGAAACCATGATGGAGGAATTAAAGCGCACGTTCCGGCCGGAATTTTTAAACCGCGTGGATGAAATTATCCTCTTCCATTCGCTGGAGAAGGATCAGACGCTCGAAATCGTCAAGCTGATGCTCAAATCCGTGATCGAGCGGCTGACGGGGCGCGGTATCAACCTCTCCATCACGCCGGAGGTGGAAACCTATCTTGCCGAGGCCGGGTTCGACCCGACATACGGCGCGCGCCCGCTGCGCAGGGCCATACAGCATCAGGTGGAGGACAGCCTGAGCGAGGAGATACTCTCCGGCCGCGTGCAGCTGGGGGACAGCGTGGAAGCGGTGATGCAGGAAGGCAAGCTGTGCTGGGTGAAAAAGAGAAATGTAACCCAGGAAGCGCCTATAAACGTGTAACGGCGAAACAGAAGCTCCGTCCGGTTTTCTGCCGGGCGGAGCTTTTTGTTTGCAGGGCACCTGTATATCAACACCCAAATTCAGCGAACGATATTATTCCGGAAAGCCCACACCATAAAATGGCGTGGGCTCCATGTTGTTATTATACTTATGTAATAGTCGTTTGTTCTGTTTAGAGCTGTATTCCGCTCCAAATTTGTTCAATACCGATTCCCACTTCGATTTTTTCTTCCATCTGTTCTATTATCTTTATCAGATTACGTATGGGTCTCTTTTGTTTAATAAAATCCGTAAGTACCCATTGAATGGCAGCATAAGGAATTTTTACGGGAACAACCCCGGCAACAACAGCCGGATATTTCTCCTCCAGATTATCAATCAGATTCTTTACAATCTGTCGGTTCAAAATCATAGAATAGTTGTCGATACAGATGGTCTTTAGATCAGCATACATCTGAGCCATATCGAAATTAACTATATTTTCAACATGTCTGCTACATAGGATGTGGTCATAAATTAGTATTTGATATGCATTGCTGTCGCATAATTCGCTGTCCATAATTCTAACCACTGGAAGTAAATAACCATAGTCACAGGCTATCTGACTGCGGATTTCCTGAACACCAGGGAATCCCCGTTCATGTTCCTTTAACAGGTAATCCTTAAGGCCAGTCCCTGCTCTTACCTTAATGGGTTCTGTAAGGATATCCCGAAGAAGTCTTTCTTTTTCCTTGCTGTCGCCGCTTTCTGTAATTTTACCATTTCTGACCTCAAGTAAAGTATCCAGGCTAATATCTAATATTCTGCTGATTTCACACAGAAGCTCAACGTCCGGAAGACCTAGTCCCCGTTCCCATTTGGAGATAGCTTGCGAAGTTACACCCAGTTTAACTGCCAATTCCTCTTGCGTCAGCTTTTTTACCTGGCGAAGTTCCAGTAATCTGTCGCCAAATTTTTGCATATCCATAAAATCTCTCCTTTGCATTATGATACTGTGAGGATAAACGAAATAAGGCTTATAGTAAAACAACATGCTGTTGATTAGTATCTCAACTTATTACAAGTATAGATTAATGAAATATCTGCAAGATAATACTTTCATTAGAAAGGCCGCACAATCTGTGCGGCCTTCTATGATACTTGTGCTTATTCCGGACTGGTCGGTCCCAGCTTGTTTGCCTTTACATAGGCGAACCGTGTGACATTGTCCCTGCCTGCCCATGAGACGTAAACCCAATCGCCGTTATAGGATTGCACAGTAACAGCCACATCGTAGTCTATGGAGGCGACGGTTTCTTTGACGGTGGAGCCTGCCGGCTTGTATGTATAGAGGAACGCCGTGCCTGTCATATCGGAATAGGTGGGCGCGCCGGTATAGTACTGCACATATAGCACACCAGCGCCTGTCCCGGTCCCGCTGCTGGAGTATCCCAGCTTGTTCGCGAGGATGTAAAGCGGCTCTGATTCTCCCTGGACATATGCCTGAACCCAAGTTCCGTTCGAGGCAATCGCCCATACCGATTCGTTCAGGTTCAGGTAGCCCACGGAATAACTGCTCCGCTCAGAAGGCTCAGAGTAGCAGTATACCCGGCTGCTCTGCGCGTACATGGTACGTCCTACGGATGTGAAGCCGGACAGTATGTCTTCGTCTGCCGAACTTGTAATATTGCTGGTATGCACATAGCCCGTTTGGCCTGCAAAGATCACCTTTGTCCAACTGCCCGTGGTGCCGATGCGCGTTACGCTCAACCCCTCCGTGAGATAACCGAGAATGGTGGAGGAGGAACTGGCGGAACTGTATACGGCTGTCGTAGAGACCGCATATACGGTTTCGGTGGATGTGGAGCCGCTTTGCGAACTGGCGACCTGGACGGTAAGCACATAACAGGTTTGGCCATTGTATATGATCCTTGTCCAATTGCTGCCAACAGTGCCTGTACGCGCTACACTCTGGCCCTGGTTGAGGTAGCCGATGGGCGCAAAATCGATTGTGGCGCTGCTGTACACCGGAGCTTTCGTAATCGCATACACGGTGCCGTAGGAACCGAGGGCCTGGGTAGTCACATCCGATACGCGTACATATCCGGTATTTCCCCCAAGCTGCACCTGATAGTATCCGCTTGCGGCCGTGCCCAGCGACGCAATGCTGTCGCCGGGGTCCAAATACCCAATGGCTTTATAGGAAGTGCCGGGGCCCTTCCGGACCGCCGTTTCCACGAGCGCATACAACAACGAATTCGTTGAAGCCGGTGTTGGAGTTGGCGTGGGAAGAACGGGGATGATGGGCGTGGGGATGGGTGTCGCGCTGCCGGAATAGGCCTTGAGGTAAATGGATATGATGTAAGCGGTCTTGTCGTTATAGAGCACCTTGGTCCATTCCCCGGAGGTGCCTGTCTTGACAATCGTCGCGCCCTTGTAGAGCATGCCAAGAGACGTATAATTCGTACCGGGACCCGTCCGGATATTGACGTTCGCGGTTGCGACCATCGTAGTGGAGGCGGCAAGAACGGGGATGGCTAACGCGAACAGCAGGATTACCGCAAGGGCCGCCGCAGCCAGGCGGCGCGTGTATATTGCTTTCATAATGGCTCCTTTCGTGTCTGGTCCCTTGGTTTCAGCTTAAAGTAGTCTTAAAATATTTTACCATTTGTTCTAACAATAAGGTATAAGAAAAGATGTAAACAGACAAAAAACTTTCAGGAATTGTCGAAAACAGCCCGGAAAATCGGCAGATGCTTGCCGCTTTGATAGGATCCCGGCGCTTGTATCGGCAGGTGTGGTTCACAATTCATCTTGTAAATATGACGATATGTGGTCATATTATACGTGCTATTGTTTAGAAAAAAGGAGTCAATCATAATGTCTACACAACTTGCAAAACCAATCGCGCTTTATATGGAGTCGCGAAATACCAATGATGCGGCTGCAATAGAAGCCTGTATCGCGAAGGACGCCCATGTTTACGACATGGGAGAAAACAACCATATCAATGGGTTGGAAGCCATCAAGAAATGGAGGGGTGCTACCAACGAGGAATTCAATTTGAAATCCGAGGTCAGAAACGTGGAGGACAAGTATGGGGTAACGATTGTGACATCCCTGACCAGCGGCAATTTTCCGGGCAGCCCCCAACTGTTTTACTACGTCTTCTCTGTTATAAACGGGTTGATTGCCGATATTCTGATTTTGCCGGGCGAAGAGAACAGCAATTAATTTGGAATGCCATGGCATATGAAAGAGCCGGGCCTAATGCCCGGCTTTTTGTCTAATCGAAAATCACTGGCTAGGGCGTGTTTGAAAACTCAAACTTATCCCTGCTCGTAAAAAGATAAACCCATACGCCCAAAAGCGGCAAACAGCACAGGAATATGGACCGGTATGCGAATACGCGCACGGCCAGCGCGCAGACGAGCGCGCCCAGGCAGAATACCGCAATAATGGCGAGGTATTTGAGCGCCCTGCTCCCCGCGGCTTTGTCCCGGTCAATCCTGCACGAGACCCCGTTTTCCACCGCTTGCCTTAGATTGTTAGTGCACATGGTGGTGGCGTAGCCCATGCCATGCAGGCGGTTGAAGCTTGCTACCTGTACCGCACACACAAAGGATACTGTAATGTTGATTACGCCGTCCGGTACCGTCCTAGGCAGGAAGCCGATGACGATCAGGATAAAGAACTCCGCCAATACGGAAATCTGCCGCCAGTGGACGTTGCGGGCGGTGACAAAGCGGCGCTTCAACAGGTCCGTCACAAGGATGCCGAGAGCAAACGCGACGATTGGGATAACGTAATAGCCCGCCTTTGTCCATCTGCCTTCAGCCAGGTTGATAAACAAAAGCACCATGTTTCCCGTCTGGGCGTTTGCGAACACGCCGCCATGCAGCAGGTAGGTATAAGCATCCAGGTATCCGCCAACAAACGCAAGCAAAAGACCGATCAGCATGGTTTCGGGCACGGGAATGGTTCGGTTCTGCTTTTCCATACGATACGCCTCCGGTAACGGCGGAGGGTAAAGGAGCAAGCAATCCCAACCGCCTGAAAAAACAGCCGCCGGAAATCCGGCGGCTGTAAAGGTACAATGTAGATTAACGCTTGGAGAACTGGGGCGCGCGGCGTGCAGCCTTGAGGCCGTACTTTTTGCGCTCCTTCATTCTCGGGTCGCGGGTCAGGTAACCGGCCTTTTTGAGGGCGGGCCTGAGCTCGGGGTTGGCGATGAGCAGCGCGCGGGCGATGCCGTGGCGGATCGCACCCGCCTGGCCGGTGGTGCCGCCGCCAATGACGTTGACTTTAACGTCATACTTCGTCAGCGTATCCGTGAGCACCATGGGGGCGCGCACGATCATCTTGAGCGTTTCCAAACCGAAGTATTCTTCCACGTCGCGCTTGTTGACGGTGATGTTGCCGGAACCGGGAAGCAGACGAACGCGGGCGATGGATTTCTTGCGCCTGCCGGTGCCGAGATAGTGAACCTGTGCCATTTGCGTC
>JAEYHP010000103.1 GCA_023409435.1 Bacillota bacterium | reverse complement strand
CCACAACATCCCCGTTCATGCCCTTGCCTTTGCCGGTGTAGGTGCCCGGTACAAACGTACCCTGCTCCTCCGCCGCCGTGGGAGCGGGTGTCGCGGCGGTGGGCGTGGGCTCGACTGCGCAGCCCACTGCGCCCAACAGCATCAGCGCTGCGAGCAGCAACGCAACAAATCCTTTGCGTTTCATCTGTTTCCTCCTGGTTTGTTAATTCACAATCAATGTACATAGTAGATTATATTATATCACTCCATGCGATGCAAGCATTTTCCGCAAAGCAAAACAGCCCCCTCAATCGCAGGAAATGAAGCTATATTATGAAAAACATAGATTAATACTACTATTTTACAATACTTCTAAATAAAGAGTCTGTCCAAAAAACAATAAAAGAGGACGCCGCATGCAGCGGCGCCCTCATTCATATTACTTATATCGCTTAGAATATGGAGTACGTAAGGAACAGAATCGCAGACATGGAGGAAACCAGGGATACCACCGTGATCTGCGTGTTGATGGACGGGCCCGCGGTATCCTTGAACGGATCGCCCACGGTGTCGCCGATAACGGCAGCCTTGTGCGCATCTGAACCCTTGCCGCCGCAGTGGCCGGACTCGATGAACTTCTTGGCGTTGTCCCACAGACCGCCCGCGTTGCTCATCATCAGCGCAATGAGGAGACCCGAGATGATGTTGCCCGTGAGATAACCGCCGATGGCCTGCACGCCGCCGATGAAGCCGACAGCCAGCGTGACGAGTATCGCAACAAGGCCCGCGGGAATGAGCTCGCGGATCGCGCCGATGGTGGCGATGTCGATGCACTTGTCATAGTCCGGCAGCACGCCCGGCTTGCCTTCCCTGAGGCCCGGGATGCTGTTGAACTGGTGATGAATTTCCGCAACCATCTTCTGGGAGTTGCGGCTCACGCCCATCATCAGCATGGCGGAGAACACGGCGGGGATTGCCGTACCGACCAATGCGCCGAAGAACACGAGCGGGTTCATAATGTTGAAGCCGACATCTGCACCGCCGTTTGCGACCACGATCTCCTGGAACGCGGCCAGCAGTGCGATAACGGTAAGGCCCGCGGCACCAATGGCGAAACCCTTGGTGATAGCCTTTACGGTGTTGCCAGCGGAGTCGAGCTTATCGGTTACTTCCAGAACTTCGTCGCCCAGGCCGCACATTTCCGCCACGCCGCGCGCGTTGTCCACGATGGGGCCGTACGCGTCGTTGGAGATGATCATGCCGACGATGGAGAGCATGCCGACTGCCGCAATCGCGATACCGAACATCGGACAGCTGCCGCCCAGAGGTTCGCACAGCTTATACGCGCCCAGCGCCGCAACGCCGATACCGGCAAGCGCGGGGAAGGAGCTTAAGAGGCCGTAGGACATGCCTGTGAGTATGGTGAACGCGGGGCCGTTTTTGCAGGCTTCCGCAACCTTTTCCACCGGCTTGCGCTCGTCACCCGTGAAGTAATCGCTTGTAATGCCGATGATGACGCCCACGACCATGCCGAGGATTGCGGCGCCCCAAAGGCGCCATTCAAAGCCGCTCAGAAGTACGGCAAAGAAGGTCAGCGCCACATAGATGGCGCAGGTCAGGTACGTACCGCGGTTGAGCGCGGCGCCGGGCTTGCCGTTCTTGCCGATTTTGGAGAACAGCACGCCCACGATGGAAGCGAGAAGACCCAATGCGCCGAAGCAGAACAGCAGGTTTTCCTGCTGGAGCGGGAGCGCGATAACCATGGCCGCCGCAATGGCAGCAACGTTGGAGTCAAACAGGTCAGCACCCATACCGGCGACGTCGCCCACGTTGTCGCCCACGTTATCTGCGATAACGGCGGGGTTACGCGGGTCGTCTTCGGGGATGCCAAGCTCTACCTTACCGGTGAGGTCCGCCGCGATATCGGCGGATTTCGTGAAGATACCGCCGCCCGCTTTCGCAAACAGAGCGAGCGAGCTTGCGCCGAAGCTGAAGCCCAATACGATGCCGGAGTCACCCGTGAGCAGGTGGAGGATCGCGGTGCCCGCGAGCGAGATGCTCACCACCGCCATGCCCATGACCGCGCCGCCGCGGAAGCCCGCCATGAAGGAGGGCGCCACGCCATGCTTCGCCGCAACAGCCGACTTGATGTTGGCGATGGTGGCGATGCTGATGCCGACGTAGCCCGCCAAAGCGGAAAGGCCGGAGCCGAGGATGTAGGCGCACATGGTCCACAGGTTGGTGGTCCAGTCGCCTTCCCAGATCGGCTTGGGGAAGAAGAGGATCAACAGGGCGCTGACGATTCCCACAAATATCGTCAAAACGCGGTATTCGCGCTTGAGGAATGTGAAAGCGCCCTTGCGAATGAGTTTACCGATGTGCTCCGTGCCTTCTCCTCCGGGCAACTTTTCTACCCAGCGGTAGAAATAGACCGCGACGCCGATGGCAAGCGCACAGATGAAAAGAGAGATGACTGCCCAGTTCATAGGTATGCCTCCTGTAAAATAATGGGTCAATGCGCCCTTTTCTTATGATGCCAGTATGCATGTTGGATGGGAGCGCAAAAGGAATTCAATTTAACAAGAAACAATGTGAAAACTTGGAGCGGAAGCGGGCGGATCTGCCGTGTGATATAAGTGAATATTATGCTAAAATGTCGCGTTCTATGGTTTTCTTACTTGCGGCTTACATATTGTCAAATCCAAACCCATGATATACTATAATCCCTGTTTGTGCACTTGTCCAGCATTATTTTTTTAAATTCTTTTCCCTTTTGTTCACAAAAGTCATTTGTCGGCATTACTTTTTACGCATTCTCCCCCAAATATTCGAATTTACGGGACAGAAGAGATGCCCTCCTTCTTTCTTCTCCCATCCGCTGCATCCCCTGAATTGCTTGTCGTGAAATAATCAACGATTATACGTTCTGGTATATCGGTAGGACGGTCTATGGCTAAATGCCCTCCCCGTACATCGTGACGCCGCTTCCGATCGCGCTTTTTATCGGCGTGCCGCCATGCATCATGCCATTAAGGGCGTTTACCTGCAAATAGGCCCATTCGGCGGGTTCCGCGCCCATTGCCACAGGGAATACGTATTGCTCTAAAAGCTTCCGCTGCAAATAGATGGACCCCTCCGGAACGGCAAATACCTCCATATCCGTGCGGCCGCGTTCGGTGAGCGCAAGCAGCGCCGCCAGCGCAAGCGGAAGCGTTTCGGCGTAAACGGCGTCCACCGTGCCCTCCACATAATCGTCCAACTGCTCCTCCATGAACGCTTTGGCGCGCTGCGGCCTTTGGCCGTCGTAGAAGCTTCCCTTCCCGAGCACCTTTCCTTCTTTGGCCGCTTCCCGGAACGCGTCGTGCCCCGGGCTGCCTTTTTCCTTAAAAAGCCCGATCAGGCGCACCGGCGTATCATGCGGAGGATAGTGCAGCGCCACGTCCAGGGCGTATTCCGCAGCGTCCTCCGTATTGTACCAGAAATACGAGGCGCGTAAGAATTCCTCCCCGTCTGGAAACAGGTCTATGATGGATACCGGCGTTCCTTCCTCGGTCAATTGCTCCACCACAGCAAGCGACGTCCCCTTTTTTGCGCGCAGCAATAGGATGCCGTCATATGCATGCGCGGGGAGCTCTTCCGGGAACCCTTCCGCCGCGTATCGCTGGGTAACGCGCCAATCCTGCCCCAAAAGCACCTGCATCAGGCTCTCCACATAGGGCTCTATTTCGTCCCGTTCGCAGTCCGTTAAGACAAGCACGGAAGGCGGCGGCTCGGGCGTGGGCGTGGGAACGGGCGTGGGAGTCGGCATCAGCGTGACTTTTGGGGTGGGCGTATCGGCCGCCCTGCGGGGCAAAAACTTTGTACAACCGCAAAGCAGCAACGCCATGAGCAATGCCAGAGACCGAATGATGCTGTTCTTTCTTCTAGGACGCATACCGTTAGCATACCAATTTTGGTACGGGTATAACCGCGGCAGCCGGAACTTTCCGGCCGACGGCATAAACGCAAAAAACCGCCCCGAAAGGAGCAGCCCGTGAGAGTTCGCTTTTTATGTCTTTTGTGCGCGCTGTCAGCATTGCTTTTTATTTTGCCGCGCAGCGCATATGCGAGAGACGAGCTGAAGAACACCGACCCGGAAAAATACTACATACTGCTCGATATCGTCAACCAGATCGTCACCGTATATGAAAAGGACGACGCGGGAGAGTATACCCGCATCGTACGGCGGTTTTTATGCTCCACCGGGCGTACGGAGCTGGACCCGGAGGACCCGGAGGACGTCGCCACGCCCACGCCGCGCGGCGTCTGGAAGATTGGCGGGCGGGAACGGTTCGGGAAATTTGCAAATTTCTCCGGCGAGTACGCGCGGTACTGGACTCAGATCGTGGAGAGCGTATACTTCCACTCCATCATGTTTTCGCGCCGCAGCGTGAACGCCCTGCAATCCTACCCGTACCGGCATTTGGGCCAGAACGTCTCCCACGGCTGCGTACGCCTGTATGTGGAGGACGCAAAGTGGCTCTATTACTATGCCTGCCCGGGCACGATCGTAAATGTTTCAACCACAGAAAAGCCCAATTCTTCGCTCAGGCGCGCGCTGCGCTCCAAGCTTTCCTTCCATGACTATAACGCCATGCAGAAGGGCATTTACGATGAAGAAGAGCAGCCCAACCTGACCGCGTGGACGGTATTGGAGGACGCCGACCTTCGCACCGGCAACGGCTCCAACGACCGGCGCATCGCAAGGCTGCCGATCGATACGCCCGTGGAAGTACTCCAGCTTGGCGATCCCTGGTGCAAGGTCAAATACAAAAAGCGGGAAGGCTACATCCGCACGGCCTATCTGACGTTTGAGGAGGGCATGATGGAATCGACGCCCGATGCGGATATCATGCGCTACACCTCATACCTCATGGCCGTGCCGGGCAGCGGCAGCACGAGGCTGTTCAAGGTGCCCACCTATACCACCGTGCAGGTGCTCTCCTATGGCCCGGAGAACTGGGTGGAGGTGGAGGTTTGGGGCGTCATAGGATACCTGCCTGTACGCGTGCTGGAAAAGGGATGGGGGCTTTTGCCGTAAGGAAAGGCAGCTGAAAAACCATCCGTTTGTCATTCTGAGCCGAAGGCGAAGAATCTGGCTCTCGCTATAGACCTTTATATAGGCGCTTCAAGATCTTTCGCTTCGCTCAGGATGACGGTAAGAGCGCTTTGTGATGAATAAAGGCCGCTGACAAGTCCTGCGAACTCCATCAGCGGCCTTCTTATAGGTTAGACTTAACCCACCTTCTTCCCAAGCCGGGAAAAGAACCGGAATGTCATGGGCCAAACCGCCCCGCCGATGAGCGTCATCAAAAAATACCGCAACCCGTCCGCCGCGGCGTCCCCGCCAAAGAGCGCAAGGAGCGGCTCTTTTAATACGATACGGACGAGCATCAAAAGCCCCAGCCCGCCCAGGCATTTGATGATTTGCGCCCACCATACCGCCCGTACGGGGAACCTGAGATATTTGTCGTCGATCCACCAGATCAGCAAAAGCCCCAGCATCGCCCCCACGAGTGACCATACGCTTTCCTTGCCGTGCGCGTCGAACTCCGCCACATTGGCGGCGGTAGCGGGTGCAAGCAGGAGATAGAGAATGACGGCGATACAGAAAAGCATGCCAGCGGCTCCCAGCACGTGGATGGCGCGCCTGCCGCTGTCCGCATAGCGGAAAGCGAAATGCATCAGTACGAGCATCAGTACGCCCGCAAGCAGGGAAACGCCGACGTCGAGAGGCGTATGCACGCCAAGGTACATGCGGGAAAACGCGGTCAAAAGAATAATCGCGGCAGCCGCAACCGTGGCCCAGCGCTTTTTGACCCACATGGCGACGCCGCCAAAGAGCATGAAGGCGCTTTGCGTGTGCCCGCTGGGGAACGAATACCCGGTCGCACCCTCCCGCGCGGCTTCTACAATAGAAAACGACGGGTCCCGCACCCAGGGGCGCGGCAAAAGGAATATCGCCTTTAACATCTGGTTGAGCGCGGTGCCCAACAGGCCCATATAGAACAGCCGAAAGCCCCACTTCTTGTCGATGCACCAGATGACGATCAGCCCGACCGCCATGAAAACCGTTTCATCCCCCAGGTAGGTAATATAGCACATCACGCTGTCCCAAAACGGCGTGCGGAGTTCGGCAAGCGCGCGCAAGAGTTCCATAACACCCTCCTCATTCAAATAATTAATAATGAATAATTTCTTTGTATTATTTAGAACATCCCTGTATTCCCTGCTCGATTAATCAATAATGTTGGACTGTGGGGGACGCCCCATTGGGCGTCCCCCGGGTCGCCGAGGGCGGCGACCCCTACATCGTTTTCCAGCATGCGATGGAAATTCCTTGCGGAATTTCTTAGTGTGTGTCGATAAACCTTGTCGTTTGTCATTCTGGGCCGAAGGCGAAGAATCTAGCCCTCGTTATATGCCCTAATATAGGCGTTCAAGATCCTTCGCTTCGCTCAGGATGACGGTAAGAGGCCGACAAGCACGGAAATTCCTTGCAGAATTCCTTTGATTATACTTTATTATAATGAACTTATTATCAATCGGAAATAAACAATTGATACGAAATTCCCGCCTGGAATTTACAAAAAATAATGAATAATGAATTCCGAGGATTTTCCCGAATAATTGCATTATTCATTATTATATTTATTACTTTATTATTTAATTGAAATCCCAAAGGGATTATTCATTATCAATTCTCATACGAGGTCGGCGTAAACACCGCGTCGTCCTCCTCAATGCTCCATTCGCCCGCCACGCCGCCGTGGGCTGCGCCAAGCTCCAGATGCAGCATGGTAATGCCGCAGTCAAGCATCCCGTAGCCGAAATTGTTGCCCGTGTTGCGCACGCGGATGCTTTCGCCTTCCACAATATACTCCCAGGGCTGCGCGTTGGTCGCCGAAGGCGCAAGCCGCGCGCATTCGAGCGCCAGGCGTTGCCACTCCGGCAACTGCTGGAGTTCCTCCTGTGATAACCCCGTCAGCTTGTCGAGCGGCCTTCTCGGGCGGGCGGCATAATTTTCCGCGGAAACACCCAGAGGGGTGATGCAGGTCAGTTCCTCGCCGGGTTTTAGCTTTACAGCGGAAGCTGCAGCTTTTTTGTTGTACAGGCCCAGCCAGCAGGTCCCAAGCCCCAGCGCCGTAGCCTCCAGCACGAACGTCTCGCCCAGGTACCCTACCGTGCGGTCGTCCGCGTCCTCGTCCTGAACAAACGCCGCAAACCAGCCGGTCCCCTTGATTTTCCCCGCACCAAACAGGATGGGCGCGAACACCTTGGGGTCATGGCCGATCAGTATGCGCACGCCGCGCGCGGAAAGCTGCTCCGCTTTTTCGTACAACAGATCCAGATCTCTTTCGTCCGGCTCTCCCTTATATTTCCGCACAGCAAAGCGCTGCCCAACGGCGGAATGCCACCGCTCCATTGTAAATGCCATACGTATCCCTATCCTTTTTCGTTATTGACCCAGTTGGCCGCCATGCTTGTGCAGCACGCGTGAAAGGTACTGCCCCGTATAGCTTTCCTGAACGGTTGCTACGGCTTCGGGCGTACCCGACGCGATGACGCGGCCTCCGCGGTCCCCGCCTTCGGGGCCCATATCTATAATATAATCCGCAGTCTTGATGACGTCGAGATTATGTTCAATCACAAGCACCGAACTTCCGCCTTCGCACAGGCGCTGCAGTATACCCAGCAGCCGTTCCACATCCGCCATATGCAGCCCCGTTGTGGGTTCGTCGAGCACATAGAGCGTCCGCCCCGTATCCCGCCGAGAAAGCTCGGCGGCAAGCTTCACGCGCTGCGCCTCGCCGCCCGAAAGCTGCGTGGAGGGCTGCCCGAGCTTGACGTAAGTGAGCCCCACGTCGTAGAGTGTCTGCAGCTTTTTCGCGATCCGCGGAATGGGCGAAAAGAACGAAAGCGCCTCCTCCACCGTCATTTCCAGCACGTCGTATATGGATTTTCCCTTATACTTGACCTCCAGCGTTTCGCGGTTGTAGCGCTTGCCGCCGCAGACCTCGCAGGGGACATAGACGTCCGGCAAAAAGTGCATTTCGATTTTGATGATGCCGTCGCCGTGGCAGGCCTCGCACCGGCCGCCCTTGACGTTGAAGCTGAACCGCCCGTTCGTATAGCCCCTTAATTTCGCGTCCGGCGTCATGGCGAACACCTCGCGTACAAGATCGAACAGGCCTGTATATGTGGCGGGGTTGCTTCGGGGCGTGCGGCCGATGGGACTTTGATCGATATCGATGATCTTGTCGAGATATTCTATCCCCGTGATGCCGTCGCAGTCGCCCGGGCGCACCCGCGCGCGGTTGAGGTCGCGCAGCAGCGTCTTTTTCACCAGTTCGTTGACCAGGCTCGATTTCCCCGATCCCGAAACGCCGGTGACGCAGCTGAACACGCCAAGCGGAATGTCCACGTCGATTCCTTTCAGGTTATGCGCGCGGGCCCCCCTGACATGCAGCCATTTTCCGTTGAGCGACCTTCGCTCTTTTGGCACGGGGATGCTGCGCTTGCCGCTTAAAAACTGGCCGGTAATCGATTTCTCGCAGGCCATGACCTTGCTGACCTCGCCCGCGACCACGATATGCCCGCCGTGCTCGCCCGCGCCGGGGCCGACGTCTACCAAATAATCCGCCTCGCGCATGGTCTCTTCATCGTGTTCCACGACGATGAGCGTGTTGCCGATGTCCCGCATGTGCTTGAGCGTATGTAAGAGTCTCGCGTTGTCCCGCTGGTGCAGGCCGATGCTGGGCTCGTCCAATATATAGAGCACGCCCACAAGGCCGGAGCCGATCTGCGTCGCCAGCCGGATGCGCTGCGCCTCGCCGCCCGAAAGCGTGTTGGCCCCGCGCGAAAGCGTAAGATAATCCAAGCCCACGTCCACCAGGAAGCCGAGCCGCGCGTCGATCTCCTTTAATATCTGCGCGGCGATGATCTGGTTGGAGCTTGAAAGCGAGAGCCCGCCTAAGAACGAGCGCGCCTCCAGCACCGTGGCGTCGCTCAAATCCGAAAGGTTCTTCTCCCCCACCGTGACAGCCAGGCTTTCTGGCTTTAAACGCTTGCCGTGGCAGCTGGGGCAGAGGGTGTTCGACATATACGCCTCGATCTCCTGCTTGGAGTAATCGCTCTGCGTCTCCTTATACCGGCGTTCCAGATTGTTAACGATGCCTTCAAACGGCGCGTCGAACGAACCTGAGCCGTATTCCTTGGAATAGATGATGTGCAGTTTTTCCTTGCCCGTGCCGTACAGTATTGCGTTGACCGCTTTTTCGGGAAGGTCCTTCACCGGCGTATCCAGAGAAAACCCGTATGTTTCGGAGAGAGCCTTAAAATACATGTAGCAGATGCTCTCGTGCGCGTCGCTGTGCCAGCCGGATACGCCGATGGCCCCCTGCTCCAGCGAAAGCGCGGGATCGGGGATCACGAGGTCCGGGTCCACCTTCAGCAAAGTACCGAGGCCCGTGCATGTTGGGCACGCGCCGAACGGGTTGTTGAAGGAGAACATACGGGGGGAAAGTTCCTCCATGCTGATGCCACAATCCGGGCAGGCGTAGTTCTGGGAAAACAGCATGGGCTCGCCGTCTATGATATCCACAAGCGCCAGGTTGCTCGCCAGCGTAAATGCCGTTTCGATGCTGTCCGTCAGGCGGCTTTCGATGCCGGGCTTTATGACCAGGCGGTCCACGATCGCCTCAATGGTATGCTTGTACTTTTTGTCAAGCGCCGGTACGTCGTTGATGTCGTACTGCGTGCCGTCCACCCGCACGCGGACATAACCGTCCTTGCGCAATTGGTCCAAAAGTTTCTGGTGCTCGCCCTTCCTGCCGCGCACGCACGGGGCCATAACCTGGATACGCGTGCCTTCCGGCAGGGCAAGCACCTGATCCACCACCTGATCGATGGACTGGCGGGAGATCGGCTTGCCGCAATTGGGGCAATGCGGAACGCCGCAGCGCGCATAAAGCAGGCGCAGATAATCGTGTATCTCCGTCACCGTGCCCACCGTGGACCGGGGGTTGTGGCTGGTGCTCTTTTGGTCTATGGATATGGCTGGCGAAAGCCCGTCTATAGAGTCCACGTCCGGCTTTTCCATCTGGCCCAAAAACTGGCGCGCGTAGGCCGAAAGACTTTCCACATACCGCCTCTGGCCTTCCGCATAAATGGTGTCAAACGCCAAAGAGGACTTTCCTGAGCCGGAAAGCCCCGTCATAACGATCAGCTTGTTTCTGGGCAGCGCGAGCGTGACGTTCTTAAGGTTGTGCTCCCGCGCCCCTTTGATGACAATTGAATCCTGCATGTAACCTTTTCCCTTGCGTAAATATTTGACCGGTTTACCGGTTGTATGCGTGCTGGGGACGATGGGAGCTTTGCTCCCAAACCCTCACTTCTTTTCTTTCACGAGAAAGAAAAGAAGCAAAAGAAAGCGAACGCTTTTAAATTAAGTAGTTACTTGCGCGTCCTGCCTCGCGCGGGCTTTTTGCTGCCCACGGTGCCGGGCGCGGGTTTCGCGGGCGCAAGCGGCGTTTCCCCCTGCAGCGACCGGAGCTCGTCCCTGAGCTTTGCAGCCGCCTCAAATTCCAGAGCAGCCGCGGCCTCGCGCATCTGCTGGGTGAGTATCGCGATACGCTTTTCCCTGTCCTCGAAAGAAAGCGCGCCCGCGGCGTCCCTGACCTTGCTGGAGATTTCGAGCACGTTATGGATCGCCTTTGTGATACTCCTGGGCGTAATGCCGTGCTCCTCGTTAAACGCCTGTTGCCTGGCGCGGCGGCGCTCAGTTTCGTCTATGGCGCGCTTCATAGAAGGCGTTATGACGTCAGCGTAGAGGATGACCCTGCCCTCCACGTTTCGCGCGGCGCGGCCTATGGTCTGAATGAGCGACGTATCCGAGCGCAGGAAGCCCTCCTTGTCCGCATCGAGGATGCAGACCAAACCCACTTCCGGCAGGTCCAATCCTTCGCGCAGCAGGTTGATGCCCACCAGCACGTCGAACTCGCCTAACCGCAGATCGCGTATGATCTCCATGCGCTCTATCGTCTCGATATCGCTGTGCATGTACCTTACGCGGATGCCCATGCCGTCGAGATATTCCGTCAGGTTTTCCGCCATGCGCTTGGTCAGGGTGGTAATGAGCGTGCGGAAGCCTTTTGCCGCGACCTGTTTGACCTCGCCCAAGATATCGTCCACCTGGCCCTTGACGGGGCGGATGGAGATTTCCGGGTCCACAAGACCGGTGGGGCGAATGATCTGCTCCGCTACCTGCGTAGAAAGCCCCAGTTCGTAATCCGACGGCGTTGCGGAGACGCAGACCACCTGGTTGATTCTATGCTCGAACTCCTCAAACTTCAAGGGGCGGTTATCGTACGCGGAAGGGATGCGGAAGCCGTACTGCACCAGATTTTCCTTGCGCGCGCGGTCTCCCCGGTACATGCCGCGCGCCTGCGGCAGCGTCACATGGCTTTCGTCCACAAACAGCAGGAAGTCTTTCGGAAAATAATCGAGCAGCGTAAAGGGCGGCTGGCCGGGCTTACGCCCGTCAAAATAGCGGGAATAGTTCTCGATGCCGCTGCAATAGCCAAGCTCGCGCATCATTTCTAAGTCATACAGCGTTCTCTGCTCCAGCCGCTGCGCTTCCACCAGCTTGTCCTGCGCCTTTAATTCCCGTACGCGCGCGTACATATCGTCCTCAATTTCCTGCATGGCGGCGTTGAGCTTTTCGCGGCTCGTTGCGTAGTGCGAGGCGGGGAATATCGCGACATGCGCGCGGTCCACAATCATTTCCCCCGTCACCACGTTGACCTCGCTGATGCGCTCGATTTCGTCGCCGAAGAACTCCACCCGCAGCGCCTTTTCCGACCAGTTCATGGGGAATACTTCCAGAACATCCCCGCGCGCGCGGAACGTACCGCGCGCAAAGTCGAAATCGTTGCGCTGGTACTGGATGTCCACCAGACGGCGCATGACCTCATCCCGGCCGATCTCCATGCCCTTCCTTAATGAAATGGAAAGGCGCATGTATTCTTCCGGGTCGCCCAGCGCATAGATGCAGGAAACGGACGCCACGATGATGACGTCCCGCCGCTCGTTGAGCGCGCAAGTCGCGCTGTGGCGTAATTTATCGATTTCCTCGTTGACCGTGGAGACCTTTTCAATATAGGTATCCGAAGAAGCGATGTACGCCTCCGGCTGATAATAATCGTAATAGGAAACGAAATACTCCACCGCGCTGTCAGGGAAAAACTCCTTGAACTCGGAGCAGAGCTGCGCTGCGAGCGTTTTGTTGTGCGCCAATACGAGCGTAGGCTTCTGCACACGCTCGATCACTTTGGCCATGGTGAATGTTTTTCCGCTGCCCGTTACGCCTAAAAGCACCTGCAGCTTGTCCCCCCGCGTAACGCCGTTTGCAAGCGCGTCGATCGCCTGCGGCTGATCGCCCTGCGGCTCAAACGGGGAAACCACCTTGAATT
>JAEYHP010000162.1 GCA_023409435.1 Bacillota bacterium | reverse complement strand
GGTCTGGCTCTGGAACAGTATGATGTAGCTGACGATCAGTTCCCCCATTGCGGAGAGTATCATTTCTTTTTTGTTGATGTCCGAATTGAAGTAAAAATGCGCTTCGGAAAAGAAGGTCAGGATATGGCTTTCCGCGTCGTCCGCGATTTTGACCGCGTTGCGGTAGGGGAATGTGGCGTCGGATATCAGCAGATGGATGTTGGTAAAGCCTTCCTTGCTGTTGTTGGAGTGACGGATATGTGGGGGTATCGCCACCACTTCCCCCGTTTCATAGGCCATGATCGCTCCATTTTCAAATTCCACCTGCCCCATTCCGCTGGTGCAGTAGATCAGTTCCCAATCCGTGTGAAAATGCGTCTGTACCGAATACGTCCTCAGATGCCGCCCCGCAAAAGCAATCGTATTCATTGCGCCCTCCTATGTGTTATATTCCATCATCCACCCTAAGACCGCGTTCAAAGAGCCAGTTTACACTCATATCGATCCAATCTGTTACCCCCGCGCTGACCTCCGGGACTTCGTTGAGTGCATATACAGCGCTGTCCGCCGTGGAAAGGCCGTGTTTTCCCGTTTCAAATATATGGAGCGTGAAAGGGACGCCCGCTTCTTCATACGCCATGGCAAGCACCAGGCTGTTTCTGACCGGCACGGAGGCGTCCGCAACCGTATGCCACAGAAACGCAGGAACCGCGTTTTTTGTGACGCGCGTTTCCAAAGACATGCGCGCCTTTAAATCCGCATCCTCCCCGCACAGGTTTACAAACGAAGCCGCATGCGCCTTTTCCCCGGATGTGATGACCGGGTACGCAAGCACCGCGGCGTCAGGTTTTGCAAGGTGAGCATTCTCCTTTAAAGCCGCGATTACGGGCGCGTCGTCGAATATCGTGGCAAGACAGCCGCACAGGTGCCCGCCCGCGGAGAAGCCGAGCGCCGCGACTTTATTCGGCGCGACATGGAACGTATTCGCCTCAAGCCGGATGTACGCCATGGCCATGGCGGCCTCAATGAGCTGCGCCGGGTACCCAATGGGCGCCACGGAATAGTCCAGGATAAACGTACAAAACCCTTTCGCCATATACCGGAGCGCAATCGGCTCCGCCTCCCTGTCCGATACGAGCATGTACGCGCCGCCGGGCAAAATCAGTATGGCCGGATGCCGCCGATGCTCCCGCATACCCAGAGGCGCTTCTATCGCCATGCAGGTCAATATGCCCTTGCCCCCTTCGGGACGCTCCAAACCGAAATATGCGTATAAATCTATCGTTTTATAAAGCATGGAAACTTCCTCCCACCCCCATTAAAACACGCCCAGCATTTTAAATACAAGTACCATGCAAAATATGCTAAGCCCCGAAAAGAGCGTGGTCCAGACCACCATCTGCCCTGCGAGCTGCCCGTCCGCATGCATCTGCTGCGCGATGATGGCGCTCGCAACGGAAACCGGGGAACCGAACAGAGCGATCAGCCCCGCGTAGTGCGCGCCGCCGAATGACGGGATATACAGATACGCAACGCCCAGCATGAGGACAGGGGCCACAATAAGCCGCATGACGGTGGCGATTGTAATCTGCTTTGCGAGCGCGCCCACCGCGGAAAACTCGAACTGCGCACCCAATACGATGAGTGCCAATGGGGAGGCGAGCTCCCCCACCTTTTCGATTCCCGCATACAGAAACGGAAGGGACACGTCCAGCCGGAAGGAAACGCCCCAATTTTCAAATGCGCTGCGAATGCAAAGTACGAGAAGGCCCAGCAGCACGCCGATGGTCAGCGGATTTTTCAATATGTCTTTTATCAGCTTCCCCGCGCGCGGGGCCTCGCTCGCTTCCCCGGAAAAATAGGCGAGCGCCCATATGGAGAGGATGTTGAACAGCGGGATGCTGAATATGGAAAGCGCCGCCGCAGTCTGCGCGCCCGCCTCCCCAAACAGCGAGGCAGAAAGCGGCAGGCCGAACATGGCGAAGTTGGAGCGGAAGATGCATTGTATCATCACTCCCTTTTGCCTGCGGTCCTTAATTGCTATCGCGGCGATAATGAGCCCCAACGCAAACAGGACCAGTATCCCGCCGCAGGCGTAAGCGATAAGGCCCCATTCGAGCGCGGCAATGCTTTCCGTTTTATAGATGTTTAGAAACAGCAGCGTCGACAGAAACACAAAGAAGCAAAGCTTGCTGGCAATGCGGGCAAATTCCGGGGGAATTAGCCCAATGCGCTTTAACGCATAACCGAGCGCGCAGAGGGAACCCACCGGGAACACCGCGTTGAGCGCGAAGAGTATCATATCCATATTGCTTTTATGCGTCCAGCCTGTAGTAGGGTGTAAGATATTCCCGCGTGTTCTCTATCATCTGCCGGAACAGCTTCCGGCCGTCCGAAAGTGAAAGCGGGGCGCACAGCGGCTGGTCCATGAAGGCAGCGACTATCTTTTCTAAATCCCGTGAAGCGATGCCTTCGTACGCGCTTTCGATATTCAAACATGCACGCATAACCAGCGCATGGGCAGCGGCAGGCAAGGGTTTTGCCACCACCGGCTTTACGCTGTTGTGGGAGAATACGCAGTTCGTTTCCACGATGCTGCCGGTTGGAAACCCCGGCATCTGCCCAGAATTGGGCAGGTTGACGTTAGAAACCACCGTCCCCATGCCCAATATGGCCTTGATGAGGTCGATCAGTTCCTCATCCGATTTCTGGAGTTGAACAGGTATCCTCCCTTCCGCCAGTGCCACGCTTTCCTGTATGCGCTCGTTCTGCCGCTTTTTCCGGAAGGTAACGTCAGTCAGGTGGAACCCCCAGCTTTCTACATACGCCGGGATTTGCATATACCAGCGGCCATTTAAAAATTCCACAAGGTGCCTGTCCCCTGCGGCGCCCAATGCCCCGTACCGCCGGAACAGGTCCATTTTGACCTTGTTGCCGCTGCGAAAAACGTCCTCCTTATAATCCTGCGGATCCACGCCGTGGCGCTCGCAGTAGCCCTGTTCAAAGAACCGCCCGATAAAGCCGGGCAGGAGGGAGAAGATGTCCAGATCGCCGTAGCGCGCCTCCGTGATCCAGGTGAAATGGTTTATGCCCGAGGCATCCGTGTAGATATCCCGCCGGTTGGGGCGGGGAACACCGCACATTTCTTTGATGACCGCACACAGGAAATCCTGCGCATGGAACACCTCATGGCAGCAGCCGAACGCCTTGATTTTGGGGAACGCGCCGTAGAGCGCCCTGACGCAGATGCTCATGGGGTTGGTGAGGTTCAGCACCCACGCGTCCGGACAGCACCGGGCAATTTCCTTTGCAAAACCTTCAAACAGCGGCACGGTGCGCATGGCGCGCAAGATGCCGCCGGGGCCCGCCGTATCCCCCACAGACTGGTAAACGCCGAATTTTTCTGGCACGTGGACGTCGCTCTCCATTTCGTTAAACGTGCCCGGCAGTATGGAGATGATGACGAAATCCGCTTTCTTTAACGCCTCTTCCAGCGTCTCATACACGCGATAGTCCCAGCGGCTGACGGCTTCGGGGAGCATGTTGATACGCTCGCCGATGCGCCGGTTTAATATTGCCGCTTCCCTGTCGGTATCGTAGAGGGCGATTTCGCCCGTCAACCCTTCCGTGAGCGCCAGATCGTTCATGAATATACGCGCCCATTGCTTGGAGCCGCCGCCGATGTAGGCGATTTTGATGTTCTTCGTTTGCATTTAAGTTACCTCTGTACCCTTCCCGAACCGTCGCCCGCCGCGAGCTTTTCCACTTCCTCCACCGTTACCATGTTGAAATCCCCTTCGATGCTGTGCTTGAGGCAGCTTGCCGCGGTGGCGAACGCAAGCGCTTCCTGCGGCCCTTTGCCCATAAGTTCCGCGCAAATGAGCCCAGCGCCAAAGCTGTCCCCCCCGCCCACGCGGTCTACGATATGCACGGCATATTTCTTTGAAAAGTAATATTCCCCGCCGGTGTAAAGCATGGCGGACCAGTTGTTGTCGTTGGCGGAAAGGGACTCCCGCAGCGTGATGGCGACCGTGCGGAACGAAAACCGCTCCGCGAGCTGCCGCGCCACGTCCTTGTACCCTTCGTGGCTGACTTTACCTGTATGCACGTCCGTATCTGCCGCGCGAATATTAAAAATGTCCGCCGCGTCCTCCTCGTTTGCAATGCAGACGTCCACATACTGCATCAGGTCGGACATAACGGCGTTCGCTTTTTCCCGGCTCCAGAGGTTTTTGCGGTAGTTGAGATCGCAGGAGACCGTAAGCCCCATTTGCTTCGCCGTTTCGCAGGCCTCCTTGCAAAGCGCCGCCGCGCTGTCTGAAAGCGCTGGCGTGATGCCGGTAAAATGGAACCAGTCAGCTCCTTTGAATATCGCGGGCCAGTCGAAATCCCCTTTTTCCGCCGTGGCGATGGCGGACCCCGCACGGTCGTAAATGACCTTGGAAGGCCGCTGGCTCGCGCCCTTTTCTAAAAAGTAAATACCGATCCGCGCGCCGCCGCGCACGATATGCGACGTATCCACGTCGAATTCGCGCAGAGAGTTAACCGCACGCTGCCCGATTTCATGCTTGGGGAGCTTGGTGACGTACGCGGCGTCGATTTTGAAATTGGCAAGCGACACAGCCACGTTCGCTTCGCCGCCGCCGTATGTCGCGCCGAACGAATTGGCCTGCAGAAAGCGGTAATACCCCTCCGGCGCAAGCCGGAGCATGATTTCCCCGAACGTAACGACTCTGGACATATTAACCTCCTATTTCTGCAGCAAGTGTATGGAAAACCCCGCAATTTCTTCCCGAAGGTATATGGCGACCGGCTTTCCGGCATTGTTCACTTTGACGCTTTCCTCATCGAACAGAACGCCCTGCCGCGTGAAGTGCTCTTTTGCGCGGGCAATGCTCCATGTTCCGATTGCGATATGCCCGTGTGCTCCCCTGCCCGGCGCATACGCCACCTCAATGCTCGCCCCCGCAAACGCGGAGTTGTTGCCTTCCTTGAGCGGGAACCCGAACAGGCCGGAGAACAACCTTGCTGCCCGCTTTGCGTCCTCCTCGTCCTGCCCGTTGATACCGATATGCGCAAGCTCAAACCCAAGCGAAACCTGCACCGCCTCCCTGCACAGGCGTGTGATCTCCTCAAAACGCCCCGCGGAAACAAGCTCCTTCTGTACCATCCAGGAGCCGCCGCAGGCGACGACCTTTTCAAACGCGAGGTATTTCGCAAGGTTGCCCGCATGGATGCCGCCCGTTGGCATGAACATAAGCCCCGGATAGGGCGCCGAAACCGCCTTGATATAGTCAAGCCCCCCCGCCTGCTCCGCCGGGAAGAATTTCACGGTATTAATGCCGTATTCCATGGCCTGTTCCATGTCCGAAGGAGAGGAACAGCCCGGCACGATTGGAACGCTCTTATTGAGACAATATTCCACCACTCTCGGGTTAAAGCCGGGGCTGACGACAAACTTGGCCCCCGCCGCGATTGCGCGGTCCACCTGAGCGGTCGTCAGCACAGTGCCAGCGCCCAGCAGCGCCTCCGGCACCTCCGCCGCGATGCGGCGCATGGCCGCCTCCCCTTCCGCCGTGCGAAACGTCACCTCGGCGCAAGGAATTCCACCCGCGCAGAGCGCCTTTGCAAGCGGCACGGCCTTTTCCACATCGCTGATCGCGATGACCGGCACAATTCCAATACGGGAAATCGCTTCAAGAACCGTATGCACTTTGACACCTCTCAGAATAAATTTCACATCGTGGAACTTGATTTCGTATTTCGGATTTGGTTTTGCCTGGATTATCGCAGAAATGCTTAAAAAATGCAATACACATTTCGGTATTTTAAATATATATTCCGGTGCTTTTTGAGCAAACTTGATTTCGCGCTCGGATTTCGAGTACAATATTCCATATTACGAAATTCGAAAGCGAAGAAAGGCTTTTCATGGGCGATAACAGCGTGCAATCCCTGGAGCGGGCATTCGGCCTCTTAGATACGCTCTCCTTGCATCCCAACGGCATGCATCTGATGGAGATTGCCGAACAAACGGGGCTCAACAAAAGTACGGCGCATCGCCTGCTTGCCTCCCTCATTGCGCTCGACTACGTCAAAAAGGCGGAGGGTACAAGCGGCAAGTACCAGCTTTCCCTCAAGCTGTTTGAACTTTCCGGCCGCGTGGTGGAAAGCATCAACGTGCTCGACGTCGCGCGCAACGCTTTAGAAAAGCTGCGTGACGCCACAAAGGAGACCCTACATCTTGTGGTGCGGGACGGCTGCGATATCGTCTATATTCATAAATCCGAATGCCCAAGTAACGCCTACCGGCTGTTTTCCCAAATCGGCATGCGCCGCCCGCTTTACTGCACGGCGGCGGGGAAAAGCATACTTGCGACTTTGAGCGACCGGGAGGTCGCATCCATATGGGAACAAAGCAAAATTGAAACATATACGGAACATACCATCACATCCCTTTCGGAGCTGTATCAGACGCTTGATGAGATACGTGCCTGTGGTTACGCGCTCGATAACGAAGAAAACGAACCGGGCGTAAAGTGCCTTGCCGCAGCCATACGGGATTATACCGGCGGGAGCCGCGCGGCGTTTTCCATTTCCGCGCCCAGCCTGCGCCTGCCCGACGAGCGAATTTTGGAGCTTGTGCCGGAAGTGCGCGCTACGGCCGAACGGCTTTCAAAAGAAATGGGGTATATCCCGCGTGGCCGAACCGAAAACACTTCCCAACTCTAAGAGGTGACCCAATATGAACAAGACGCTTTATGCGCTCGCCGAGCCCACCTATATTACGTCTGTCTGGTTTTCCAAAAGCATAAAAGGCATGAACGACGCCGCGCTTAAACAGCACAGCGCCTTAACGCTGCTGCAAAACGAGGAAGCGCTTTCCGGCATCAAGGACATGAGCACGCTCATACTGATCGGCGCGAATTCCGATTGGATGGAATACATGGTGCGGCGCATGAGGGAAAGAGGCGTGAAGGTGGTGCTGATGGGCGCGGTGCCCACAGATTTTGGCGAGGACGTCAGCGGCGCGCTGTTAGGCAGGCAGACGCTGGTGGAAAGCATGGTGCGCTATTTTTACAGCGCCGGAAGAAGAAGGCTCGCCTGCGTGGGCAACGAAGCGCGGCTTTCCAACGACAACATCAGAAAGCATGCGTTTTTGGAGGCGGCAAGGAGCTACGGGCTGGATGTGGATGAACAGCGGGACGTATATTCCGTGGACACGGGGCTGGACGACTGCATCTCACGTTTTCTGACCCAGGTGGACCGGTATGACGGCGCGATCTGCACCAACGACTATGTTGCGGTACATCTTTTAGTCCGTGCAAAGGAGCGCAACATCCGCGTTCCGGAGCAGCTGTTTGTGGCGGGCTCGGGCAACCTTGTGATCGGCTGCTGCACCACGCCCACGCTGACGACCTCGACGCTAGACTATTACAAAATGGGCGTGCAGACGGTAAACATATGGAACCTTCTTGAAAAGAACCCCAGCATCATCTCCGCCAACGTCTCAATCCCGTGCGAAATCATCTGCCGGGGCAGCACCGCGTACCTTCCCGTTTCGGAACATATAGCAGAACGCGCGGACTACACGAAACGCCCGCCCATAGAGGAGTGCGACCCGCAGCTATTATGGCTTCGGAAGCTCGAAAACTGCCTGCTCCAGTGCGACGCGCTCGATTACGCGATATTAAACGGCGTTTTGCGCGGGGACAGCACGGAAGACATTGCAAATAAGCTCTTTGCTTCCACCGGAACCGTCCAGTACCGGCTCAAAAAGCTCTACGGCACAATGGACCTGGACTCTCGCAGGGAGTTTGTGCAGGCCTTGAGCGCGTATGTGACCAATCTTGAATATCTGCGCAATACGGAAATTCTGAATAAGAGCGAAGGCGATCTGTAAAATTTTATTATATCATATATATTCATTATCTACAATATAAAAACCGGCGCCGGTACGCACTCGGTTTTTGTATTGTAAACGTTGCCATTGTTTTTTTATAATAAAACTATAGAAGGCAAGTGCGCCGTATTTCTTTCCCGTTTCTGTTCAGCATCATACATTTCGTGATCAACCGGAGGAGGAGTTCAACATGGAATTGAAACAAAATTGCGCTGTCGCACTGTTGTCGCCTACCAGCATGGGCGTGCGTATCACGCCGCTGGAACGGCAGCCCGTACACACCAGCAACCATTTTTACATGCAGGCCACAAGTGCTGAAAGTAACGTTCTGAGCGTTTCCGCCTCATTGGGCCTTCCCACCAAGGTGCTCACCGCGTTCGTGGAAGGAAGCCCGATTTCGCAGTTTATCAAAAACGATCTTTCCTCCCGCCATATGGCCTACGAGTATATGGAAGTGCCGCAGGGCGGGCCGTGGGGCTACCGGCACCAATTCAACATTGCGGACAGCGGCTTTGGCATGCGCGGGCCGCGCGTACACAACGACCGCGCGGGGGAAGTAGGCCGCATCCTCTCCGCGTCCGAGTTTGACTTAACCCGCATATTCGAAAAAGAGGGCGTTGCAATATTGCATCTTTCCGGCCTTGTCGCGGCGCTTTCGCCCGAGACGTGCACGTTCTGCCTGGAGCTTGCCCGCGCGGCAAAGCGGCACGGCACGCGGATTTCGTTCGACCTCAACTACCGCGCCTCCTTCTGGAAGGGCCGTGAAAAGGAGTTGAGGGCCGCGTTTACGGAAATCGCCGGCATTTCGGATATCCTGGTGGGCAATGAAGAGGATTTCCAGTTGAGCCTCGGTATCGAAGGACCGGAAGCGGGCGGAAAAGATCTTGCGGGCAAGACCGAAAGCTTCAAGGGCATGATCATGCGCGTCAAGGAGCGCTTCCCCAACGTGGAGCTGTTTGCGACCACGCTGCGCCAAGTAATCAGCGCCAACAGCCACCTCTGGGGCGCGATACTGCTGGATAAAGAGACCTGGCATGTGGCCGAACCCCGCGAGATCCCCATACTGGACCGCATCGGCGGCGGGGACGGGTTCGTGGGCGGGCTGCTTTATGCTCTGCTCAAAGGCTGGAGCGCAGAACAGGCGCTGCACTTTGGCTGGGCGACGGGTGCTTTAGCCACCACCATGCTGCAGGATTATGCTTTGCCCGCCGACGAAGAGCAGGTATGGAGCGTATGGCAGGGCAATGCCCGCGTCAAGCGTTAAGTATTACGTTAAGAATAAAAAGGAGAATCTTGCCATGAAGAAAGCGGATATCGGTTTAATAGGCCTTGCGGTGATGGGCGAAAATCTCGTCATGAATATGGAAAGCAAGGGCTTCACCGTAGCGGTATATAACAGGACCACCTCCAAGGTCACGGATTTTGTGGAAGGACGCGCCAAGGGCAAAAACATCATCGGCACGTATTCTCTGGAAGAGCTTGCCTCGAAACTTACAAAGCCGCGCAAGATCATGCTGCTGGTAAAAGCCGGGCAGGCGGTGGACGATTTTATTGAAGCCCTCATCCCCCACCTGGAAGAAGGCGATATCATAATAGACGGCGGCAACAGCCATTTCCCGGATACCATCCGCCGCACGGCCTATGTGGAAAGCAAGGGGCTCCTGTATATCGGCACGGGCGTATCCGGCGGCGAAGAGGGCGCATTAAAAGGCCCTTCCATGATGCCGGGCGGCTCCCCAGCGGCATGGCCGCATGTAAAGGCCATATTCCAGGCCGTCTGCGCCAAGGTGGAGGACGGCTCCCCCTGCTGCGACTGGGTGGGCGAGAACGGCGCGGGTCATTTTGTAAAGATGATACACAACGGCATCGAATACGGCGACATGCAGCTCATTTGCGAAGCGTACCAGCTGATGCGGGACGTCTTGGGCATGAGCGCGTTGCAGATGCACGAGGTGTTCAAGGCCTGGAACGAGACGGAACTCGACAGCTACCTGGTTGAAATCACCGCCGACATCCTTGGCTACCTCGATACCGACGGCAACCCGATCGTTGACAAAATACTCGACACCGCGGGCCAGAAGGGCACGGGCAAATGGACGGGCATTGCGGCGCTCGATGAGGGCGTGCCGCTGACTCTTATTGGAGAGGCCGTGTTCTCGCGCTGCCTCTCCGCCATAAAGGACGAGCGCGTAACCGCCGCGAAAGCGTTCCCCAAGGCTGCGGTCCCCTTCACCGGCGACAAGGCCGCGTTTATCGAGCAGGTCCGCCAGGCGCTCTACGCCTCCAAAATCATTTCCTATGCGCAGGGCTATGCGCTGATGCGGGCGGCCGCCGCCACCTATAAATGGAACCTCAACTACGGCGGCATCGCGCTGATGTGGCGCGGCGGCTGCATCATCCGCTCGGTGTTCTTGGGCAAGATCAAGGAAGCGTTCGACGCCGACCCGAAATTATCCAACCTGCTCTTGGATCCGTACTTCAAGGACGTGATCAAGGGCCTTGTGCCCGCATGGCGCAACGTGGTCGCCACCGCAGTACGCCACGGCGTGCCCGCCCCGGCGTTCAGCTCTGCATTGAGTTACTTTGACGGCTATACCAGCGAAAAGCTGCCCGCCAACCTGCTGCAGGCGCAGCGCGACTACTTCGGCGCGCACACCTACGAGCGTATCGACCAGGCGCGCGGCGTGTTTTTCCACACCAACTGGACGGGCGAAGGCGGAAACACTTCCGCGTCCACCTATGTCGTTTAACTATTGAGCCAATATTAGGAGGAAAATGATATGAATATTCCGTTTACACCGGATTTAAAGGGGAAAGTCGCTGTCGTCACCGGGGGCGCCGGCGTATTGTGCAGCATGTTTGCACGCGCCATCGCCGCCTGCGGCGCGAAGGTTGCGGTATTGGATTTGGCTCTCGATCGCGCTGAGGACGTGGCGAAGGGCATCGCGACGGAAGGCTATGAGGCAATCGCCGTCGCCTGCAACGTGTTGGAAAAGGAAAGCGTCGCCGCGGCGAAGCAGAAGATCAACAGCGTATACGGCCCGTGCGACATCCTAGTAAACGGCGCGGGCGGCAACAGCCCCAAAGCGACCACGGACGACGAATTCTTTGACAAAGCCGTGTTTGAGAACCCGGACAAGAAGAGCTTTTTTGATCTGGATCTCTCGGGCTTCAACTTTGTGTTCGGTCTCAACCTGACCGGCACGCTGCTGCCGACCCAGGCGTTCGCGCTGGATATGGTAGGCCGCCCCGGCTCGGTCATACTTAACGTTTCTTCCATGAATGCGTTCACGCCGCTCACCAAAATTCCGGCGTACAGCGCCGCCAAGGCTGCCGTATCCAACTTCACCCAGTGGCTTGCGGTGTATTTCGCAAAAAGCGGCATCCGCGTCAACGCCATTGCGCCTGGCTTTTTCTCCACGCAGCAGAACGCGGCGCTGCTTTGGAACGCGGACGGTACGCCAACGGCGCGCACACAGAAAATACTCAACAACACGCCCATGGGCCGCTTTGGCGAATCCGAAGAGCTTTTGGGCACGCTCCTCTTCTTACTGGACCAGAAGAGCTCCGGCTTCGTAACGGGCATTGTGGTGCCCGTGGACGGCGGATTCTCCGCATATTCGGGCGTTTGACGCCCGGGAAGGAGGGCATATGGAACTCTACCTCAGGGAAACGGGAAACGATGGCCTTTCCAATGCGGCCATCAAAGAGGCGCTCTTACAGTCTATTGAGGGAAAAGTCTTGAAGCGCGCGCTCATCATCCCGCCGGATTTTACGCGCTTCCATTCCAACGCTGGCTTTATCACCAACGTGTACTACCACGCGCTCACAGAGCGCGGCTGTGAGGTGGATATCCTCCCCGCGCTCGGCACACACAAGCCGGTCAGCCGCGAGGAAGCCGCCGAGATGTTCGACGACGTGCCGTTTGAGCGGTTTCTTATCCACAACTGGCGAACGGACGTCGTCCGTCTGGGCGAGGTGCCGGGCAGCTACCTGGAGGAGATTACGGAAGGGCTGTGGAAGACCCCCGTCAGCGTGGAAATCAACAAAAGGCTGATGGACCCAAGCTACGACATCATCCTCTCCCCTGGCCAGGTTGTCCCGCACGAGGTGGTGGGCATGGCCAACCACGCGAAAAACCTGTTTGTGGGCGTGGGCGGCTCGGAAATGATCAACACCTCCCACATGGTGGGCGCGGTATACGGCATGGAGCGCATGATGGGCAGGGCCGACACCCCCGTGCGCAAAATATTCGACTACGCACTCGCCCACTTTTTAAAGGACCGACCGGTGCTGTTTGTACTCACCGTCACCACAGCGCCCGGCGGCAAGATCCATACGCACGGGCTGTTTATCGGCGAGGGGCGCGGGCCGTTTGAGGCGGCGGTGGAACTGGCCCGGAAAAGGAATCTGGACGTTGTGGAAAAGCCCATCAAAAAGTGCGTGGTCTATCTGGACCCCAAGGAATTCAAGAGCACGTGGCTGGGCAACAAGGCGATCTACCGCACGCGCATGGCGATCGCGGACGGCGGCGCATTGATCGTGCTCGCACCCGGCGTGGAGCGCTTTGGCGAAGACGACGCCGTGGATGTGCTCATCCGCAAGTACGGGTACTGCGGCAGGCTGAAGACGCTGGAGCTTTTTGAACAGAACAAAGACCTGCAGGGCAACATGGGCGTCGCGGCGCATTTGATACACGGCTCCTCGGACGGGCGCTTCAAGGTGACTTATGCGGTCAAGCGCATCACGCAAGAAGAAATCAAAGGCGTGCTGTTTCAACCCTGGGATTACGACGAGGCCGTAAAGGCATACGACCCGGCCAAGTTGCAATACGGTTGGAACACGCTTACAAACGGCGAGGAAGTATACTTTATTCCCAACCCGGCGCTGGGCCTGTGGATAGAACCGGGCAGGTTTGAAGAGTAGCCGGTTACAAGTAAGAGGAATATGACATGCCAGCTTTTATTGGAGAAAACTTTCTTTTAGGCAGCGAAACGGCGCGCGCGCTCTACCATGGGCACGCCGCCACGCTGTCGATTGTGGACTATCACTGCCACATCAACCCCAAAGAGATCTACGAGGACCTTCACTACAAAAACATCACGGAAGTCTGGCTGGCCGGCGACCATTACAAATGGCGCGTCATACGGGCAAACGGCTACCCCGAGCGCGTCATCACCGGCGACGCCGACCCGTATGAAAAATTCGAGGCGTGGGCGCACACTGTCCCCAAGCTCATCGGCAACCCGCTCTACCACTGGACGCACCTGGAGTTGATGCGGTATTTCGGCATTGAGGAGACACTTTCCCCCCGGACCTGCAAAGAAATATGGGAGCGGTCGAACAAGACGCTTAAAACTCTCTCCGTACGCAAGATACTGGAGCTTTCCAATGTGACGGCGATCTGCACCACCGACGACCCTGCGGACGATCTCCACTACCACAAACTGCTGCAAGCCGACAAAACGCTCAAAACACGAGTGCTGCCTGCCTTCCGTCCGGACAAAGCCGTGAACATCGGCAAACCCGCGTTCCGCGAGTATGTCAAAAAGCTGGAGGCGGCTTCCGGCATCGCCATCCGGGACATCGACGGCATGAAAGCCGCGCTTGCACAGCGCCTCGATTATTTTTCTTCCCTGGGCTGCGTCGCGTCCGACCACGGGCTGGACTACATCGTCTCGGAAGAACACCGCGAAAACGCAAACGCCATATTGACCGCCGCATTGAACGGCAAGTCACCCACCCGGCAGGAAGAGGATATCTACAAGACCGAGCTGCTGCTGTTCCTGGCCGAAGAATATCAGAAACGCGGCTGGGTGATGCAGCTCCACTACGGCGCGGTGCGGGACAACAACCCGCCGACGTTTGAGAAGTTGGGGCCGGATACCGGGTATGACGCCATCAGCGGCGTGGCGGGAAGCGGCATGGCACTCGGGAAGTTCTTCGGCATGCTGGAGCAAAAAGAAAGTTTGCCGAAAACCATCGTGTATTCTCTCAACCCCGTGGACAACGCGCAGATCGGCACCGTAATCGGCTGCTTCCAGAAAGGCGAACTCCCGGGGAAACTGCAGCACGGCAGCGCCTGGTGGTTCAACGATACCCGGCGCGGCATGGTGGACCAGCTTACAAGCTTTGCGGAGCTTTCGGTACTGCCCAATTTCGTGGGCATGCTGACCGATTCAAGGAGCTTCCTTTCCTATACGCGCCACGAATACTTCCGCCGCATATTATGCGACCTGCTGGGCGCGTGGGTGGAAAATGGGGAGTACCCGCGGGATATGGAGGTATTAGGCGCCATGGTGCGGGATATCAGCTACTTTAACGCGGTGCGTTACTTCGGGTTTCAGGTGTAATTCCCGACTTCATAAAAGGAGAATAAAAAACAGCATGGACTCGCTTATCAAAGAAGTCAGCAAATTTCTTGGCGCAGCGCCATATGAAACATCCGCGCACGCGGTCGGGGACGGTTATGTATGGATGGGTACTATCGGGAACGAGGATTTCCTGTTTGTGACTGGCGTAGAAGCCGGGTTTACCGGTACGCTCAAGCAGGCGAATGGAACGGATATCCTGATCGCGCCGCTCACGCATGAAAATGCGAACGCGTTAAGGAAAGCCTTCCCGTTTACGGCGCCCGTGCGCGTGCTGGGTTCCGAGCGCACGGTGGGCGTCGGAGACCGGCTGGGTGCCGCCACCCCCGGCCATATCCGGGTGTTTTCGGAGTACGATGCGCTGCCGGTGTTCGCCCAGCAATCCATACGCGAGCTGACGTTGACGGGCCGCACGTTTGAACATGTGCTCGACTGCGCCACGTTCGCGGTATTTAAAGAGGATTTCCGGCTTGGCTTCGGCGCGGACGGCGACCATTTGAAAAAGCCAGAGGAAGTAAAATATGCGCTCGGCTGCGGCTATACCATGATCACGCTTGACTGCAGCGAGCATATCCGGAATGACATCGAGGCCATGTCCGACGAGGCTGTGCTGGCTTTGGGCGACAAATATGTGGCGCTTCAGAAGAAATACGAAGGCACGAAAGTCACCATAGAGGGCGAGACGCTGCGGTTCTCCGGCATGGAGCTTTTGCGCATGTTGCACATCTATGGCGCGGCGATCGACTTCGCGGTTAAAATCTACGATGACTTTATCAAGGACTCCAACGCGGACTTTGAAATCTCCATAGACGAAACGCAGACGCCCACCACGCCGCTGCAGCACTACTTTGTGGCAAACGAACTATATGCCCGCGGCGTGCGCCCCGCCACGGTCGCGCCCCGCTTCTGCGGCGAGTTCCAGAAGGGCATCGATTACATCGGGGACATCAAACAGTTCCGGGCGGAGTTTCAGGCGCACGCGGCGATTGCCCGCCATTTCGGCTACAAGATCAGCGTGCATTCGGGGTCGGACAAATTTTCCGTGTTCCCCATCGTGGGTGAGCTAACGCACGGCCGCTTCCATGTGAAGACCGCAGGCACGAACTGGCTGGAGGCCATGCGCCTGGTGGCCATAAAGGACCCCGCGCTGTACCGCGAAGTCCACTCGTTTGCGCTCGAAACATTCCAGCAGGCGCGGGCGTATTACCACGTGACCACCGACCTTGCGAAGATCCCGGCACTGAATGCGCTCAAAGACACGGAGTTGCCCAAGCTGTTCGAGCTCAATGAGGCGCGCCAGCTAATCCACATCACATACGGCCTGATATTGAGCTCGAAAAATCCCGACGGGAGCGAGCGGTTCAAGGAAAGGCTGTACAAACTCTGGCGCGAGCATGCGGAAGGGTACGCGGAACTTCTTCACAAGCACATCGGCCGCCACCTGAAGGAACTTGGGGTAGGGGCGCGTTCGTAGTCATTCTAGCCAAATAGAAAAGCCGGAAAGCGAATGACTTTCCGGCTTTTTATTTGGTATGCGTTCCGTGCGGCTACCCGATCAACGTCTCGATCTGTTTCATCTGCGTCTCGGTAAGCGGACCAAACGATATGGCCTTGGCGTTTTCTTCCGCCTGCTTTACGTTCTTAAAGCCGGGGATGGGGATGTTACGTTCGCTTCTGGTCCACAGCCAGGCCAAAGCCCCCTGCGCCACCGTGCGCCCGCCGCTGCGGAGTATCTCCTTTACACTCTCCAGTTTCAGAAAATACTTCGTCTTCAGCCTGCCGTTTTCAAAATACTCCGTCCAGGTATGGGCGGCACCCCGAACGTCTTCCGCTGAAAACTTGGTACCTTCGTTAAACTTGCCGGAGAGTACGCCCATCGCGAGAGGACCGTTGTTGATGCAGTCCAACCCTTGCGTTTCGCACAGATCGGAAATCTCTTTATCATACGAAAACAAATTGCCCTTGCACTGAACGACGGTTCCGTTGGTATTCTCCGCAAACATCTGCACGTTTTGGGCGAGGTATGTGCTCCAGCCGTAAGTGCGGACCTTGCCTTCCGCCACCAGCCGGTCCAGCTCAAAAAACAGGGGCTCAACGTGCTCTTTCGGAATTTCGCCGTTGTGAATCTGGTACAGGTCCACATAGTCCGTACCTAACCGTCTGAGCGAGGCGGTGAGAGCCTTGCGGATATACTGCGGCGACGTATCCTCCCCGATGAGGTTTTTCTTTGCATCGTCGGCCACGTAGCCGCCCTTTGTGGCGATAACAACGTCCTTTCGTATGCCCTGTACGGCCTTGCCCAGCACCTCTTCGCTGTGGCCTATGCCGTAGGCGTCCGCCGTGTCAAAGAAATTTACTCCGAGGTCGATTGCCGTATGGATGGCCCGTATGGACTCCGTATCATCGACCTCGCCCCAGCCATCGGGTAAGCCAAACAAATGAAACGGCCCGCCGATCGCCCAGCAACCAAACCCCATGGGGCTGACCTCGATCCCGCTTTTGCCTAACGTGCGCTTAAAGTCCGCCATACCTTTCCCTCTCCTTATTTTGATTCCGCCGAGATTCCCTGTAACAGCCCACCCGCCGCGGCTTCCGCGTCTGCCAGGAGCTGTTCTTCCTCATAAAGCCGCACGGACATGGACAGCCCGATCAAGAGATAATAATATGCCAGTGCAAGGCCGCGGGCGGGTTGTGTTTTGATTTCCCCGCGCGCGATACCGGCTTCCATCATGCAGCCAATGCCGTTTAAAAAGACGGTTTCCGTTTCCAGCGTCTTCTCCGCGATATAGTCCTTTAAAAACTCCGGCGGGTAGTAAAAATACCTGTCCCAGAAATACATATCCGGGCTGGCTTTGCAGTACCGGATGTAGGAGAGGAACAGCTCTTTGAGCGAAGCCAAAACGGAACCATTCTCCCGAATGGCTGTCAATTGCGCCACATAAGCCGCATACCCCGTCAGTATGTCGTTGAACACCGCCAGGAAAATGCTCTCCTTCCCATCATAATGGTAGTAGAGCGACGCTTTGCGGATGCCGACCGCTTTTGCGATATCGTCCATACCCGTTCCTTCATACCCTTTTTCCGTAAACAGCTCCAGCGCCCTATTCAAAATCTCTTGTTTTGTCATGACGCACCTCCAAACTACCTACCGTTCGGTAGATAAAGAATATCATGCGATCCACCGAAATGCAATACCATAATTTCTAAAAATTTAGCGCCCCGATTGGGGCGCTAAAAAGGACGGAAAGTTATGGAAGACAACATTTTTTTACGGTATTTGTTTATCGAAAGCGAAATAATATTCCTTCCGGCTGTCCTTGGGCGTAAAGCCGTTCCGGGTCAGCGTTTGCTCTATGATGGGCAGCAAGCCCTGCGCCGCTGTGGTAATCAGCCGCCCGCCGGGTTTTATAAGAGTGGAGAGGTCCCCGTAAAAGGCTGCTGGCTGCTGGATTTTATCGGTTTCGCTTTCCACCACGATCAAATCCCATTCTTCCCGGCCAAAGTGCTGTTTCAACTCGCTTAAGGAGGCAAATTTACACGTTTTGCAGACGGTGGCGAGATCCGCCATATTGTACTGCGTTTCCGAAAGGTAATGAAGCGCCACATCATTTACGCCTCTTGCACGGTAGGCATTTTTGATCTGCAGCAGCGACGCCCCGCAGGATTTGCCGATGCCCAGCATCTTCAATTCCCCGCGGCGTTCATAATCCGCCAACGCAACAATCTCCTGGTCGATCATCGTACTTCCCCACGGATCGACGCCGAATTTTTTAATAAACAGCGCCCTGTTTCGCGCGGCCAAGTTGTTCTTTGCATACTCTGCGCCGAAGGTGACGGAGCCGAAGTGGTGCACGTACGTATCCTTTGCAAGCATGAGTTTGTATCCCATGCGGCGGATCGTAAAGCTGATGGCATCGTCGTCATACGCGCCGGGGTTGAACTCCTCGTCAAAACCACCGATCGCTTTTTGCAGGTCCGTGCGGAACAAACAGGTATAGGTAATAAGCCGCAGCCGTTCCTCCCACAGCGCGGGGTTGGTTCTGTTGTACAGCTCTGTGATTTTGTCAAGCTCCTCAAGCGACGAATACGGCAGGCCAATTGTCTGGAGGTTGGAGGAAAAATTGCATACGGGAACGACCATGCCGATCTTCTCATCGGACTCCGCGCAGGCCACAAGGTTCTTGAGCCACCGCGGTGTCACTACGATATCGTTGCTCAAATTCAGCGTGTACTTCCCCTCCGCCATCCTGAACCCCACATTGATGGCTTTGTCCACGCCCACGTTTTCGGGGAAGCTGATCTTTTTTTCGTTGGGCAGGGAATTGAAATATTCCTCCGTGCCGTCAGCAGAGCCGTTATTGATGGTGATCAGCTCATACGCCACATCCGACGTATGGCGGAATAAACTTTCCACGCACTTTTTTGTGTAGGTCAACTGGTTATAGGCCAGCAGCACGACGCTTACCACCGGCGTATGTTGTTTTGAGGTTTCCGGCATTGTTCCTCCCTCTTCCTGTCACACCCGGGTAAAAAACGTGCGGATGGTATCCGCCATGTAGCTTAACATCTCTTCCGTCAGCCCCGGATAAACGCCGATAAAGAACGCATTCTGGAGCGTGTTTTCCGCCTGCGTGAGATCGCCCGCGATGCGGTATTTAATATCCTTGTAGCCGGGGTGGCGCAGGATATTGCCCGAAAACAGCATCCGTGTTTCGATCTGGCGGTTCTCTAAATACATTACAAAATCGTTCCGGGTAAACGGCGCATCCGCCCGCACGGTGAGGGGGAAGCAGAACCAGGACGGATCGGCCTTATCTAGGGCCTTGGGAAGGATCAGATACCGTTCATAATCCTTGAGCACCTCGTAAATCGCCTGAAAATGCTCCCTGCGCTTCGCGCTGAAAGAGGGCAGCTTCTTGAGCTGCTCCAGCCCCATGGCGCATTGGAGATCGAGCGGTTTGAGGTTGTAGCCGATATTGCTGAACACATATTTATGGTCGTACCCGTCGGGCAGGTTTTCGTATTTGTGCGAAAACCTTCGCCCGCACGCGCCCTGCGGGTTCGTTTCGCCCGTCTGGCAGTAGCAGGCGCGGCCCCAGTCCCTAAGGGAGAGCGCCTGGCGGTAAAGCTGGGTATCGTTGGTCACTACCGCGCCGCCCTCCCCCATGGTCATATGGTGCGCCGCGTAAAAGCTGTAGGTGGAAATATCCCCGAATGTGCCGCACAGGCGGCCGTCGTACCTGGAATCGAGCGCGTCGCAGACATCCTCTACTACGTAGAGTTCATGCTCCTTCGCAAATTCCATAATGGCGTCCAGTTCCGCCGGGTTCCCGACTGCGTGCGCAAAGAAGATCGCGCGCGTTTTCTTGGAAAGTGCTTTCTCCAGAAGCTTCGCGTCGATGTTGTAGGTCCCTTCCTCCACGTCCACGAACACCGGTATGAGTCCGTTCTGCAATATGGGGTTGAGAGTCGTTGGAAATGTCAGCGCGGTTGTGATGACCTCATCCCCGGGGACAAGCGGCCTTGGGATGTTTTTCGAGCACAGCGCACTCATCGCCAGGAGGTTCGCGGAGGAGCCGGAGTTGGTAACAAGCGCGTGCCGCGCGCCCATGTAGGTTGCGAAGGCAGCCGAAAACGCCTGACCGTATTCCCCCAGCGTCAGGTGGAAATCCAGCGCGCTTTTGACAATGGCCTGCATCTCTTTTTCATCATACACGCGCCCGGCATAATGGATCCTTGTTTTGCCGGGTATGAATTCCTGCCTGCTTTCCCGCAAGCGATAGAGTTCCTCCACCTTTTCTAAGATTTCCTGCTGAAGTTGCTGTTCACGTTCCATACGCTCACCCCCTTACGTCCGCTAGCAGGCGGAGGAGCGCGTCGGATACAAACGCGACGTCCTCCTCCGTCATGTTCAACGCGGAAGGCAGCGAAATGCCGCGCTCCTCTACATTCAATGTGACAGGATTCGGGAAGCGCTGCTCAAACACCGGGAACCGGCTCATCTGCGGGAACGCGGGGCGGGCGTGAATGTTTTCACGTTTGAGTCCTGACAATATTTCATCCCGCTGCTCCCTCGTGACTCCCGGCAGCAGTATGGACGGGTAACAATAGTTGCTCCTGCAATAGGGCTTTTCTTCGATTAGCTGTATTCCATCCGCATCCTTCAGGCGCGCATGGTACGCGGCGAATATCCCGCGTTTCTTTTGCATCAGTTCATTTACGCGCCGCAATTGCGCAAGCGCAAGCGCCGCGGTGAGGTTGCTCATGATGTATTCGTAGCCGATTTCATCGCTCCAGAATACGGCCTTGCTATCCGTACGGCCCATGTTGGCTAAGAGCAGCGCGCGCTCATACAATTTCTTGTTGCTCGTCAGCAGCATGCCGCCCTCGCCGCTGACCGCCATTTTGCCGCCCTGAAAACTGAAGCAGGAAAAATCGCCGAACGAGCCTACTTTCTGCCCCTTATATTCCGCGCCGATGGCGGGGGCCGCGTCCTCGATCACGGCAAGGCCGTGTTCCCGGGCGATCGCCATGATTTCGTCCATTTCGGCGGGATGGCCGAATGTGTGCACCAGCATGATGGCTTTGGTGCGGGAGGTGATCGCCTTTTTGATGCATTCGGGATCTATCGTCCAGGTATCCGGCGTAATATCCGTAAACACACAGGTCGCGCCGGTATATGCGACCGTATACGCTGTCGCCACCCAGCTAAAATCCGTGACGATGACCTCGTCATCAGCTTTCAACCCAAGCGCCGCGCAAGCAAGGTGCAGCGCATGCGTGCCGCAAAACGTGGCGATGGCGTATTTTACGCCGATATATTCCGCAAGCTCTCGTTCAAGCTGCCTGATGTAGCCATCGTAGTTTTCGTACCAGCCGTTTTGAACGGCGTCGTGTACAAGCTCCACCTCTTTATCTGTAATGGACGGCCCCGCAAAACTGATCTTTTTATTCAAAACAAGCCCTCCTAGGCTTATGCCGTTATTTTTTGCGCCTATTCCGGCGCTCTGTGTTGCTCCGTTTCCCATGCCGCAATATCCAGCCGCATGCGAACAAAGCGCTTGCCTTTCACCCCTGGTACGGGCAGATTTTCTTCCGTAATGACAAAATGGTTCCGCTTGTAATAGGCGATAGCATGGGCATTGTCCGAAAACACGCGAAGCTCGATTGCGTCCAGTCGCAGCGCCGCAAGCCCCCAGTGGATGAGCGCGTGGAGCGCGAAGGTCATCATTCCTGGCAGGGCATCCTTGTCTCCGCGCAGTACGGCGTCCACCTCGCAGGAACGCGCGTCAAAACCGAAGCTGGAGAACCCGATATGCCCCGCGCGCCTCCCGTCCGGCAGCACGATATAGAATAAAATCCGGTCCCCACGGCCGATGACGTAGTGATCGAGCCACTCCCTCGTGGTCTCCTCCGTGGCCGTAAACGGCTCCGCGGAAAGCGAAGGGTTGGCGTTGCGCCACAGGGCAAGCTGCGTAGCGCTTCCGGGTAAAGACTCCCGGTAATCCTGCGTAATGGGCCGGAGGTATCCGGCCAGCGCTCCGTTACCGTCATAAATGGGAATGCAGCGCAGCAGCTCGTGTTTGCGCATGCACTTGAAGCTGTCGAATACGGTTTTTATAAACGTCTGGTATGCTTCCATGCTCATTCCCCTTTGTCGTTTCTTTCAAAAGGCTTGACGATCATATCCCGCAGGAATTGCGCCCGCTCCACCGGCGGCTCCAGTTCCTCTATGGGGCGGTTTACGGAAAGCTTGGGGAACACATGGGTGACTTGCGGCAGCGTCACCTCGATGACGGCCGGCCCCGGCGCATGTAACAGCTCCTGAGCAGCCTTCAAATCCTCCATACGCTCCACCCGCCGGCTCTCTATGCCGTAGGCGGAAGCAATGGCGCAAAAATCCGGCGCCTCATAGCCTTCTACGGTCCCAAAATAGCGGGAGGAAAAATACATCTCCTGAAAATGGCGGATCATGCCTAAACTGCGGTTGTTGAGCACGATAACCTTGACAGGTATTTGCTCCCGATGCAGCAAAGCGAGCTCCTGGATGTTCATCTGCATACCGCCATCCCCCACGAAGGCGATGACGTTCCTGCCCGGGGCAGCGTATTGCGCGCCGATGGCAGCGGGCAGCGAGAAGCCCATGGACCCCATGCCGCCGGAAGTCAGAAGCCGCTGGCGGGCGTTTATTATAAGCGACTGTGCGCCCCACATCTGGTTCTGGCCCACGTCCAGGCAGACGATCTCCTCCCTATCCATGAAGCCGCCCAGCATGGAAACAAGATAGTTCGGGTCGGAAAATTCCTGCTTTATAAAAGACGGATAGCGGGCCTTATACCCTGCAATGATTTCGTGCCATGCGCTCCAATCGGATGTGATCCAGTGGGATTCGGCCAACAGCTGCTCCAAAAACGCTTTCGCGTCGGCCTGCAGTTTCATTTCATCCGGCTTGATCGTATGGGAAAGCTCGTTTGGGTCGATGTCCACGCGGATAAGCTTCGCTTCCCGCGCGAAGCTCTGCGGAAGCGTGCCTGTCTGCCGGGTATCAAGCCGCGTGCCTATGGCGAGCACCAGATCGCTGTTTGCGACCGCCAGGTTCGCGTACCGGTTGCCGTAGGAGCCCAGCATGCCGCAGAACTCCGGAATTGTATTGTCCACGGCGTCCCGTCCCATCAGCGACGCGATCACGGGGATATGCAGCGATTGCGCAAGAATATTCAAAGTTTCCACTCCGCCAGACAGCCGCACGCCGCCGCCCGCAAGCAGTACGGGGCGGCGGCTCGCGTTGAGCGCTTCCACTACCTGCCCGATGCCGATGGGCGCATGCGTATCCGGTTCCGGCTCATAGCCCAAAAGCGCGTCTTCCTCGATCTTTGCGCGCTGAACATCCATGGGGATATCGAGAAGCACGGGGCCTTTTCTGCCGTTTTGCGCGGCAAAAAACGCGCGTTCGAGTTCATGGCGGATTCTGTTCGGGTCGGTGACGCGGGCGGCATATTTGACGATGGGCTGTACGATGCTGACGATGTCCGTCTCCTGAAAGCCAAGCTGGCGGACGGGAAGCGATCCCTTATATTCGTATGTATTGACCTGCCCGGTCAGATAGACGCAGGGGATGGAATCGAAATACGCGCTTCCGATACCCGTTATTAGGTTTGTGGCTCCCGGCCCGCTGGTGGCGACGGCGACGCCGCACCTTCCCGTGACGCGGGCATAGCCTTCCGCCGCGAACGCCGCGCCCTGCTCATGCCCGCAACCGATAAAGCGGATACCGTCCGCTGCATAAAAGGAATCGATGAGGTGCGTCACAGCGCCCCCCTGGTACCCAAATGCATGCGTGCATCCTTTCCCGATTAAGAATTTTGCGATATAGTCCGACAGTTTCATTTCTGTTCCTCATTCTCTATGTCAACGCCCGCGGCGCGGGCGTAATACCTCCTGATCTGGCCGATGCAGAGCGCGCGTAAGCCCGCAGGGTCCGCCCGGTACCACGAAGCGGTTTCTTTGAGTGCTTCCTGCAACGAAAGCTGCGGCCGCCAAAGAAGCTGTTCCTTAGCCTTTGTACAGTCCAGACGAAGCTGTGTCGCTTCATGCACCGCACCTGGGCTAGAAAGATCCTCCCACGCGCCGCTTCCCCACACGCCGACAAGCGTTTCCACAAGCCTGCCTACCGTCGCCACATCTGCAACATCCGGGCCGAAATTCCACGCGCCCGAATATGCCTTGGGATCGCTCATGAGCTTCTGCCCCAGCAGCAAATAGCCATAGAGCGGTTCCAGCACAAACTGCCACGGACGGACGGCGTGCGGGTTTCGTACATGGATGGGCTTACCTGCGCGCAATGCGCGTACGCAATCCGGCACAATGCGGTCCTGCGCCCAGTCCCCGCCGCCGATCACGTTCCCGGCTCTAGCTGTGGCGACGCCTTTTCCCTGCTTTCCAAAAAAGGACCGCTCATAAGCGGACGCCGCAAGCTCCGCGCAGCCCTTGGACGCGCTGTATGGGTCAAAGCCGCCCATGGCGTCGCCTTCGCGGTAGCCCTGAAGCTGTTCCCGGTTTTCATAGCATTTGTCGGAGGTGACGATCACCGCGGTGCGCACGCTGTCAAACAGCCTGATGTTTTCAAGCACGTTGACCGTGCCCATGATATTGGTTTCCATGGTATCCATGGGGGCATCGTACGAAAGCCGTACGATGGGCTGCGCCGCGAGGTGGAATACGATTTCGGGCTGGAAAAACCAGAATGCCTCGCTCAGGGTGTCCTCGTCGCGGATATCGTCCCGCACATCCATGATGCCGCCCGCCACGTTGCACAGCTCAAACATACTGTCCGCATAGGGCGGGTCCAGCGCATAGCCCATGACCTCCGCCCCCATAAGGGTGAGCCAAAGCGTGAGCCATGCGCCTTTGAACCCGGTATGCCCGGTAACGAGCACGCGTTTTTTATGATAGGCGCCGCCGAACATGCTTTTGAAAGTTACTCCCACAGCTTCCACGGCGCTTCCCCCCCGTTCCAAAGCCCGTTCATTTTCTCAATGTCCTTGCCGGTATCGATCGCGGCCCAGAAGCCTTTGTGCGGATAGACGCTTACTTCCCCCGCAAGGGCAAGGTTGTGGAGCGGCTCTTCCTCCAGCGGGCAGTTTTTATCCGGTATAAAGTCGAATACGCGCCTGTTGAGCACCATGAAGCCGCCGTTGATGGTATCCTCCAGAAGCGGTTTTTCTTTGAATTTGGTCACGATGTTCCCTTCCATCTGCAGCACGCCGAACGGGGAAATGGGGTTTACGCCGGTAATTGTGGCGATACGCCCGGATTTTTCATGGCTTTCGATGAGGGAAGGAATATTGACGTCGCTCAGCCCGTCCCCGTAGGTGAGCATGAACGTATCGTCCTCGATATAGCGCTCCACCAGCTTCAGCCTGCGCCCGGTCTGACTTTCAAGCCCGGTATCCACGATGGTGACGCGCCAGTTTTCGCTGTTTTGCGTATGGTATTCTATGCTGGGATCCGGGCCGGTCACAGCGGTAAAATCGTTGTTGCGCCAGCACATCTCCATAAAGTAGCGCTTGATCATATCCCCTTTGTAGCCCGCGCATAGGACAAAATCCTTATGCCCGTAATGGGAGTAGATCTTCATAATATGCCAGAGTATCGGCCGTTCGCCGATCAACACAAGCGGCTTGGGGCGGTATTCGGTTTCCTCCCGCATGCGCGTACCCCTGCCGCCGCAAAGAATGACAGTCTTCATGCAGATTACCTGCTTTCCATATATGCAGTACAGCGCCGCAAACATACGGCATCTACTCCACTATATGCATTCAGGAATATCCGCGTTAAACAATGCGTCCCGCAACCATTGTATATATGATCTGGCGCATATCGGCACAAAAAATAAGCCTTGGTTTGTGCAGCGCGTCAGGAAAAACGGATAACTGCAAAGGCGAAATGCCTCAACGAATCGCATGTCACTCTCCCCTGAAGCAAAAATCTAGGGCTTTTAATAGCATTTGTGTTCACATGCATTTCTTTTGCAGTATAATAGTACCAGTATGGAAATAATTTCTGCATGGCCGCTATCTATGCTTTTATATAGCCAATTTGAATGCGGAGATATGATTGGATCGATATCAACAAGATCACACTGATGCCCCTTAATCAGGCAAATCTATGAAAAAAAATACATCTGAAGATCCTCTCCGACCAGTTCGATTATGTCGAAGTCCACCAAGGCTCGGGAACGACTGTGGCGGATGGGATTTATCTTAAAAATGTACATGAACCTCCTAATAGTCAGGCCAGCAATGCTTTTGCAATTTAGAAACAAAAAGTAATGGTTATGACCAGCCTCAAGGCATTCTGGAATTCAGGCAGGCGGTGCGGAACATCTGCTCGCACCAGAGGCCGGCCAAATATACATAACCGCCTGAACGGCATAGTCGCTGGTGATACTGATGCGGATATAATCTACTCATAGATATATATTTAAAGAAGGGAGTGACATTATGCGTCCGAAAATCAAAAGAATATCTCTGGAAAAACACGTGCTTGTGCTGACAATAGTAGCATTATTAGCAGTGATAATGACATTTTGGGGCTTGTACTTAACTCAAAAGTCAGGTGAAGGGTATAATGAAAGCCTGCCCCCGCCGAAATACGAAAAACCAACCGGATATGCCCCTGAGATTGAGCGATATGTCAGCTTTCTTCAATCCGTAGAAAAGATAAATCCTGTGGATTATGTTATGCATTTATTTGAAACGAATGATATCGTAGTCTTCGGCGAAGGCCATCACATGGAGATGACACAGTATGACCTGCTATACAATATCGCCACTGATAAGAGGTTCATTGAGCAGTCTGGGCTAATAATAACCGAGGTCGCCTCCCAGTCGATCAATGATATGCTGCATGATTATTTGACAAACAGCCGGATGGGTAAAAAGGAAGCTGACAGAAAGCTGATTAACATTTGCCGTGATATGACTTGGCAGGTGTATTGGGAGAAAAGTAATTTTCACGATTTCATTTCAAGAATAAGGGAGTTTAACAAGCGTCTTCCAGATGGACAAAAAATCAGTGTCGTTGGCGCAGATATGCCCATAAACTGGAACGAAATTACTATCGAGGAATATCGGCAAGTATTTGGAGACACCTATGGCAGCGGGCTTGATTCCCGTACCCGTGACAGGATTATGGCAAGCTTTGTGTCGGAGCAGTACAAATTGAGGAAGGAGAGCCCATCCTCAAGGCAAAAGATACTTGTAATTATGAATACAGTACATTCCTTCAGATTATTTGACGATGGATGCTCCACCATGGGATATCTTGCAAAAGCACATCCAGGAACTGTTGCCAACGTGATGCTTAATCATGCACTTAAGCTTATGGATGGCGGTTATATCAATACGCATTTGAGCGGACTTGTATGCGACGGAAAATGGGATGCAGCATTTCGTTATATGGGCAATCCCGCTATGGGATTCGATTTTAACGGAACTCCGTTTGGGGAGGATACGTTTGACTTTTTTGGTGACTATGAATCCGTGCCAAATTCAGTTACTTATCGAAGAATATATGATGGCTTTATTTTTTATCGTCCCGTCGAGGAGCATATTCTCAAGGCCGGAATTCAAGGCTATCTCGATGACGAGTACATCTCCGAGTTTAAGCGCAGATTTGAGATAGCCGGTGTTCCTGATTTGGCGGACGTTGGAATTTCGTTTTTCCGTGCTTACGATTCACCTAAGGAATTTAGATATGAAGACGGGCTCGCCGGAATTACGACCGATTGCAATAAAATGATCGAGCGTTGGCTTACATATTAGAAAGTCTGAGGAAGAGCATGAAAGGGAGTTACCTTATGGCTCCGAAAATCAAAATCAGCTATGAGGATATTATAAATGGAGCAATCAACATCGTGCGCGAACAGGGTTGGAAGCCATAAACGTCCGGAGCATCGCTGCAAAGCTCAACTGCTCCATTTTCCAGTCCGCAAATTGGATTCCGTCTGAAAATGCTTCGGTTAGTGGCTGTGAATAAAGACTCCATAGCTTGCGTGTACGGGCGCAACAAGACGGGATCGGGATATGGCATTGGGCTATTCGGGTTTTTGAAAGAGCAGGTAGTACCCCTTGCTGTGCTTTTTCAAGTGTGCCCCCGCGTCCAGCAGCAGCATAACGAGTTCGTGGAATACTTCGCCGTTTGCGGCGGTTAATAGAAACTGCCCGCCCGGAGCAAGCAGCCTGTAGAGCGATTTTACGGCGTTCTTCCAATCCGGGAGGATATGCGTGGCGCTTTCTAGCAGGATGTAATCATACGCTCTCTGTCCCAGGCCGGATTCAAGCTCATCCAAGGGGCAGAAGGCGTATCCGTCGCTTATGGTTTTCAGCTCCGCCAGGTTGGAGGGACGCTCGGATAGATAATAGAGCCGGACGTCATCGCCGCCATAATAACGGCAAACGTTCTTGACCTGAAGCGCGGTCCCGCCGTAGGACGAGCCGACGGCTAGTATGTTTTTGTTAGCCGCGCCGTCGTAGGAGAACAAATCCAGCACGTCGCTGTCCATAAGGCCCGCGACGTATGGGTCCACGGCAAATTTTTGGATAAACAGAATCTTGTTTCTGATGGCAAGCGTGGGGTCCTTTGCATATTCCACATTGAACGTCCTCGCGCCGAAATGGTGTACAAACGTATCCCTTGCAAGCACGACCTTGTACCCCATCCGCCTGATGTTGAAGCACATGGCGTCGTCGTCATAGCTGCCGGGGTTAAAGTCCTCATCAAAGCCACGGAGCGACTTTTGCAGCTCCGTCCTGTATATGCCCAAATACGTGCTCAGTTTCAGACGTTCTTCCCATTTGTGCGGATCGCTTTTGTTAAAGCTTTCCGCAAACGCCTGCATCTGCTCCATAGTGACATAGGGCACCGGAATCTGCTGGTAGTTGCAGCTGGCGTTGCATACGGGTACCACCATGCCGATACGTTTATCTGTCTCCATGCATTTTAGGAGGTTATCAAGCCACCGGGCGGTGACCACGATATCGTTGCTGATGTTGAGCGTGTATTTCCCCTCGGCCATGGCAAACCCCTGGTTGATCGCCTTGCATACGCCGATGTTTTCCGGGAAACTGATCTTTTTCTGGTTGGGCAGGCTGTTAAAGTATTCCTCCGTGCCGTCCGAAGAACCGTTGTTGATTGTGATCAGCTCGAAATCGATATGGGAGGTATACTTGTAAATGCTTTCAATGCACTGTCGCGTATAGTCCAAATGATTGTAGGCGATCACCACAAGGCTTGCTGCGGGACGCGGTAGCCCCGCATCCTGCGGAGGCGCAAAAGAGATATCCGTTTCACATATCATACTGTTCCCCTAAAGCCGGATTGGCTTTGACCGCATACACCCCAAGGTTCGGCCGCCATCCGCCCGCCGTACTGGCGGGGGCAAATTTTCCCTGCCCAGTATCAGAATATGCATATACCCATACATTCGTTATTGATATATCTGTGATATTGCCATTTCGGGACAAAAAAAGAGCCGCTATTTAGCTGTACAATCTATCAAAACTCCCTTGGGGATTCGGGGGCCAACCCGCAGAGGCTTCCAATCGCCGAAGAGCGACATGTGCGGTGGCGGCGAAAAGCCTTGCAGTGCAAGGCTTTCCTTGCAGGAACAAACGGCCGTGCCGTAGGCACAGGTTGTTCCTGTAATCCTCGAGAAAGTGCCGAAAGGTACCTTCTCGAAATGTTTATATCGCTTTCCACAGCATTTGCCCGTCCTCAAACAGATACTCCAGCTTTCCGGCATCTTTGAGCCAAGCCAGGTAGGAGCGTACGGTGCTGCCGACAAGCACATATTGCTCAAAGTTCATCGTGAGGGAGAATTCCCGGAACAATTTTTGGAGGATGCGCTCAAAAATCAGCGGCTCGCCGCAGAATTCCACAATCTTCTGTGCGATCTCATGGACCTTGTCGATGTTCCTCTGCGCAAGCGGGGCGATATCCGCCATAGCCTCCGCGTGCGCGGGGACAAACAGGTTCTCCCGCATGCCCTTGACTTTTTCAAGCGTTTCCAAATAGGCCGCAACGTCGTATATAAAACCAATCTGGTATTTGCTTAACGTCTCGGCGCTCGAAAGGCAATCCGCAAGGAATACGACGCCGTCCGCCGTACGAAAGCCAGCCATTTCAAAAAAATGGCCAGGAAGCTCGATAAGCTCCATCCCTTCGGGCAAGACAGCCTGGGTCAACGGCTCCGCCATACTTTCCTGCGCCATCAGGAATTTGTGCCGGAGCGCCTGAGGCGGAAAACCGCCATAGAGAAAGGAGGGTTCCAAGACCGGATGGTTTACAAAATCCGCCTCTACTCCCGGCGCAAACACTTTGCAGCCGGTCTGCGCCTGCAAATATTTGTTTCCGCCGATATGGTCGGCGTTGGAATGCGTGTTGTATATGGCTTTTAAACGCCAGCCGCTGCGGTCTAAAATTTGCCTTATTTTTCTTCCTGCGTCCTTGTCGTTTCCGGAATCGATGAGGCATACGTCCTCGTCATTGAGCCTCACCAGGCCAATTTTGGCCGGGCAATCGATGTAGTAAGTGTTATTTGCGACCTGAACCAACTCGTACATGCGCACCTCTCGCCTTTTCCCGCGTCGAGAAATTTTACCCTATTATACAATGAATCAGACGAAATTGGAGGATTTTATATATGATCCTTTTGCGTATATTTTGCCCCGTTACTCATATACTATTTAAAATTGTAAATGGGTTAACTTTTGTTTTGCAAAAGGGGCTTGACTTCCCCCATGGCGGCGGATATAATAAAAACAATCAAATTACGTCCGTACTCGCCAAAAAACTTATTTAATTGAATAAATGGGCTGTCACTGGTAATGCAGGCAAAACCAAAGTTTTATAGGATCATGGAAGCATGAACCTGTAGGGGTTTGGTCTTTTTGTTTTATTGGGCAAAATCGGCAGAGACGAAAGTAAAGCAAATGAGACTTTTACGACCTATCAACAACAACATCGTTACCGCCCTGGATGATAACGGGATGGAAGTTATTGTTGTGGGCAAAGGGATCGGCTACAAGGCGAAGGAAGGCACGGAAATTAGAGAAGGCGATATCCAGAAGGTGTACCGCATGGACAACCAGAAGGATACCGACCGTTTAAAGGATCTGTTCGCTTCGCTCCCTGCGGAGTACATTGATCTGACCGACGAAATATTCGGCTACGCCAAGCGAATATTGAACAAACGCCTGTATGAGCGCGCTTACATCACGCTGGCCGACCATATCCATTTCGCGGTGCAGCGTCACCAGAGCGGCATGGATTTCCCCAACGCCCTGTTAAGCGAGATCCGCCGCTTTTACCCGCTGGAATATGAAATCGGCAAGCACGCGCTCGAAGTGGTGGAACGCCGCATCGGCATCAAATTCCCGCCGGATGAGGCAGCCTCCATCGCCATGCACGTATTGAACGCGGAGTTTGATATTTCGGTCAAGGGCACGTTTGACGTTACGCATTTGCTTAACAGCATGCTGGACATCCTGGAACAGGAGTGGGGATTTTCCATTCAGGATGACGACTATTACAGCGAGCGGTTCGTGACGCATCTGAAATTTCTGTCCCAGCGCGTTGTCAAACGCGAAGCATTTACAGACGAAGACGACGGCCTGTATACGATGCTGGAGGAAAAGTACCCCAAGGAAATCACCTGCGGCGAGAAGATTGCGCAGCATATCAGCAGCGTTTACGGCTTTGAAGTCTCCCGCAAGGAAATTTCGTGCCTTGCCATCCATCTATGCCGGATTGGCAAGCGTAAAACGATATAAATTTTTTAGAAGGATAAGGCAATGTTTGGTTTTGGAAAGAAAAAGGAACTAGTCATCAACGCGCCGGTTGCAGGCGCAGTCAAGCCGGTATCCGGGCTGCCGGACGAAAGCTTCAGCAAGGACGTTCTGGGCCCCGGCATCGCGATTGAACCCATGAAGGGGCGCGTTGTGGCACCCGCGGACGGCGAGATCCGCCTGATGTTTGAAACCGGCCATGCGCTGAGCATGGCGGCCGACAACGGCGCGGAACTATTGATCCATGTAGGTATTGACACCGTAAAGCTCAAGGGAAAGCATTTTACAAAAATCAAAAATACCGATGATGTTGTAAAAGCCGGGGATGTCTTGCTGGAATTTGATGCTGACGCGATCCGCACGGAAGGGTATGACCCCGTGACGGTGGTGGTTGTACTCAACCCGGATGAGTTTTCCGGAATTCGCTTTACGCAAAGCGAAGCCGTGGAAGAAGGGGACGCGCTTATCTACGTCCAGCCCGACCGGTAATGCTGATATCCTGCTCCTAGTTGGGAGCTTCACATAGGAGGAACGCATGAAGCAGTTAAAATACCGCATTACCGACGAATTCGGGCTTCACGCCCGGCCTGCGGGCCAGCTTGTAAAGGCAATGGCCCAGTTTAGGTGCAGCATCAAAATTGGAACGCCAGCAAAAATGGTGGACGCAAAACGCATCTTAGGCGTCATGGGCCTCGCCATAAAATGTGGCGAGGAAATCACCATGGAATTTCAGGGAGAGGATGAGGCGGAAGCGTTTGCCTTGGCCGAAAAAACGCTCAAAGAGTCTCTATAAATAGTGCTTTATGGGACGCCGCGCCATACTTCGGGGAGGAGACGCGGGGCGAGACCCAGGCAAATAAAATCATTGTTTCAGGGGGTGCAACAAGATGAAGACTATGCAAAGACTCGGAAAATCCCTCATGCTTCCCGTGGCCGTCCTGCCGATCGCGGCCATATTCCTTGGCCTTGGCTACTGGATCGATCCTCAAGGCTGGGGCGGCAACAGCGTGGTCGCAGCTTTCCTGGTGAAAGCGGGCGCGGCGCTCATCGACAACATGCCCATACTGTTCGCCATTGGCGTTGCGGTAGGCATGTCGAAGGACCATGACGGCACTGCGGCTCTGGCCGGGCTTGTATCCTGGCTGGTAGTGCAGACGCTGCTCTCTCCGGGCGCGGTGTCCATGTTCAAGGGTATCCCGGCTGAAGAAGTACCCGCGGCATTCAGCAAGATGAACAACCAGTTTATCGGCATTCTTTGCGGACTTATCGGCGCAATCTGCTACAACAAATTCCGTAACACCAAACTGCCCGACGCGTTGGCCTTCTTCAGCGGCAAGCGCAGCGTGGCGATCGTAACCGGCGGCATCACCATACTTGTGGCGCTCGTTCTGTTCTTTGTATGGCCGTTCATCTATGCCGCTCTCGTCGCCTTCGGTACCGGCGTGCTGAGCCTCGGGCCCATCGGCGCGGCGATCTACGGTTTCTTCAACCGTCTCCTGATCCCGTTCGGCCTGCATCACGCGCTCAATTCCGTGTTCTGGTTTGACGTTGCAGGCGTGAACGACCTCGCGAACTTCTGGGCCGGCACAGGTACGCTGGGCGTCACCGGCCAATACATGACGGGTTACTTCCCCATCATGATGTTCGGGCTCCCGGGTGCTGCGCTCGCCATGTTCCACACCGCGAAGACCACCCAGAAGAAGGTTGCCGCAGGCTTGCTGCTCTCCGCCGCGTTTGCGACGTTCCTCACTGGCGTAACGGAGCCCCTCGAATTCGCGTTCATGTTCCTGGCTCCGGGCCTCTACCTGGTGCATGCGGGCCTCACCGCAGTTTCCATGGCCATTATGGCTGCGCTGCCTGTGCGCGCAGGCTTTAACTTCAGCGCGGGCCTTATCGACTTGATCTTAAGCTGGAAAACCCCGCTTGCCCTGAACCCGTGGCTGATCCTCCCCATCGGCCTCGTGTTCTTCGGAATCTACTACCTGCTCTTCCGTGTCATCATCGTGAAGTTCAACCTCAAGACCCCCGGCCGTGAGGATGAGGACTATGCGGAAGCCGAAAGCAAGGTGACGCTAGGGAGCAGCGATTATGCCGGCATTGCCGCCGCCATACTCGAAGGTCTTGGCGGAAAAGGCAACGTAAAGGAAATGGACAACTGCATCACCCGCCTTCGCGTGGAAGTAAATGACTACACCGCCGTCAACGAAAAGAAAATTAAATCTGCCGGCGTTTCCGGCATCATCCGCCCGAGCAAGACCAGCGTGCAGGTGGTAGTCGGCACGCAGGTCCAGCATGTGGCCGACGAATTAAAGAAACTCCTCTAAATCATCTAATCCGGCCAACAACCGGGTAACAGGCTGAAAGGTTGCGGGGCTGCCCTTTGCGGCAGCCCCTCTTCCCGCCCCGAGGGAAACGATATGATTACCTACGACGTTCCGACTATTTTAAAAAAAGAAGATATTTACACTTGCCCGCTGTTCCATGTGAACAACGTGCAGTGGAACAGCAAACATAGCCCGTTAACCGTGGGATGCATGGGATATGTCCCCGGCGAAGGGCTGTTTGTTTTTATGAAGTGCCATGAGCAAAACCCGCTTCAAACCGTGACCCGGCATATGGGCCGAGTATGTGAGGACAGCGCCATGGAAGCGTTCTTTGCCTTCCCGGACAAGCCCGTTACGGAGGAAGAAGCGTTTATTCCGGACGACAACGGCTTGTACTGCAACTTTGAAATTAACGCAAACGGCGCCATGTACGCCAAGACCGGCCGCGGCAGGCAGGGGCGCGCGCAGCTTACGGAAGAGGAGTTTGAGGCGACAGGCGTTCGCGCAACCATACTCCCTGACAGTTGGGAAATCATGTTCCTGGTGCCCCTCACGCTGCTTTCCCGCGTTGCAAATAAAGACGTCTTTTCGCCCGGGGACGTGTTCTTCTGCAACTTTTATAAAATATCCGAGACTCCCGAAATCGAGCATTATCTCAGCTTCAGCCCGATTGAAGCGGAGAAGCCGAATTTCCACCTGCCCCGCTTTTTTGCAAAAGCGGTCATACGAGAGCATACGGCACAGGATACGTGCCATACAATGGAGCATATGCAATGAGAATAATACGCGCAAAAGACTATCTGGATATGAGCCGCAAGGCGGCAAACGTACTGAGCGCACAGGTCATATTAAAACCCAACAGCGTGTTGGGCCTAGCCACCGGCTCGAGCCCGGTGGGGACCTACAAGCAGCTGATTGAATGGTACAACAAGGGGGATATCGATTTTTCCCTCGCCACCGCAATCAATCTGGACGAATACTGCGGGCTTACGCCCGATTCACCGCAAAGCTACCGGTACTTTATGGACCATACTCTGTTCCATTATATCAATATCCGGCCGGAAAACACGCACGTGCCCAACGGCCTGGAAAAGGACGCCGAAAAGGAATGCGCACGGTACGAGGCGCTCATTGAAGCGCATTCCGGCATCGACATGCAGCTCCTGGGCATCGGCCACAACGGGCATATCGGGTTCAACGAGCCGGGTACGGCGTTTGAAACCAGCACGCACCGCGTGGCGCTGACAAAGAGCACCATCGAAGCAAACATGCGTTTTTTTGAAAGCGAGGCGGATGTTCCGCGCCATGCCTATACGATGGGCATACGTTCCATCATGCAGGCCATGCGTATCCTCGTCATCGTTTCGGGCGAAGATAAGGCCCAAATTGTGAAGGACACCTTCACAGGCCCCGTGACGCCCAAAGTCCCGGCTTCCGTATTGCAGCTGCACAACAACGTCACGCTGGTAGGCGACGAAGGAGCTCTTTCTCTGCTATGAAGGAAACCCAAACTGTCAAGGCGCTCTTTTTTGATATCGACGGGACGCTTTTAAGCGCCCGAACCGGGAGGATACCGGACAGCGCCGTGCATGCGCTCATGCGCGCAAGAGAGCACGGCTTGATGCTGTTTGCAGCGACCGGCCGCCACTCCAGCGCGCTTACCCGGCTCCCCCAGATTGCAGAACTTAAGCTGGACGGCCTCATTTGCCTGAACGGGCAGCTCTGTCTCTATGGCGGAAAAACCGTGTTTCAAAACCCTATCCCGCGCAATGAAGTGGAAGCGTTTATCCGTTTCATGCGGGGAAAGGACTGCATCTGCCAGTTTTCCGGCGACGATCTGGTGTTCTGCAGCCGCAACGACGACGCGGTACGGACCATAAACGAGGAGTTCGGCATATTCGAGCCGCCAATATACCCGCCCGAACATGCGCTCAGCATGGATGTGCTGCAGATCGAATTGTTTTTCCGTGAGGAAAATGCGCTGGAGGTCCTAGCATACATGCCCAGCTGCCGATGGACGCGCTGGCACGCCATGGGCGTGGATATCCTGCGAAAAGACGGCGGAAAATGGACCGGCATACAGAAGATCGCAGAGCACCTGCATTTAAAAGAAGGCGAAATCATGGTGTTCGGCGACCATGACAACGACGTGGATATGCTGCTGAACGCAAAGTTTTCCGTTGCGCTTGGAAACGGAAGCGCAGAGGCTCTTGCCGCCGCAAAATACGTTACCAGCGATATCGACGAGGATGGGATATACAACGCCTTTCAAGCCCTGCTCCCGCATATCGGGCTATAGGCATATCCCCTCCTCCCCCCTTTTGATTTTCTTAAAGAAAGGATGGATTTCTATCGCACGCATACTTGTGGAAATCTGCTGCGGCTCCGCCGACGATGTGTTTGAGGCAGCCGCGTCAGGGGCGGACCGCGTGGAACTCAACGCGGCGCTGCCTGTGGGCGGGCTTACGCCCAGCATGGGCCAGCTCACCGTCGCCAAAAACGCGGGAGTGGAACTCATCGCCATGGTCCGCCCGCGGGAAGGCGGGTTTTGTTACAGCGCAAGGGAATTCGACACCATGTTGCGGGACGCGCGCGCTCTGATTGCCGCGGGAGCGGACGGTATCGTGTTCGGCATACTCAACCCGGACGGTACCGTGGACGCGGGCCGCTGCAAGCGAATGATCGAGACGATCGGGTCAAAGCAGGCGGTGTTCCACCGCGCCATCGACGTAACGCCGGATTGGCGCGCGGCCATCGACACGCTGTGCGCGCTTGGATTTCGCCGGGTACTCACCAGTGGGCAGGCCCCCACCGCTTTGGAAGGCGCCGCAACCATACGGGAGATGATCGCATACGCCGCGGGGCGCATCGAGATCCTGCCGGGAGCGGGCATACGCCCGGGCAATGCGCCGGATCTGATTGAAAAGACCAAATGCACGCAGGTACACGCCTCGCTTCGGGGAACGCAGATTGACGCGTCCTGTTCCGCCAACCCCAGCATCCGGTTCGGCGGCACGCTTCCCCCTTCCGAGGACGTATTCGCCGTTACGGACCCGCACAAAGTACGCGACTTGATATTTGCCCTTTCCGGTCTGGGAGCATAATACGCAAGATAAAAGGAGGAACCGCAAATGAAACGCCTGATTTCCTGCACCGCCTCGGACTTTGCATCCATGACCCCACAGGAACTCAAGGTCGCCATATTCGCCTCCGCCGGGCGCAGCGTGATGAGCGAGACCATCGTCGCATTCGAACCTCTCATGCGAGGGCTGACCAACGCGGAGGTCGCCTCAGCGTTCGGCGCGGACCTGATACTTTTGAACTTCTACGATGTATTGAACCCGACCGTGCTGGGCCTGCCCGGCACGCCAAAGAACCCGATCGCCGAGCTCAAGAGGCTGATCGGCCGCCCGGTGGGTATCAATCTGGAGCCGATAGGCACAGGCAAGGCGCTCGAAACAATCGAGGCGCTGCCGCCCGGCCGCCGTGCCAGCGAGGAGACGTTCTTGGCCGCAGAGGCGCAGGGCGCCGACTATATCTGCCTGACCGGGAACCCCGGCACAGGCGTTACCAACGACGCCATAGAAGAAGCTGTGCGCCTGTGCCGCAAATGCTTTTCCGGCCTGATTATCGCCGGGAAAATGCATGGCGCGGGCATTGACGAAGAGGTGTTTGATACGGACGCGTTCGCCCGCTTTATAAAGGCCGGGGCGGATATCATACTCATACCCGCGCCCGGTACGGTGCCCGGCATTTCGGAGCAGGACGCCGCCGCCGCCGTGCGCGCCATACACCAGAACGGGGCGTTGGCGCTTTCCGCCATCGGCACCAGCCAGGAGGGCGCGGACGCGGCCACCGTGCGCGAAATCGCACTTTCTTGCAAGCGCGCGGGTGTGGACATTCAGCACATCGGCGACGCCGCTGCCTGCGGTATGGCTGACCCGGAAAACATTCTGACTCTCTCCATCGCCATACGCGGCAAGCGGCATACGGTGTTCCGCATGGCTGGGAGCGTATTGCGGTAAATTTCGGCCTTTTATTTGCCTGGTCATAAATAGACGGAACGAAATCCGTCTATTTTTTGATTTGAATTTCGGCTTTCCTTTAAGTTTGCCCGATTTTTCTTTGATCTTCCAGCTTTCCAATAAGCAAACTGAGCTTACGGCTCTGGGCAAGGATTACGTCGCTAGTCCCGATAGGTTGATTTTCTTTGACGGCTTGGTTGACAAGGCAGGTAAGTTTATTCCGTTCTTTTTCAATTTGTTCATACAGACCGGTCATATGCTTCTCCATTCTATTTTATTGGTTTTACTAAGTTATATTATATAAAGTATATATAATACCTATAATAATCTATATTATACTCCGTTCATCTCCATACTGCAAATAGATAGACTGGTTATTGGGGTGAATGAAGTGCAAAAAACCAAAAATTTAAATGACAGACGATATATCCAAATCGGTTTGAAAATTGCCTATTACCGAAAAATGAACGGTATGACGCAGGAGCAGCTCGCGGAGCTGGTCGGCATCAGTTCCGGTTATCTTTCACAGGTGGAAACGCCGACCCT
>JAEYHP010000028.1 GCA_023409435.1 Bacillota bacterium | reverse complement strand
CTTGTAGGGGAACTGCAGGAAGCTGAGCCTCCAGTTGTAGGGCGCCTGGCTCCAGTCAAGCTGCATGCTGAGCTTGGGGGAGATGCCGTAGGTGCACATCTGCCCGCCGTCTTTTACAAACTGCATGGCGGTCAAAATCAGCTCGTTGACGCCCACCGCATCCACCATATGGTCCACGCCCTGCGGGCAGATTTTCTTGATTTCAGAGATAATGTCGCAGTTCTTGCTGTTAAAGGCGTAATCCGCGCCCGCTTTTTCCGCATCCTTGATTTTTTCATCCATAATGTCTACGGAAATGACGGGTCCTAAACCCAGGAGTTTTGCAAACCTTACAAAGCAAAGCCCGACCGGGCCCGCGCCGAACACAACAAGGCTTTCCCCGTGCTTGAAGCCGAACGAACGGATGCCGGAGAGCACCTCACGGAATGTCACGATCATGGCGCCTGCAACTGGGTCAAAGCCCTTGGGGAGTACGGTCTGCGTTCTGTAAAAGTCGCCGAAACCGGGCGTATACGGGCCGGTGCCGTTTTGCGCCATTGCCAGCCAGTCTCCGCAGACGCCGTATTCGGAATACGCGCCCCAATAGGAGGCATAGCCGCCCAATTCGCCCTCTACAAAGGGAAGAAGCACATGGTCGCCCACCTTGAAGCGGGTAACCTTTTTGCCAACTTCCAGCACCTCGCCCACGGCTTCATGTCCGAGCAGCAGAGGATACTGTTCCACGTTTTTAAACTTGCCGTGGGCAATCTTGGTATCCGTGCCCGCGCATACGCCGCAGCTGAGCGTCTTGACCAACACCCTGCAATCGTCGTAGGATGGCATGGGCACATCTACGATCCGCAGGCTCAAATCCTTTTCTACTGCCAGGCTTTTCATTGTTGTTGCTCCTTTATGTGATATTTTGGATGTTTACTTGATGACGATATTGCGGCCGGTGCGGTCCACCGTAATGGCAACCGCGGCGATGACGACAATGCCGAATACGATATTCTGCCAGAATACGTCCACCCCCGCAAAGTTCAGCCCGTTGCGGATGATGGAAACGATGAACACGCCAAGTACCGTGCCAAGCACCGAACCCTTGCCGCCCGAGAGCGCCGTTCCGCCTAACGCGACGGAGGCAATGACCAGGAGAGTAAACGGATCGCCCACGGTGGGGGCGGAGCTTTTGAGCTTGGCGGCAAGGAATATGGAACCAAGCGCCGAGCACAGGCCGGAAAATACGAATGCGAGTATCTTAGAGCGGTCAATATGAATACCGGCCATTCTGGCCGCCCGTTCGTTTCCGCCTATGGCGTAGAGCGCCTTTCCAAAGCCGGTCTTACTCTGCAGCACGAAGAACGCAAGTATCACCACACCCGCCAGTACAAGCGGGAAACCCAGCACGCCGAATGAGATTTTCGCCCAGTTAATGGACGGCCACAGCGCCTTGGGAATGGAAACTGGCGCCTCGCTGATGAGGAGAGCGGTGGATTTCCAGACCGACATAAAGCCCAGGGAGGCGATGAAAGAGGGGATTTTCAGCCGCACATGGATAAAGCCAAGCGCAAACCCCGCCGCGGCGCCGAACGCAAGCGAAGCGCCAAACGCATATACGGTGGATAAAAACAGGTTGTTGGTTTGCTGGAATGTCTCGGAGAGTATTTTTACCATCAGGACGTTGACCACAGAGCATGTCGAGCCGATGGAAAGGTCCACAGAACCTAAGAGCAGCACCGTTGTCGCGCCGCAGGCCATGATCATTAGCGGCGCCGTATCGCTCAGGAGGTTCGTCAAGTTTGCCCGGTTTACAAAGTTATGGTCCAGTATGGTGAATACGCCCACCAGAAGTATGACGGCGACCACGCTGAAATAGCGCATAAAATCGAATGTACGTTTCTTGCCCGCCGCGGGTTTTGTGTTTAAAACGGTTTGTGCCATAGCGCGTCCCTCCTCACATCATGATGCTGACGATATCAACCTGGCTGGGCTTTAGGTGCCCCGGCGCGTCCAGTTCCCCGGTAATGAGCCCGTCGCGCATCACGATGAGCCGGTTACTAAGGCCGATGCATTCATCCAGCGTATCGCCAAGCAGTATGACGGACTTCCCGTTGTTGACCATATCGCGGATCAGGCCGTAAATTTCTTCCTTCGCGCCCACGTCCACGCCGCGCGTGGGGTGGTTGAGGATCAAAATATCGCAGCCGCTTGCAAGCGCGCGGGCGAACACCACCTTCTGCTGGTTGCCGCCGGAAAGCTGGATCGCCAGCTCATCGATGTCCCTGGTCTTGATACGCAGCGTCTTGACCCATTCGTCCGCCTGCCCGCGGAGCTTTTTCCGGGAGATCAGCGGCCCGCTCTTGAGCTTCTGCGGATCGGAAAGCGAGATGTTTTCACATACGGAGAGGGAGTTGACGATGCCCTCCTCCCAGCGCTCCTTGGGTACCATCAGGATACTTTGTTTGAGCGCGTCGGCTGGGGAAGAAAAATTGATCTTCTTCCCGCGCACGTACAGTTCGCCGGAGGTGGGTACATCGTCCCCGCACAATACCGAGCAGATGTCCTCCTTGCCGGAACCCACCACGCCACAGATGCCTAAGATCTCGCCTTTATGGAGTTTAAAGTCCACATGCTTGAATATGCCGTTCAGTCCAAGGTCACGGCATTCGATCACCACTTCTTCGCTTGGAACCGCCTGCTGTTCGAGCTTGTAATACTCGGTGGTGGTGGAGCGGCCCACCATCATTTCGTATAACGTCGCCTCGTCGGCGTCGGAAGTCTGCATGTTGCCCGCATTTTTTCCGTCCTTGTACACATAGACGCGGTCGGAAATCTCCAATACCTCGTCAAGGCGGTGGGAAACGAATATGACGGAATGCCCGGCATTGGTCAGTTTGCGGATTTCACAAAACAGCCGCTGCACTTCGGATTCGTTTAATACGGAGGTGGGTTCGTCAAGGAGTATCAGGCAGTGCTCGCTGCCCGAGGAGCTCGCGACGTTGACGACCTTGGCGATTTCCACGAGCTGCCGCGTCGCAAAGTTTAAATCCGCCACCCGCTTTTGCGGCGGAATACCGACAGCGCCCACGTTATCGAGCGCTTTCTGGGCCATTGCGTTGAGCCGCTTCCAGTTGACCAGGCCGTATTTTTTAAACTGCTTTTCGTAGCCGAAAAATATGTTCTGCCCCACGGTCAGGTTGGTGATGAGGGATTGTTCCTGAAACACCATGCCGATGCCTTCCGCGTTCGCTTCGCGCGGATTCCTGGGGGAGTAGGGCTTATTGTGCATCGTCATTTCTCCGGAGGAGGGCGGCTGCACGCCGATGATGATTTTTAAAAGCGTGGATTTTCCCGCGCCGTTTTCTCCAATTAAGCCCACGACCTCGCCCGGATATACCGTAAGGTCTACGCCGCCTAACGCCTGGGTGCCGTGAAAGGATTTTGTAATGTTCTTTGCGCAAAAGAGCGGTTGCTTTTCCATAATCAATTCTCCTTTCGCGCCTACTTGCTGATGACCTTGCGGCCATGGGAAATGGTCAGCGCCACCGCGGTGAGTATGATAAGCCCCTGTATACCGGACTTGATGTAGGGGTTCACGCCCAAGAGCGCCAGGCCGTTATCGAGCACCACCATGATGAGCGTGCCGATGAGCGTGTTTATAACGCCGCCCTTGCCGCCCGAAAGCGAGGTGCCGCCCGCGACCACCGCGGCCTGCGCCGGGAACATCAGGTCTTGGCCAATCTGCGCCTGGCCCTGGCCTAAGCGGATTGCACCGAGCACCCCCGCGATGCCAAAGAGCAGCCCCGCGTAGGTAAACACCAGCACTTTCACGCGGGAGACATTGACGCCCACGCTGCGCGGAATGTTTTCATCCGTGCCCACGGCGTAGATGTGCCGGCCAAGCGGCGTATACTCCTGCATGAAGTAAGAAACCAGCAGCATCAAAAGCGCCACGCAGGTGATGATGGGGATACCTAAAAAATCAGTCTTGGGGATCTGTACCAGCACGGGGTCGGCAATCTGCGCGGGGATGCCGCCGTAGGAGAGTGTGGCGATGCCCTTGCAGACGTACATGAACCCGAACGACACCATGAACGAGGGGATCTTGAGCTTAACATGCAATAACCCAATCAAAAATCCCGCGAGCACGCTCGCCGCTATGGCGAACAATATGCCGAATATGCCAAGGTCGCTCGCGTTCTTTGTATTGAGCACAAAAACCGAAAGCAGGGAGCCCGCCATGCCGACCGTTCCGTCTATGGACAGGTCGATGCTTCCGAGTATGATGACGAATGTGAGGCCGCACGCAACCAGCAAGGGGATGGCGAGCTGGTTTAAAAGTGCTGTGATGTTGTTGGCGGAGGTAAAAGCGTTGCCCCGCGCAATGGAAAATACGATGCACAGGGCGATTAACACCCCGATGGGCGCCCATTTAATGATCTGCGTCTGCCGGTGTTCCGCTTTTACCTTGGCAGCAAATTCATCCGTAATGGTGAGATCATTAAAAGCCGGATTTGTCATGACGTGTTACTCCGTTTCAGCTAAATTCTTAAGGAAGCCCGATTGACGCTGATTTCATTTTAACGGCGATATTCCTCATGCGGCAAGGGATAACTTCCCTTGCCGCATGAGCAGGGTTCCCTAAGTTACGCCCGGTAAAGGCGAGGGGGTATCTTTAGTCCGCTTTGCAGGAGAAGATATCGGAGAAGTCCATGGAGGGCTGCTTGTCTATATACTCCGCGATATAGTCCTTGACGTTCTCCTGGGTTACCAGCATGGAAGGCGTTGCAAACTGGCGGAATTCCTGCGGCATTTCGGCGGGATCAATGAGGCCTGCCCAGGCGGCGTAGCAGATGGCCAGCGTGTAGCCGCCCTGCAGGTAGCCGTTGGAGCTGACGGTAGCGGTGGCGAAGCCATCGTCTATGGCCTTGATCATGTCGGTGGTGGCGTCGATGCCGACGACCGCGACTTTGCCCTTGAGGCCTGCCTTATCCAGCGCCTGGATGGCGGCGGTCGCCATGTTGTCGTTCGCGCACCAGATGCCCTTGACATTGGGGGTCTGGCTCAGCCAGGTTTCGACTAAGGTAAGAGCCTGCTTGGTATCCCAGTTGGCGGTATCGCGCGCAACGACCTTGAGGTTGGGGTTCTCGGCCAGGTACTGTTCCAGACCCTTTGCGCGGTCGGTCGCGGCGGTATTGCCGAGCATGCCTTCGAGCACGAATATTTCGCCGCTTCCGCCAATGGCGTCGGAGAGCGCCTTGGTGATGTTGTAGCCGCCTACCACGTTATCCGGCGAGGTGTGAATGACCCAGTTGGGGTCATAATCCCAGGGGCTGACGTCGTCGGGCTTATTCCAGGCGGTGCCGATGTAGCCGCCGGAGGCGGCCATGGCTTCGGCCAGCGCCGGGGCGATGGCGGACTCGTTGGGGTCGGAATAGGCGATGGCGTTGCCGTTCGCTTTGGCGGCGAACTGCTTCATGTTGTCAACTTCCTTGTCGTTGGAGCCGCCGGAATCGAGCGTCTGCTTTTCATACTTCTGGCCGATGGTATCGAGGTACTGGCAGAACATGTCCATGCCCTGGATGATGGTTACGATGTACGGGTTGTCCAGGCCGCGGACGGAGGCGGCGACATACAGCGTGGTGTCGAGCTTTTCCTGCGGGATCTTGCTGGGATCGATTTTGAACGTCTTGTAATCGACGGGGGCCGTGGGCGCTTCCGGCGCGGGTTCGGCGGGCGCTGCGGGTTCCGTGGGCGCTTCAGCTGCAGGCGCGGGTGCTGCCGGTTGTTCCGTCTCGGCAGGCGCTGCGGTGCAGGCGACAAGGGACAGCGTCATGAGAACAACCAGTAGCAATGCGAAGGTTCGTTTCATATTGTGTTCCTCCTGTTTATCTTTTTTTGAATTCGGAAGACGAATTCAAAGCGGTTCGAATGGAGTGATCTGTGAGAAATTGAATGTTAGCGGTAACATTTTTGCATGCGGGACCAGTATATTGCGATAATGCCGAATTTTTAGTGTTCGGTTTCCGTTATTTTTGGGGTATAAAAAGCGACGCTGCTTGAGAATAAGAGGGAAACAGAATATATTCTTGGGATTTACCGGAAATCTTGGTTATGTTACCGGTAACAATTTTGATGAGTTTATTATATCGGCTCCTCAGATTGTTGTCAACGGTGTTTTAAAATTTTTTACTGAGAGAATTTGTGAGTCAATTTTTCAGAGCCGCGGGCAACGAGCGTTGCCGTCATCATGATGCTTCTTGGATCGGAGCGCTCCTCGTTGAGGCGTTCCATTAAGAGCTTCATGGCGTTGCGGCCCATCTGAATAACGTCCTTTTCCACAATGGAGATGTTGCTTTTTACTACGTCCAGCAGCTCAACTTTATCGTACCCCACAAAGCCGATGTCTTCGGGTATTTTGATATCCCGCTCGAATATTGCCTTGAGGCAGCCCAGTGTGAGCATGTTGTTGACTGCGATGATTGCCGTGGGCCGTTTTTCCCGCTCCAATATGCGTTGGGTCAGCGCATAAGCGCTCTCTTTTGTAAAATCGTCAAAGAATATATTGCTTTCTGCGTAGGAAATGTTCATGCTTTCATGGGCGAGCCGATAGCCGTTTACGCGGTTGACGGCGAGCTTTAATTTTTTGTTACCGCCCAATATCACGATATCCCGGTGGCCCTCGTTTAATAACAGCATCGTGGCGTCATAGATCGCCCGGGTATCGTCAAAATATACGCCGTCAAAATTACTGTCGAGAATATTACGGTCGATGAGCACGATCGGAACGTCCATTTTTTCAAACGCTTCCACATACTCCTCGTTGTATTCCTCCTGGCCGGTGGCGGGGGTGATGATGAGGCCGCGGATGCGGTGTTCCTGCAAGATGCGGAGCACGCGCTGCTCCTTTAGCACCTTTTCATCCGTATTGTAGAGCAGGACGTTCAAATTGTTTTCATCGGCGATCTGGGTGACGCCCTCAATGATATCGCCGAAGAAGGGGTTTCGAATCTCCGGGACCACAAGGCCTATGATATTGGTTTCATTTTTGGAAAGCCCGCGCGCGAACGCGCTGGGGATATAATTGAGTTCTTTGATGGCCTCTTCCACTTTCCGCCGCGTGGCGACGCCCACGTTTTGGGAGTTGTTGATGACTCTTGAAACCGTGGTATGGGAAACGCCTGCTCTGCGGGCGATGTCATGTATGGTAAACTGCATATACGTTCCATCTCCTGTCTAAATTGCATCGTAATGTGTGGAACAGATTTTGTCAAGACGAAATGGAACCGGTAACGTAAATCCTGTGGCCGGAATTCAGGCAACATGACAGCCTGATCTGTTAAGCCAAAACGCCGGAACCGTGTTATAGTATAAGCAGCGGAAGCGGGACAGAAAATACGCCGGGGCAGTCACAACGTGCGCCGCGGCTGAATATTCTAATATTTTTCTTGCGGGAGGCCGAATGGAAAGAATGAACGAGCAAAACAGAGAGCCGCAACCCAACCTGGGCCGTAAAGCGTTTGGTGTGCGCGAAGAACTGCTGCGAATAAAAGGCCCGGGCGAGGTGTATCACGGCTGCGACCAGAATTGGTACAAAAGCATATGGCAGCGAATGTCCGGCTGCGGGCCCACCACCGCTTCAAGCCTGTTTCTTTACCATCGGCGTTCGAAAGAACACATGCCCCAGCCGGAAAAAGTCGAATGCCTGAAGCTGATGGAGGAGTTCTGGGGATATATCACGCCGACGGCCCGCGGCGTACATACGACGAAAGAGTATTGCGAAGGTGCCGGGCGCTTCGCAAAGGTACACGGATTACAGGTGGATACCGCTTCGCTTGATGTTCCGAAAGAACCGGATCTCCGCCCTGCACGGGATACGGTACTTCGTTTTTTGGAGGAAGCGTTGAAAAACGACCTGCCCGTTGCGTTTTTAAACCACAACAACGGGGCTGAAAAAAGGCTGGATTCGCACCATTGGGTTGCCATCGCCGCGCTTTCCTATGTACCGGAAGGCGAAACGGAGATCGCGTTTGTGGACGAATCCATCATCAAGCATATCGATGTCGCAAACTGGCTCCGCACCACCACGGGCGGCGGCGGGTTTGCCACCTTGCGGTTTTCCTAAAGGTCGATGCCCAGCACGTTCTTTACGATCAGGCCCACGCCAAACGATATGGCCGCGACGCCCAGGCTGATGGCTGCCATGGCAAGAAAGCTCCGCCGGAAGGGCCGGTCCCGCACGACGGAGGTATAGTAATTGAACCCCGCGATGATGGCGAGCGCAATGAGCAGCGTAACCCCAAGCGCCCAGAAATAGTCATTTGGCGGGAACAGCAGGTAGGGGATGATGAGCAGCGCCACGGTAATCAGATACGCTACGCCTGTATACGTGGAGGATTTCACCGGGTTTTTGTCCCCGGCTTCCCGGGAGGATAAATAGCCCGAGGCCGTCATGGAGAGCGTGGCGGAAACGCCGGTGATGAGCCCCGCCATGGCGATGAGGCCGGTATTCTGCATGGCGAGCGTATAGCCCGCCAAAGCGCCTGTCAGTTCCACCAGCGCGTCGTTCATACCCAGCACCATATCGCCTACGTAATGCAGCCGCTCTTCGTCCAGCATACCCAGTAGCTGCTCCTCATGCGCCTCTTCGTCCGCAAGTATGGCGGCAAGCTCAGGTATTTGGTCGATTTCCTTCCGATAGAGGTTGATGTTTTTGTCCTCGCCCCGCTCCAGATATTTGATGATGAACGTATAGCCTAAGATGCGCGCCAAAAACCCAAGCGCGTTTACGAAAAAACGGCGGGGCTTTAATGTACGGCCGGAATACTTCGCAAACGTGGCGGCGTGCCTGTATTCATCCCGGGAGATCGCAAGAAGCGTCTCCCGCTCTTCGGGCGTTTTCGCCATTTTTGCGATGCGGGCATACAGCGCCGCCCCGTCCAGCTCATGCTGCTGAAGTTCCCCAAACATCCGTACGCGCGTTTGTTCCATATCGGTTTCCCCTTAGCTGATTAAAATGACATGTAAAAGCATGGAATATGTTCCATGTCTATGGTACTATGTTGGCGGGCAAAAAGCAAAGGGGCGGCGTGCATATGCCAAATCATTATTCAAGCACTTAGTGCGACAGCCCGGGTTCGTGCCCCAAGCGGGGCAAAATCGATCCGGTGGATCGATTTTAGAACCCTGTTTCCTTTGGGGCATTATGCATTGAAAATGCTTAATGCGGCACCCCTTGCAAAAATACGAACGTCCAAAAAGAAAGAGGCCGCATATGGAATGCACATTGAATAACCTTACCATGCACTATGAAGAATACGGGGAAGGTATCCCCATTCTCCTGTTGCACGGATATTACCCCGACCATCGCTTAATGACCGGGTGCATGGAACCTATATTCGCAAAACGTCCTGGCTACCGGCGCATATATCCCGACCTTCCCGGCATGGGCAGGACGGCGGCTTCGGAAAGCGTTTATAACTCGGATACTATGCTCAATACGGTGCTGGGGTTTATAGACCGCGTGATTCCGGAAGGAAATTTCCTGGTGGCAGGCCAATCTTATGGCGGGTACCTCGCGCGCGGCATTGTGGCGCGATTAAAAGCCAGGGTGGACGGCGCGCTGTTTCTGTGCCCCATGATCGTGCCCAGCCATGAAAACCGCGAGATTCCCGCCCATACCGTACTTTTCCGTGAGGAAGCGTTCCTGTCGGCCGTAAAAGACACAAACGCCGAGGACTTTTTTGAAATGGCCGTGGTGCAGAACAAAACCACATGGGAGAGATACATGCAGGAGATTCTGCCGGGAGTTCAGCTTGCAAACGGGGCGTACTTGGAGAATATACGCAGCACGGGGTATGGATTCTCTTTTGATCTGGATGCGGACGAGGCGATATTCGATAAACCCGTACTCTTTTTGACCGGACGGCAGGATGCTTCTACCGGCTACCGGGACGCGTATAAAATCCTGGAGCATTACCCGCGCGCCGCGTTTGCCGTGCTGGACCGGGCGGGGCATAATCTTCAGATCGAGCAGCCCGCGCTTTTTGAGGCGCTGACGGTAGAATGGCTGACCCGCATGGAGGAAGCGGGACAACAGTAATAGATAGGCAAAGCCGCCGGAATTCCGGCGGCTTTTGTTTCATTTCATATTGCTTTTATGCCACGGTTTCGTGCTTTTTCTTTTTGCTCCGGGAAATCAAAAACCCCGTCAGCCCCGCAAGCGCAAATGTCAGAGTCCCGCCCGCAATGCCAGCCACGCTAGTGCCGGAACCATTGCCGTCTGCATAATCATAATCCGGCATGAGCGCGGTTTTTTCCTGCACCTGCGCGGCGCCGTCAAACATCTCGCCATGTAAGGCAAGCTCGGCGGTGCCCGCCACTTTTTCCATGGACCACTCGAGACCATCTGGATACGAAGAAGCAAACAGGGACAGGAGCCCGCCTGTGAGCAAAGCGATCACGCCCAAAGAAAGGAGTACTTTCTTCATGGACACGCCGCTTGGAATGCCGCTGCCTGCGTTGCTGCTTTCAAACAGTTCGGGCCGCATTTGGTAAACAAAGCAGAGCACGGCGGCGGTGATAACACCTTCTGCGATACCGATGGCAAGGTGTATGGGCTGCATCAGCAGCAGGAAGGATTGGAACGGCAGTTCTGTAACGCCGGACGCGAGCGTTTCCAGCACCACGCCGAACGCGCCAAGCTGGAGTCCCACTACGACGGATATGATGGACGCGATGGTGATGCGTTTATAATTCAGGCCTTTTTTTACAAGCGGCTTGAAGATCAGCGGGTAAACAAGCAGGCAGGGGATTACCCCCATGTTGAATATGTTGCACCCTAAGGCGATCAACCCTCCATCCGCAAAGAACAGCGCCTGAATAATGAGCACGGCGGCGAGCGTCAACAGCGCGGGAAACCCGCCGAGCATGGCGGCCAAGAGTATGCCGCCGCCGATGTGGCCGCTGGAGCCGGTCAAAGGAATGGTAAAATTGATCATCTGCGCCGCGAACACAAATGCGCCAGCAACGCCCATGATGGGAACTTTTTTTTCACACAGGTCGTCTCGTTTGATTTTCCCAATGGAATATCCTACGGCCCCCAAACTGACCGCGGACATCGTAAGCCCTACCGCGGGCGAAAGCAGTGCGTCTGCCATATGCATAAAGATAATTCCCCCCTAAAAAAATAGACCACAAAGACACCGGCGGTACTCCGCCTTATGATGCCTTCGTGGCATTCATTTTCTTTGGGTAACGGTTTCTGACGCATATCTTCATGATATGCTTACAGCCTGTATCTTATAGGAAGCCCAAAAGATTTGCAATACATACCCCGGGTATCGGATACCCGGTAAATCAGGGGTCACCGTTCGAGAGTTCTGAGGAGTTCCACCGCCGCGTCAATCAAAACGGGCAGCGTCTCAGGCTTCAGCCCCGCGATGTAAAGGTTGCATTTGTTGAGCGGAATTAGTATCTTTGCGGCGGGACTGTCGCCTACCGCGCAGGCGATGGAGGGGGAGATTTCCCCCAGCAGCGCGTTTGCGCTCAATATTGCGACGGGGCCCATAATGACGTCCGCCGTTTTTGCGTTATGGGCGATCGCGTTATCTCCGGAGGCGCCCATATCCGCGCCCGCCTTCATCATGTTCGCAGTCGCATATGCGTTTGTGCCCAGCGCAAGTATTTCGTAGTCTTTCCCGGTAAGTTCCCGGATGCGCTCTATGAGCGCCCGACCTATGCCGCCGCCCTGCCCGTCTATTACCGCTACTTTCATGCTGTTGCCTCCCGTTTTCCGGCTGGTCCCTGTTTTTTTAGTATATCAGAAGTTGAGTACTCCCGCCATTGTCGCGAACTTTCAATGGCATATTGACTTTTTCAAGACAACGTAGTAGTCTACATTAAAATAAAACATGGTCCGGTTCCGGTTGGCGGGCGGTTTCGTCCGTTTCAAGATTTTGTAGCTTAAGGGTGGAGGCTTCTTTTGAAGCGCTCCGCTTTTTTTATTTTCGCGTTTGCGCGAAAGATAACAAAAAGGAGGTTTTATTTGTGACGATTCCCAATGCCATACTCACCGCGCTCTTTTGCTTTGCCATGGTATTTGTCATCCTTTTGTGCCTGTATCTGATGCTGAAGCTGTTCTCTGTGCTTTTTGCGGGGGCCGCTAACAAAAAAGAAAAGCGGAAAGCGCAGTAAGGGGGAGCGATATGTTTACAGAAACTATTTTGAAAATCTGGCAGGATTCCGGCTTTGCTGCGCTTACGCTCGGGCAGGGGGCCATGCTCATTGTATCGTTTGCACTGATATTCCTCGCCATTGCGAAGAAATTCGAGCCCTTGCTGTTGCTGCCCATCGCGTTTGGCATGATGCTTGCGAACCTGCCGCTGACCGGCCTTATGGCCGAGGCTGTGGGCGACGGATCGGGCGGGCTCCTTTACTACCTGTATCTGGGCGTCAAGAAGGGCATCTACCCCTCCTTGATATTCTTGGGCATCGGCGCCATGACGGATTTTGGGCCCCTGATCGCCCGGCCCAGCAGCCTTTTTCTAGGCGCCGGGGCGCAATTGGGCATCATGGTGGCGTTTGTGCTGGCGGTCGCGGTCGGCTTCCCCAAAGAGGAGGCCGCTTCCATCGGCATCATCGGCGGCGCGGACGGACCCACGGCCATTTATTTGACCACAAAGCTTGCATCACACTTGCTGCCCGCAATCGCCATCGCGGCGTATTCCTATATGGCGCTTATCCCGATTATTCAGCCGCCGTTCATGCGATTGCTTACCACTAAGAAGGAACGCGAGATCGTCATGACCCAGATGCGCGAGGTCTCGAAAATTGAAAAAGTCTGCTTCCCCATCGTGGTATCAGTCTTGTGTATATTGTTGCTGCCTTCGGTAGCGCCGCTCATCGGCATGCTGATGCTGGGGAACCTATTTAAAGAATCCGGCGTGGTGGAGCGGCTTTCGAGCACCGTGCAGAACGCGCTCATCAATATCGTGACCATATTTTTAGGCGTCACCGTGGGCGCGACAGCGCAGGCGGAAACGTTCCTGCAGCCCGAGACGCTTGGGATCATTGCGCTGGGGTTGGCGGCGTTCATATTCAGCACGATAGGCGGGTTGCTTTTGGGCAAGCTGATGTGCTGGCTTACCAAGGGGAAGATCAACCCCTTAATCGGTTCCGCGGGCGTGTCCGCCGTACCTATGGCGGCGCGGGTTTCCCAGATCGAAGGGCAGAGGGCGAACCCGCTCAGTTACCTCCTGATGCACGCCATGGGTCCGAACGTGGCGGGGGTCATCGGCTCCGCCGTCGCCGCGGGTATCCTGCTTTCGCTGTTTGGGAAATAGAGCAATAGAACATTGATAAGGCGGCAGAAATGCTGCCGCCTTATTGTGTTATAAGCTCTAGCTCATGGATTTTATTGCTCAAACCCATCCAAGAGAGATGCGGTATGGGTTTTTAGGGCCGTTACGGCCCTAAACGGAGGTTTGGAGGCAGAGCCTCCAACGGATCATACCGTTGCGCGGCGTTTTTGCTGCTTGCGCGGCTCCTTCTGCGATCCCATCTGAAGTTCCGGGAATTTGAGCATGTACAAAAGAATCTGCAGCGTTACCGCGTCGCGGAAGCTGCGCGGGTCCAGCCCATAAAGGTCGCGCGTTTTATTCAGGCGGAATATCAGCGTGTTGCGGTGGATGTGCAGCGCCGCCGCCGTCTCATTGATGCGCTTATCCTGCTCAAAGTAGGTCTGCAGCGTTTCGAACAATACGGCGTCGAGCTCCCGGCCGTTCAAAAAGTTGTCCATAAATGCCTGCTTGGTCGGGTCGGGCACGCCGTCGAGCAGACGGAAAATCTGGTGCTCGTAATAGTAGATGATTTTTTTTTCCCCCTCCAGACGTTCCACAATCCGCACGCTTTGCGCGGCGTCAAAAAAGCTCGCGCGGTATCCCGTCAGTTCCCGGCAGGGCTTGCCCACGCCGATGTAGCAGTCCTGCCCGCCGGCGTTGAGCCGGGCGATCACGTTTTCGCACATAGGCTCTATGGCCGCCACATCCTCCTTGCTTTTTGCGCGCACCGCAAACACATACTGTCCTTGCCCGACATAGGCGTAAAAATGGATTTTCAGGTGTGCATATATAATGGAATGAATGGACTGCTCGTTCATGGAAAACTCGTTGTAAATAACGGGCGAGGTGCGGATGACCACGACGCTGCACGTCTTTCCGGTATCGATGTTCAAGAACCGCGCCTGGTCGTTGAGGTTCTCGTAATCCTCCACCTTTTCGGCGATGAGGTTGCTTACCCAGTTATCGAGCAGCTTGCGTTTGTAGCTGCTCTGCTGCGCAAGCTGCGCCTGCTCCATTAATGAGATGACGGCCACCTTGATGACGGAGGCGATGGGCAAGAGCGCGTCCGGTTCCCCCGTGAGGCCAATCGCCCCAACCACCTTGCCGTAAAGCTCCAGCGGCACCGTAATTCCTTCGCGGGTTCCGGCCAGCATTGGCGCGTGTTCCGGATAGACCAGCAGATTTTTGCGCGTTCCCATGGCCTCGATCGCGCCCTGGTGGAACGTGCCGATGCGCGCGGCGTCGGAGCTCGCCACGACGTTTCCTTCCTGATCGATGACGTTTACGGGCGTATCCATCACCTGCTCCAGCTTATCCACAATGGGTTGCGCCAATTCCTTGGTAATGACCATAGCATTCACCTCTTACCATAAATAGGAATATAAAACGAGGCTAACGTATTGGTTCAACGGAACAGGGCTTGTTCTGGATTCTATTAGATATGCGCAAGATTGGTGTTTTTATTATATTGTGCATTCCTACAAAAATCAATCTACATATGCTCCAATTGTTGTACGGAACGACATTGTTTGGGAATAGGCCGATTTATATAATGGACATATCGGGCCTGTAGTATTTTAGAGAGGATGTACGGATGTATGGCATTTATTGATAAACAGGAGCAGCAGCTTCGCCCCGCCGAAACGTCCATGGTCCCTTATCCCGCAAAGTATATTACATTGGCCAGCGGCGAAAAAATGGTGGTGCGCCAGCTTACGCGGGAAGAATGCCCCATCGTGCTGGAGACCGTCAAACCCTTAATGAGCGTGGAGCGCGATTTTTACGATATTGTGGCCTCCCGCATCTATTCGGAAGTTTTAGGCTATATGCGCTATCGCGTCAAGGACGAATACGTCTTTTTAGGCACCATCAAGGGCGAGATTGCGGGCGTGGTGAACGGGCGCATGCTCAATGAAAAGGTGGGCATGAGCTACCACACCATGACGATACGGCAGGGCTTGCGAATCGGTGCGCAGCTCTTTGCCGCCAAGATGGAATATCACTTTGACTATCTCAACCAGGACGAGGTCTGGATCGTGGCCGAATCCCCCAACGGCTTCAAGCGCTGGATGATCGAATACGAGCTTGTTTCCCGCCCCGAAACATGGCATGAACTGGGCGGGGTACCCACATACGTCCTCACCCGGGAGCTTTGGGAAAAACATAAGGCGGCAAAGTGCACCGGACGCCGCCCCGTGCCGGAAGAGTTGCTGGAGACGGCAAAGCATCCCATACTGCCGCAGGCCTACGCGCAGGTCCCCGGCTTCAAAAGGGGGTAGCGCAATGAGACCGGTCGGCATTGTTGGTGTGGGCCACACCAAATTCGGCAAGCACAACGGCTCGTTTTTGGAGCTTGCCGCCATGGCGGGCAAACAGGCGCTCGACGATGCGGGCGTAAAGCCGGTAGAGGGCCACGGCATCGATCAACTATTCTTGGCCTCCATGGGCTCGGGTACGCTCAACCGTATCAGCGGCGCGGCGTCAGCACTTGTGGATACGTTAAACCTCCGCCCGGCGATGGCGGAAACGGTGGAGAACGGCCCGGCCTCCGGCGCTTCCGCCATCAAACTCGCGTACATGGCGATTGCGAGCGGCATGTGCGATACCGCGCTCGTCATCGGCGCGGAGCAGATGCGCGTGGTCAGCGGCTGGGAAGGCACGGATTTTGTGGCCACCATGAGCCACCCTGAGGCAGAATATCCCTACGGCCTCACGCTTCCCGCGTTCGCGGGCATGTTTACAAGGCTTTATATGGACAAATACGGCGTTACGGAAAAGGATCTCTCCATTGTCAGCGTCAAGAACCATGAAAACGCCATGCACAACCCCGTGGCGCATATCCAGCTGGTGCCCGATCTTTACGCCATTACGGAGGACGAGGACGCCCATGTCATCAACCCCTATGTGGCGGAACCCCTTCGTGTTTACCATACCTGCCCGGTATCGGATGGCGCGGCGGCCGTGCTGCTGACCGCCATGGATACCGGCCGCACATTCAAGAAGCCGCCCGTACGCATCGCGGGGGTAGGGCAGGCGACGGATACGCACGTAGTGGCGGAGCGGCAGGTGCCTACCGACCTCTTTGCCGTGCGGGAAGCCGCCCGGCGCGCGTATGAAATGGCGGGCATGGGGCCAAAGGATATCGACGTCGCGGAATTGCATGATGCGTTCCAAATACTCGAGATCGCGGAAAGCGAGGAGGTCGGGTTCTTTGAAAAAGGGACCGGCCACTTGGCCGCCCGCGAAGGGAAAACAAAAATCGGCGGGGAAATCCCAATCAATACGTCGGGGGGCTTAAAGGCAAAGGGCCATCCGCTGGGAGCGACAGGGGTCTCCCAGGTGGTGGAAATTGTGCGTCAGCTCCGCTGTGAGGCGAACGGCCGCCAGGTGGAGGGTGCAAAAACCGGCCTTACCGTCAATTTCGGCGGCTTTGGCAACAACGTGGTCGCCGTCATCCTCACGACTGAGGAGGTGCAATGATATGGAACTTTATAGTTACGAGTGCGCCCAGTGCGGCGAACTGCACCATCCCAAACACTTCGTATGCCGCAAATGCGGCGGGACGGAATGGATCGAGCGCCCCTTAAACGGGGAGGCGAGCGTACTGACCTGGACCAAGGTTTACAACCTGCCCGAAGGCTACATGAAGCCGTATCTTTGCTTCTGTATCGCCCGGTTCGACAACGGCTTAGCTGTCAGCGGTCAGATCAATGTTGACCAGCCACAGACAGGCATGCGCGTGCGCGCGCGGGTGGACGTGGTGAAGGAAGCCGTGGGCCGGGATTATTACGGGTTCATATTCGAGCCGGTATAAATCATACGCGTTGGAGGTATTTGTGGCGTATTGCCGGGCCATCCAGGCGGGAGAGGGATTCAAATCGTACTGCGCCGGAAATTTCTCCGGCGCAGTGCACAGCGCGTTTAGGCGCGCCGTCAACCTCAGGATGGAGGACGCGCTCGTTTGCATCGCCACACCGGACGTCGGCGGTGCGTACCATTGTCTCAATGTGGCGGAAAAGGACTTATCGTTTTTTGTGCAGGGCCAGCCGGTACGCTTCTCTTCAGAGGGCGTAACGGTCGGCGGCATATACATATCTCTACAAAACGTTCCCCTGTACCGCTCAGAGATTTCCCCTTCTTTACGGGGAACGGCAAGCGGGCCGATGATACTGCGGTTTAAGCAGATCATGGACCGAAAAGCGCCCCAGGCGGGCGTCCACACCGGCAGGGAGCCGGAGCTTCTGCGTTTGCTTCATACAACAGAACTTGCCGTGGCGGCGGCGCGCCTCGTTGGACTCGGCCCCGGACTTACCCCTGCGGGAGACGATATTCTGCTGGGGTATTTGGCGATTTATGCGCACATGGGCGGCGACGAAAAACAGCTTTCGGCGCTTCGCGATGCGGTTTTAAAAAATCTCCCCCGCACGGGTGATATCAGCGCTCAGATGCTTCATGACGCTGTTTTCGGGCATTACCCGGAACGGGCTGTCAGGGTAATAGCGGCGCTGTGCAGGGAGGAACTTGAAAGCCTTGACGTGCTGCTGCCCCGCCTGATGGAAACGGGGGCAAGTAGCGGCAGCGATATGGCGGCAGGCATGTATGCTGCGCTCTGCGCATGCGAAACGGAAAGGGCTGCCGCCGTCTGATCAATTGAACAGGAGGGAAAGGAAATTGCTGCGTACGACGCTAGTAAGGCATAACCTGTACTCCGATTCCGTGAGTCTCATGCGCATGGGCAACCAGGCAAAGGCGCTCCCGGGCGTCATTGACGTGCTCGTGGGCATGGCGACGGAACTCAACAAAGAATTGCTTGAGGCCATGGGCTGCATGACCGAGCATGCGATGAACGCCGGGCCAAACGATCTTATTATCGGCATTTTGGCGCAGACGGAAGAGGCGCGTTGTGCGGCCATGGAGGAAGTGGAAGCACTTCTGCAAAACAAAAAGCGCGCCCCGGAGAAAGAAAAGCAGGGCGCAGTCTATGAAACCATAAGCGATACGGTGGAACAGGGGGAGGGGTACAACCTCGCCGTCATATCCGTGCCCGGCGCGTACGCCGCGCGGGAATGCCGCATTGCGCTCAAAAATAATCTTCATGTATTCCTGTTCAGCGACAATGTCTCCGTAGAGGACGAGGTTCGCCTCAAGCAGCTTGCGAACGAGCGCAATTTGTTCCTGATGGGGCCGGATTGCGGCACCGCCATACTCAACGGCGTGCCGTTGGGGTTTGCAAACGCGGTGCGCAAGGGAAATATCGGCATCGCCGCCGCCTCCGGCACGGGGTTGCAGCAGGTGACTACGCTGCTGCACCACATGGGCGCGGGCATCTCGCAGGCAATCGGCACCGGCGGGCGGGACCTTTCCGCCAAGGTGGGGGGCAGGATGATGCTCTTTGCACTAGACGCTCTGGCGGAGGATGAGGAAACAAAAGTTGTTATGATACTCTCCAAACCCCCCGCGCCCGAGGTGGCAGAGGCCGTGCTTGAGAAAGCGAAGGGTATGCAAAAACCAGTGGTGCTGTGCCTGTTCGGGCGGGAATTCAAGGGGGATCTCGGCGGCGTCACGCTCTGCACGGATATGGAGCAGGCGGCGGCCACGGCGGCGCAATTGTCGCTGGGACATCCCGTGGAATTAAACGATTCCTACTTCAATATGACGCCGGTGGAACGGTTTCAAAATCAACGCAGGCCGGAGCAGCGTTATGTGCGCGGCATATTCGGCGGCGGCACCGTCTGCGACGAGGCCATGGTCACATTCCGAACGCTCAAAATCCCCATCCGCTCCAACATTTCGCTTTCGAAAGAGGAAGCGCTTCCTCATATTCACCGCAGCGAGGGCAACACGTTCCTCGACATGGGGGATGATTATTTTACCAGGGGCAAGCCGCACCCCATGATCGAACCTTCCCTGCGCAACAAGCGCATCGTGGCGGACGCGCTGCTGCCCGATACCGCCGTGATGCTTCTTGACGTGGAACTCGGCTATGGCTCCCATCCCGATCCCGCGGGCGTCGCCATTGCGGCCATGATGGAAGCTAAAAGTAAACTTCAGGGCTGCGAAGTGCTGTGGATCGCTTCCGTTATCGGCACGCCGGGCGATCCGCAGGGGTATGAAGAACAGATGAAAAAGCTTGCGGACGCGGGCTTCGTGGTGACGCTGAGCAATGTGCGCGCCGCGCGCTTAGCCGCATCCGTCGTGCGGAAGGAGAACAGGAATGAGCAAACTGTTTGAGAAGCCCGTAAAGGCAGTCAACCTGGGAAGCCGTGATTTTTACGAGGATCTCATCAAACAGGGGGTTGAGGCCGTCCACCTTGACTGGAAGCCCGCAGCAAAGGGCGATCCCGCGCTTCTTGCCGCGCTCGAACGGCTGGAAGACGTCCCCGCAATCGAGGCCGCAAACAGGGAGGCTATCGACCGCATCAACCAGGCGCACCCGTACCTGGTGGATGTGGGAATTGCGCGAGATGCCATCCCCGGCATGACGGAGGATACGCTGCTGCACGCGGGGCCGCCGATTACATGGGAACGCATGAGCGGGCCGCTGCGCGGGGCGGTGATCGGCGCGCTGCTGTTTGAGAAGCGGGCAGGCTCGCCTGCGGAAGCGGAGGCTTTGGCGGCTTCCGGAACCATACAATTCTCCCCCTGCCACGAACATTGCACGGTAGGCCCCATGGCAGGGGTCGTCTCGCCTTCCATGCCGGTGTTTATAGTGGAAAACAAAAACGGCGGCAACCGGACATACGCAACCATGAACGAAGGCTTGGGGAAGGTGCTGCGCTTTGGCGCGTACAGCGAGGAAGTGCTTACTCGCCTGTACTGGATGAAGGATGTGCTGGCCCCGGGGGTTAAACAGGCGGTACGGCTTTCCGGCGGCATCGACCTCAAATCCATCATCGCGCAGGCGCTGCACATGGGGGACGAGGTGCACAACCGCAACAAGGCGGCGACCTCCCTTCTGATTCGCACGCTGATGCCCTTCCTGCTCCAAGCAAAGCTTGACGAGGAACAGCGCCTCGCCATCGTGCGCTTTATCAACGGCAACGACCATTTCTTTTTGAACCTTTCCATGGCTTCCTGCAAGGCCATGCTGGACTATGCGGACAACATCAAAAACTCCACAATCGTCACGGCCATGACCCGCAACGGCACCGATTTTGGCATTCGAGTCAGCGGGCTTTCCGGGCGCTGGTTCACGGGGCCCGCGGGCGAAGTAAAGGGGCTGTTGTTCCCCGGCTTTACGGACGCGGACAAAAACCCGGATATGGGGGACAGTGCCATCACGGAAACGCTGGGCCTTGGCGGCTTCTGTATGGCGGCGGCAATCGCCATCGTACAGTTTGTGGGCGGGCAGCCTGAGGACGCAATCCGATATTCCAAGAACATGTACCGCATCACGGCGGGGGAATCGACCGTGTTTTCCATACCCGTGCTGGATTTCCGCGGCGCGCCAACCGGCATCGATATCCGAAAGGTGTTTTCTTGCGGCATACTGCCCCAGATCAACACCGGCGTCGCGCACAAACAGGCGGGCATCGGCCAAGTGGGGGCGGGCTTGGTGACGCCGCCCTGGGAGTGCTTTGAGCGTGCGCTCAACGCGTTTGCGGAAAACTTCTGATAGCTTCATGTCAATCAACAAAACACGCAATCATAGGGAGGTACTATTATGATCAGCAACTGGAACAAAATCAAAATGTATGACCTGACCCAACCCATCAGCCATCTTACCCCGCCCTGGCCGACATACGAGCCGCTGCAGATCAAATTCTTCAAGCGCCTCTCGCCCAACGGCGCGAACGGGCAGCTGCTGACGCACTCCAACCACGTGGGCACGCACCTCGACGGTCCGCTGCACTTCTGTACACATGGCGGAGATATCGCAAGCCTTTCGATGGACTTTCTCTGCTCCGAGGGCGTGGTCGTGGATTTGAGCGATATCTGCGAGGATTACAGCATCTACACCGCCAAGGACATCGAGGACCGCGTAGAGGTGAAGGAGGGCGATATCCTGATCCTCTACACCGGCTACAAGAAGTATTCCTGGGACCAGCCTGAGGCCGACGAACTTCGGTACATGGTCAAGCACCCGGGGCCCATGCGCGAGTTTGCGGATTGGCTCATTGAGAAGAAAATCAAATGGATCGGCGTGGACGCCGGCTCGGCCGATCACCCGATGAACACCAAAATTCGCGACTGGCAGCCCAAGGAGGCCAGGGAGTGCGATAGGTACCTGCGGGCGAAGTATGGCAAATCTCTCGAAGAACTGATGCCGGACGAGGATTACCAGGTCATGCACATCCCCCTGTTCCCCAAGAACATCATCCACGTGGAAAACATCGGCGGGCAGGTGGAGGAAGTATTGAACAGGCGCCTTGTCATCGGCTGCTTCCCGTGGCGTTTCGTGGGCGGCGAAAGCTGCATCTGCCGCGTGGTGGCGTTCGACGAGGAACAATAACAATATAAAGGACGGTATCTATTAACGGGAAGGGACATATCATTCCCCTTCCGTATCCAATCACAGTTCGTTACCCCGTCACAAAAGCCACATGATCAACCCATCTTATCTTAGGGGGTGGCAATATGCCGGAGTTTCTGCAACCGAAGTCCCTGGGGCAGGCAATGGACCTGCTGCGGGATATTCGGGATGTCAAGTTTTTGGCCGGTGGCACGGATCTTATTATTCTGCTGCGCAACAGGATGGTATCCTGCCGGTATCTGATGGATATCAAACATATTCCCGAACTTCATACATTCCAGTATACGCCCGAAGGGCTTGTAATCGGCGCGGCAGTTACTTGCAGCCAGATCCTGCATGCGGATTTCTTCAGGGAGGAACATCTTGTACTGCAGGAGGCAGCAATTACCCTCGCGAACTCGCTGCTTCGGAACCGCGCTACACTGATGGGCAACATCTGCAACGCCTCGCCCGGCGGCGACATGACCCCTGCCTGCCTGGCGCTGGGGGCTATGGTGCATACCCTTTCTCCCCGCGGAGAACGGGCAATACCGCTCAAGGAGTTTTTTACCGGCGTCAAGACGCATGTGCTTGCTCCGGACGAACTGGCGGTAAAGCTGACGCTTCCCAGCAAGGCGGGGCGGGGTCTGTATCTGAAAAAGCGGCGCATCCGCGGGCACGATCTCGCGCAGGTTGGGCTTGCCGGATTTTACGGGGAGGATCATACCCTTACGTTTGCGGCGGCGGCGGTCGGCCCCACGCCCATACTCATCGACGATATCGACGCAATCCCGCCGGAGTCGCTCCCCGCCGCAAAGGAGGAGATCAAGGCCAAGGTGAGAGCATATGCAAGGCCGATATCCGATGTGCGCAGCTCCAAGGAGTACCGTCTGGCGATGCTTGATTACTTCGTGGGGCTCGCGGTGGACGCGTTTGCTACCGGGGAAAAGGTGGAGGTGAGGGCATGAAGCGCAACATCCATGTGACGGTGAACGGTATCAACTACGACGTCATGTGCAGCGAAAACGCCACGCTCATTACGCTTTTGCGCGAGGAGCTTGAGTTGACCGGAACCAAGGAAGGCTGCGGCATGGGGGAATGCGGCGCTTGCACCGTCATATTCAATGGCGACGCGGTCAATGCCTGCATGGTCATGGCCATGGAGGCGGAGGGCGCGGAGATCCTCACCATTGAGAGCGAGGCAAAAGACGGGGAGCTTTCGGATTTGCAGAAGAGCTTCCTCACGCACAACGCCTTCCAGTGCGGCTTCTGCACGCCCGGCATGGTGATGAGCGCGCGGGCCTTGCTCAACAAAAACCCGCATCCCACCAAAGAGGAGATCATCGAAGCGTTGGAGGGCAACCTCTGCCGCTGCACGGGCTATGAAACGATACTTGCGGCAGTTCGGGCGATAGCAGGTGAGAGCCATGGCGAATAACTATCAATACATCGGCAAAAGCATACCCCGCCACGACGGCTTTGAAAAGGTGACGGGCACCGCGCCCTATGTAGCCGACCTTAAACTGAATGGGATGCTGCATGCGAGGTTAAAGACCAGCCCGCATGCGCATGCGAAAATTCTTTCCATCGATACCAGCAAAGCGGAGGTGCTGCCCGGCGTGCGCGCCGTCATTACGGGGCGGCAGGGCGCTGCGAAGCTGGGCATCTACATGGTGGACCGCTCCATCATCGCCACAGACAAGGTCCGTCACTATGGCGAAGTCGTGGCGGCGGTGGCGGCGGAGGATGCGGAAATTGCGGCGCAGGCCGTGGACCTGATTGAGGTGGAATATGAGCCGCTGCCCCCCGTGCTGGATGTGAAGGAAGCGGTAAAGCCGGGTAGCCCGCTTGTGCATGAAAAGCTCGGGGACTATTCGCATATCAAGGGCGTATTTTTTCCGATAGCGGGCACCAACATCTCAAGCCACATCAAGGTGAGAAAAGGGGATGTGGAGGAAGCTTTTCGCCGCGCGGACCTCGTGCTGGAAAACACATTCGAGCAGCCGCAGGTGTTCCATATTCCGCTGGAAACCCACGGCACCATCGTACAGTGGGGCATAGGAAATAAAATCAAAATCTATTCAAGCTCCCAGTCCCCGTTTTCCATACGCGATCTGTTTTCGGTGGCGTTCAACCTTCCTAAGACCAACGTCGAAGTCAACGTGCCCTATGTGGGCGGCGGGTTCGGCGGGAAAAG
>JAEYHP010000017.1 GCA_023409435.1 Bacillota bacterium | reverse complement strand
AGCGGGAAAACATATTTACCGTCATTATGGACGATTATCTTCAAACGCCCAATGTGGCCAAAACATATTTTAATAATCGCGGCGGTGTCAGTATAGCGGTCGAATATCTGATCGAGCAGGGACATTCTCGAATCGGCGCGATTTTTCCGAAAACACGAAAGCCTTATATGCAGGAGCGTTTTGAGGGCTTTAGCCTTGCGCTCAGGGAACATGACCTTGCGTTTGATCCCATGCTGATCTATCAATCCGATACCATACCGCGCAAACAGTGCGGCTACGAAGGCGCGAAGCATCTGTTTGCGCAAAAAGTCTCCGCCATCTTCTGCTGTGACGACCATGTCGCGCTGGGCGTTTATCGGGCAGCGCAGGAAAACCGGATGAATATTCCCGGCGATCTTTCGGTGATCGGTTTCGACGACACGATTTTCTGCGAGCTGCTGGAACCGAATTTAACCAGTATACGCCAATCCGCCTACGAGATCGGGCAGCGCAGTGCCGAGCTGCTTTACCACAAAATTATCAATCTGCCCGTCACGCAGAGCGTGCAGGTTCAGCCGCAGCTGATCGTACGCGACAGCGTCGCCGCACCCGGAAAGGATTTTCACGTTAAAAAGAGAATCGCCGTGTTCGGCGAGCTGCGCATGGATACGTTTATTTATATGGACGCATCGGGCCCCGGCCATGCAAAGTCCGTACAGACCTACGCCGGCGGCTGGGCGCTGCACAAGGCGGTTGAGCTGCTGCAACCCGACGCTCTCCTATACGTGGTTGGCTGCCTGGGCAACGATGCGCAGGGGCATAGGCTGGTTGAGACGATCATGGAAAAAGGCATCAAAACCAACGGCATCGTGTTCGACGGGCAATTGCCCACAGGATCCGCTTTCATTACCGTATCGTCCGGGGGCGAAAAAAACGAAGTGGCCTGCCTTGGCGCGAATGCGGCGCTTGAGCGGATTGAAGCGCAGGAATACCGGTGGCTTTTCGAGAATATAGACATGTGCGTAATCGCGGCCGACGCGCCCGAGCGCCTCAAAAAAGCGGCAGAGGAGCTCTGCCGCCAGTATCGTGTGCAATTAATCAAAGGCTAAGCTTTTTTGCGCCTTCTATACAGAGTTCCACAAGCGTATCTATTTTGACTTCATGCATCCCCCGTACATAGGTAATCAACGTGTCTCCAATTGGCGTGAGCCACTTGGGGCGAATTTGCGCGCCTTCCATTGCGCCGAGCACCGCGCCGAGCATGGCGGTGTTGCAGTCCACATCCTGCCCCGCGTACGCGGCAATGCGTATCGTCTCGTCAAAATCGCCCCGACCGAACCATAGCGCAATGATCTCGATGGCAGCGTTTGGATAGGCATGCGTCAGGTTGTATTGCTCAAACCGCTTGGCGCACGCTTTAAGCACGCTCTCTGCGTCCATGTGTTCGCAGCATTCCATCGCGTAGGAAACAACGGCCTTGAATTCGCTCTTGGACGGTACTGCCCTGGCGGCGGCTCCGAGCAGCTCCCTTACGTCATTTTCAACGAACGCGAGCGAGGTAAGCACGGCGTTGAAAATCTCGCCGATGATGCCGTTGTTGTGATGCGACACGCAGCCGTCCAGAAACGCAAGCTGTGCGGCGCGCCGTGCGTTGCCCGGCGCAACGTACCCGCATACGGCGCCGCGCATCTGCGCGCCGATCCACTCCCGGTACGGATTGTGCAGTTTCCCCGAAAGCGGCGGCAGGATGCCCAGCGCAATGTTTTTGAGCGCGATATCCTCCGCCGACCAGCCGTACGGGATCCGTGCGGCCCATTCCTCCGCAATGCTCCCGGAGGAAAAGGGAATGTCTCCGTTTAGCGCCTTCAGGAAGGCAAGCTCGTACGTGATATCGTCATTGTACAGGCTGATGGGCTTCAGATAACCATCTATCCTGCTAAGCGCTGCGCGAATCTGGTTGCCGGAGTATCCTTCAATCGCCGTGCCGAAAGCGCCGCCTGCAATTTGGCCCAGCCAGCTAAGCTTGAGCTGCGCGCGAAACTCGCCGGAGTCCAAGCTTACAGGCGTTATTGGTGGGTACTGAGAATCTTCCGCCATCTCATCAAACGTTTCGTATATCCGGTAATTCCAATACGGGTGCTCCAGGATTTTAGGTGCCGCTGCAAGTGCTCCGGCGAGCTGCGCCGTAATGCGGTGGAGCAGCACGAGATCATTCGCCTCGCGTGCCTTGAGCCCGGCGCGCAGCAACGCTTCCGCTTTAGACACGTCTTGCCCCATGTTTTCCATGGACTGTACCGCTCCCGCCATGAGCGACGAGGGAGCGCCCGACCCGGGCGCAAAACTCAGCCAGAGCGCGCGCAGCGTACTATCCGCAACGCGCTGGCTGTCGTTCATCTCCCAATCCTCCGCCGTCTCATGATGGATCACGACAGGCGCGTCATCCACGATTTTCTTTGCAATTTCCCAGGCCTTCATACGGCGCTCTCCGCCAGCTTCTCGATGCTGCTGCAAACCAGCTTACTGAACGCCTCGCGATCGACGGCGTTGAGGCAGAACACATTGTCCCGCGTCTGCGTGCGTTTCGTTCTTCCGCGTTCTTCACCGGAGAGCTCTACTTCAATACCCATCCGTGTGCCGCTGAAAAGCTCGGGATGGATCAGATAAGCCACAGCGCACGGGTCATGCAGCATGCAGCCGGTCGCGCCAAAAAGTACACTTTTGCTGCCGTAAAAATCCATCAGTTCGCAAAAAAAACGACCCACAGCGCCGCGGCTGCGCAAATATTCGAACTCGCCGGCATGGATGATTGCTTTCTCCGTCACGTCCAGCCCGCACATCACGATGGGCAGCCCGGAAGCAAAAACAATCTGAGCGGCTTCGGGATCGACAAATATGTTGAACTCCGCGTATTCGGTGATATTGCCGTGCTGCAGGCCGCCGCCCATGAGGACGATGCGCTCTATGCCGCACTTTAGTTGCGGGTAGGTTTTCAACAGCAGCGCAATATTTGTCAGCGGGCCGATGGCAACAATCGTAAGCTTTTCTCCACTGCGTTCGATTTCCTCCTTCAGAACCTCCACCGCGCAGCGAAGGTTTTGTGCAGGCGCGATGTCGGGCAGAGCCGTAGGGCCGTCCATACCCGATTCACCGTGGAACTCGGAGGAAATATACGGTGCATTGATCAGCGGGGCTTCCGCGCCTGCCGCAATCGTTATATCCTTTTTCGCAACAGCGGCGACGATGTGCGCGTTCCGCATCATGTTATCGAGCGTATTGTTGCCGCAAACCGTAGTGATCGCCCGTATGTCCAGGTCGTGCGCAAACGCCATCAGGATAGCGACGGCATCGTCATGGCCAGGGTCACAGTCGATGATGATCCTCATTTAAAATTACCTTTCTTTTATGCCTTCTTCATTTTCCGCAATGGATTTTTCTTGCGGGAGACTGAAATGGAGTACGCCACCAGCCCGATCAGCGTTGCCGCGTAGGGGATGATGCGGATAAACTCCGACGGAATGCTGTAAATGCTCAACGCGTTTGAAAGCGCGTCCGCAAAGCCAAACAGGAACGATGTGGCGGCCGTGCCGATGGGCGAGCTCCTACCCATCGCCTCGGCCGCGATCGCCGTCCAGCCGCGCCCGGCTACCATATCGCGCGAGAACCATGAAACGTACCCCATGGACATGAACGCGCCGCCCATGCCCGCAAGCAAGCCGCTGATCAACAGTGCGATCACCCGCGTGCGGTTTACATGGATGCCGACTGAGGTCGCCGCCTGCGGATTTTGCCCTACCGCGCGCAGCTTGAACCCGAACGCCGTTCTGCGCATCATCAGCGCTACGACAATGACGGAGAGAATGGCGCAATAGGTGAGTACGTTGTGCCCAGAGAAAATGTCCCCTAAGATGGGGACATCCTTGATGAGGGGAATATCCACCTGCGGGAGAACCTTGCTGGGAAGGCTGGCGCTCGTTCCTTTATCGTGCGTGAAAAGATACAGGAAAAAGATCGTCCCTCCGCTTGAAAAAAGGTTCAGGGCAATGCCACCCAGGATGACGTTGGTCTTGTAGTAGAGCGTGAAGAACGCGAGCACCGCTGCGAGCAATACGCCGAACGCAACGGCGCCCAATAGCCCGGCCCACGCGCTTGCCGTAAACGCGCTGACCACGACGCCGACAAACGCGCTGAAGAGCATGATGCCTTCGAGCGCGATGTTGGGCGTGCCGGCGGTGTTGGCTACAACCGCGGCCATTGCCGCAAAGAGGATGGGCGTTGTAACGCGTAGCACAGAATAGGCAAAATCGGTGGAGAAGATGATCCCTAATAAATCAGGCATGCTTCGTCACCTCCCTGAGTACCAAGCGCTGCTTGTAGCTGTGCAAAAATCGCTCGGCGCTGATAAGGAGGATGATGATACCCTGCAAAATAAACACCATTTCGCTGGGCACATCCGAAAGCCGCGCAACCATATCCGCTCCTACGCGGATATACGCCAGAAACAGCGCCGAAGCGACGACGCCCCCGGGCTTGTTGCGCGCGAGCATGGCGACAAGCGCGCCGTCAAATCCATAACCGGGCAGCCCCGTCCACTCAAACTTCTGGTGCATCCCCAGCGTCTCCACTGCGCCGCCTATGCCCGCGATCAGCCCCGCAAGCAGGTGCGCTATGATGATGATCTTAAATGTATTGATTCCCGAATAGTCCGCAAACCGCTTATTCATACCCGTCAAGCGGATTTCATAGCCCCACTTTGTCCGGTACATGAAGACGTAGACAAGAACGACCATAAATAGCGCTATGATGAGCCCCGAATGCAATCTCGTACCGGGCAGTATGCGGGAAAGCACCGCCGTCTGCTCGTATTTTACCGAGATTACCGCCGTCGCCGTAACGTCGCGCAGGTGGTAATTCATGATATATTGCCCGATTCCAAGGAGAATGCTGTTGAGCATCAATGATGTAACAAGCTCGCTGGCGTTCCACTTCGCTTTGAAGAAGCCGGGGATTGCCATAATCAGCATGCCCACGGCGCCGCCCGCGAGAATCGCTAACGGCTGATGCACAAACGCGGGCAGTTTTAAAAATATCGCTATCGCGGAGGCTACCGTCGCGCTCATGAAGAACACGCCCTCCCCGCCCAGGTTGAACAGCGAAGCCTGGAACACCACCGCCATGGCGAGTCCTGAGAATATCAGCGGGATGGCGAGCTCAACCACGTTGCCGATATAGCGCAGCGACCGGAGTGGCCCGAGGAGGAAGGTGGATATGGCCTCCAAAGGCTCCTTGCTGATCAAGAGAATGATCCCAAAGGCAATCAGCACCGCGCTCAAAATCGCAACCAGGGTGCGGAGCGCTTCAAACCGGGTTTCCCTATTCATAAAGCGCCTCCTTTATCCGTTTTTCGTCATGCCGTTCCACTCCAAGCATGTATAATCCAAGTTCATGTTCCTGTACTTTTGAAGCATCTCTGAAATAGGCCACGATCTCGCCGCCGTACATGACGAGCAGGCTGTCCGAAAGCTCCATGACCTCGTTCAGGTCTGCAGAAATCAGCAGGATTGCGCAGCCGTCCATGCGCATTTGCAGCAGTTTCCGGTGGATGACCTGAGCCGCGCCGATGTCCACCCCGCGGGTTGGCTGCTCCGCAATGAGCACATGCGGGCCGCCAAAGCATTCCCTTGCGACAACGACTTTCTGCATATTCCCGCCCGAAAGCATGGCAAGTTTTTGTGATGGGGAAAAGCATTTGATGCCGTATTCCTCAACGGCCTGCCTGGAGGCACTTTCGAGTGCGGGCCGCTGCAGCAGCCCGTGTTTGCAAAACGGCTCTTTTGCGTACTTGTTGGAAATGAGATTTTCGAGGATGCTGCCTTCTTTGGCCGAACCCACATCGATGCGGTCTTCCGGGATATACCCGAAACTCCGGCGGCGTAGCTGCGCGCTGCTTAACGTACAGATATCCTTGCCTTCCATGAAGATGGCGCCCGCCTGCGGGGCGAGCCCGCGTGAAAGAAGCCTTGCCAGCTGTGCCTGTCCATTCCCCTCAACGCCTGCGATGCCTACGATGCGCCCGCCCGGGACGCTAAAGCTCACGTCTTTTACGAGTGGTACGCCGCTTTCGCCATAATAGGCAAGCCCTTTTACCACGAGCAGCGGCTTGCCGGGAGAAATGGCGGGTTTTTCAAAATTCGTTACGATATCTCTGCCCACGATGAAATTGGATATCTGCTGTCCCGATAGGTCGGCCGTTCTATATTCACCCACACGCTTGCCTTGCCGCATGATCGTAATGCTGTCGGATATGGCCTTTACCTCGCGGATTTTATGGGAGATGAAAATGATGGTATGTCCGTGTTTTTTTAGGTTCTTCAGTTCCTCGAAGAGCTGCTCCGTCTCCTGCGGAGTCAGTACGGCGGTGGGTTCATCCAGAATAATGATCTTCGCGCCGCGTATGAGAGTTTTGAGAATCTCAATCTTCTGCTTCATGCCGACCGAGAGTTCCGAAACCCGTGCGCGCGCATCCACGGAAAGATTGTATTTTTGGCTGAGTTCTTCCGTAATCCGGATGCTTCGCTCCTGGTCCACAAAAAGGCCCTTCCGGGGCTCCATGTCCAGAAGGATATTTTGGGCAACGGTAAAGGAATCTACAAGCATAAAGTGCTGGTGTACCATGCCTATACCAAGCTCAATCGCATCCTTGGAGGAAGAGAAGGAACACGGCTTGCCATTGAGTACAATCCTGCCGTTCGTTGGCTTTTCCATTCCGAACAGGATCTTCATGAGTGTAGATTTCCCGGCGCCGTTTTCACCCACCAACGCATGGATCTCGCCCGCCTTGAGGTTGAAGCTGACGTCGTCGTTGGCTACAATGCCGTTGTCGTAAACCTTGGATATATTCTCCATCGAAAGCAAAAATTGCGACATGTCTGCCTCCTAATTAAAGAGCACCCCCCAAAACTCTACTCCGCGTCCGCACTGCTTTACGGAGCGGAAGCGTGCGCATCCTTTTAACCAATACGCACGTTTCCGCTCTTTTAGCATTTCAGCCTTTCGACTAAAAATTGCGCTTTACCGAGTTTTAAGAGATGCCCATAAAAGAGCGGGGACGTTCCCCTGTTCCGTTCGGTTGCTTTTACGGACGCACGGAATTTCTCAGCGTTTCGATTTCGGAAGTCTCTTTGCCGAACGCGGTATCGATCGTGATTTCACCGGCCGCTATCTTGGCTTCGATATCGTCGATCTTGGCCTGATCGTCTGCGCTTACAAGCTTCTTGTAGATTTCGTTCTTCGCAAGACCAACACCGTTTTCCTTCACGCCGAGGGCTTCATAGTGACCGTAGAGCTGGCCGGAAGCATGCTCGGAAACGGCGCGCAGGATGCACTCGTCGATTCTTTTTACCGCGGAGGTGATGATGACGTTCGCCTTATCGGGATCGCTGTCGATAAAGGCAGCCGCCTGGTCGGAGTCCACACCGATAACCAGCTTGCTAAGTTCCTTGGCCGCGTCGATGACGCCTAAGCCCGTCTGCCCGGCTGCCTGGTAGATGATGCCCACGCCGGAGTTGTACATGGCGATGGCAAGCTCCTTGCCCTTAGCGGAATCCGTGAAGCTGCCCGCATAGGCGATGGCAACCTTGATCTCCGGCATAATGTATTGTGCGCCCTGAATATAACCGATCAGGAAATCGTTGATGCCCGGGATATCCATACCCCCGATGAAGCCGATCTTGGTTTCGCCCGTCTCCTTGGCCTTGAGCGCCGCAAGCGCGCCGGCCATGTAGCTCAGCTCATTTGTTTTATAGAAGGCCGAATACATATTGGGCGTGACTTCCTCTTTGGAGGTATCGAAGTTAATAAAGTGCTTCTCGGGATGATCAAGAGCCGTCTGCTGGAGCAAGTCAAAAATCTCCACGTTACCCGTGATGATGATATCCCAATCCTGTTCTGCAAAGTCGAGCAGCGTGGGCTCCCATTTGGTTTGGTCCGTACCCATCTCAACGACTTTCGTTTCAGCACCCAGGGTTTCCTTGACGAGTGTCATGCCTGCATTCGCCATGTCGAAGAAGGATTTGTCCCCCAGATTGCCGGGCACAAGCAGCGCAACCTTCAAGGGATCTTCCGCATCGGCAGGAGCCTCGGTATTCGCGGCATCCGGCTGCGAGGGCGTTTCCTGCTCCGCACCGGGAGTCCCGGCAGGTGCGGCGCTCGGGCTGGGCGCTGCAGGCTGGGAGCAACCGGCCAGTGCGAGAAGCATCAGCAGTGCCAAAACGATACAAAATGTGCGTTTCATAGTTCCCCTCCATAATTGTTTATGTATTTCAAACAAGCAAGGATGGCTCCTTGGCTCGCTTTGAACCGTCTGCATAACGCTGGGAAAACATTTACCTAAACTTGTTTCCTGAATAATTATTAAAATGGTATCATGAAGATTTATTGTTGTCAATCGGGGACTTTTGCCTTCTGCATATGTCCTTTGCACAAGCCGAGCTGCGAAAAAGGGGAAGAAAAACCATATGGCGGAAATAAGCCTGCTTGCACGTGCCCATTTTGAAGGTAAACAGGAGACCGCGCATATTATTGCTGACTTGTAGCGAAGTGCATCGTTTAAGTGCCGGTGAGGGCACATCCTCAAACAGGGATGCCATATTGCTGGCAATGCAGAACAATCCTGAGTTTATTCAAGCAGACATTGCAGGCATTGCTGCTCGGCGCAGTCCATGCGAAACAGGACATTGTTTTTGAATTTGTAGCAACTTTTTAAGTATCAAAACGGGGCGCAAAACGAATATACAAAAGGAGGTAAAATTTATGCAGGGGGCAACTAGGGATTTGTTAACAGAAGGCAGCGACTTGTTAGCAGAAAAGGAAAGCGGCTTTCCATCCCGTAAAGACTGAAAAGCCGCTAACCTAAAGGTTTTTTGGAGCCGATGAGCAGATTCGAACTGCCTACCCCCCACAATTCGAAATAGTCGCAGCGCGTTGCGACGGCCCGCAAGACTAGTGTCCGATCCGTCTCCCGGCGAGGACCGGCAGGTGGCGATTCCTTCTGTTCCTTGCCTTGCTGGGCTTCCGCTTCGTTTCATGGCCCACTGGGCGCGCTCAGCTCTGTCCCCATTACCAATCATTACGCTGTATGAAGGTAGCCAAATATACTCTGCAACGCCAAAAGCAAAGCACCCACAATGGGGTGCTTTGCTTTTGGAGCTGATGAGCAGATTCGAACTGCCTACCTCCTCATTACCAATGAGGTGCTCTACCGACTGAGCTACATCAGCATGTCTGTTTTCAAGGCAACGATGATATTATAGCTCAAACCGCTCACGCTTTGCAAGCCTTTTTTTGATGCGTATACGGAGGGGGAAGATCGGAAAAACAGGCCGCGCGGGATTGCCGCGCGGCCTGTTTTGCGTGTAGTCAGCCTGAAAAGCCGGGCATGCTAGTTACTCATGGGCAGGATACTGAGCTTCTGCGCGAGGTCGCAGTCAAGCACATAGCATTCGCCATACGAATAATCGGCGGTGCCGTCGATATATCCCTGCCACTGGTCGTTGGTAAGGTGCATGACGGTTTGATCCCAGGCTTCTTCATTCATGGGCATGGGGAGCGTGGTGGTTTCAATCAGGAAATACTCGCCCGTGCCGGGCCATGTTTCCACCGCCACCTGCGCGTGCCCCGGCGGGAAAATCAGCATCACGTGCATGCCTGCGGATTGCAGGGCGGACGCCATAAGCAGAGACGTTTCAATGCAGATGCCGCTCTGGCTCTTCATGACGTCTTCCGGCAGCATAACGCGCTGTTGGGCGTCGGTGCTGATGGAGAAGGCCGCGTTGTTGTACCGGATCAGCGCGATATCGCTCATGGCGCCCTGTATGGCCACCGCCTGAAGCCAGGTATTCCATGCGGGATTTTCCCAGATGCCGTAATCCTGATACCCGACAAAGGAGTTTGCTGCGCCGCCGGAAACATAGTCGAGGTAGTCAATCGCCTGGCGCTTTAATTCCAGCACGCTTGCGGAGTCCGGCGTCATCCAGGAGAGTATGTTGTCTATGTTGCTGTCGCCCATCTCCTCGGTCCACCAGACGGCGTCGTACTTGCTCATGATGCGGATATTCCTGCTGTCCTGCAACAGTACCTTATCGGTTTCCATATCCTTAACGGATATGACGACCTGGGCGTCCTTTTCGGTATTAAGGTTTAATTCGCCGGTCAGCAGCGGGGGATGGATGTCGATCTTGGTGATCTGGCGGGTAAAAGTCACAGTCTGCTCATACGGCTGCGTAAACCCGGGAATCTCCACATGTATCAACACTTCACGCTCGCCGACTTCGTTGGAGCCGGTAAGCGTCACCACAGAGTCAAGCGTTCGGTAGAGGGAGGGGAATATGGCCTCCTGCGCCGTATATTCGATTTCGGGATCGGTCACCGCGGAAAAATCGGTGTAGGTTACCTCGGGCAGTTTGCCGGCCCCTCCTTTGAGCAGAAGAAACGCTGCCGCCGCCCCTCCGACGAGCAGCACCGCGGCGATCAGTATGGCCGGAAGCGCAGAACGCTTTTTCTGCGGCGGCGGCGTAATCATGATCGGGATGCCAGCGCCCGGAGCCTGCACGGGATACTGCGGGGGCATGGGCTGTATGGGCTGCGGCGGCATGCGAACAAGATCCTGTTCCATGGGCCGAACCTGCGGAGAAGGTTCGGGTTGCCGCCATGCACTTGCCTCAGGAGGCGCGGGAGGCGGGGCGATCGGTTCAACCTCTGGAACTACCGGTTCAGGCGGAGCAACCTGTTTTACGGGCTCTTGCTCCGGGGCCGGTTGCGCGGGCATAGGCGCGCCGCAGGTGGGGCAGAATTTTCCGGTTTCAGGCAACCGGTTGCCGCAATTTGTGCAATGCATCTATTTTCCCTCCTTAGGCAGTTGCCTTCTGCAGGATGTCGATGTTAGAGAGAAGCTCCTTGCGCATGGTCGCTGCGCGGTCATTGAGCCGGTCAACCGCGTGCTGGAACTGCATGCTGAAATCCGCGTCCAGATTGCGGTCGCATTGGTCAATGAGCTTGTTGATGCGATCGGACCGGTAGACGGAAGAAGCCATGCGCAGTACGTCGCCCATTTGAACCGCTATGGAAAAATCTTGGCTGAACCCCTGCATCTCGTCGATCCGAACCAGAAGCGCGTCGTGGCTGCTCTGCATAAACGGCGGGCAATCGACGTCCTTGAGCGCTTGCTGGGTCTGTGAAATCACCTGGGAAAGCTGCCCGGCCATGAGGGAATAGTCGGTATAGCCGGTGGTGTTTTCCGCATAGGCGAAAGTTTCAAAAGGCTCCAGCGCGTCCCGCATGGCAAAATAGTAGTCGAACACCAACTTCATATCCTCGGCGGATTGATGGATATCGTCAAGATATAGCGTATATATCGCAGCGGTCTTGTTAAACGAATCCTGCCCTGTCGAAGAAGGCGCGTACGAGCCGCTGATCGTTTCAAGCAGTCCAATCTGCTGTGTGAGTTCGTCGTATGTCGCTTTTACTTCGTAGTAGTTGTCTTTAGGGTCGAACGCCTCCCCGTTCTGGAGCGCTTCGTCGTGCGCTTTCCAGTATGATTCGGCGTCGGCGATCTGGTCGTTGCAGATATCCACAAGCCTATTGGAAATTTCCTCTGTTTTTATGATGTTCTCCTTCATCAGTGCGAGGTCGCCGTCGAGCTCTGCATACGTGTTGCTCACACAGCCCGCTAAGAGGAAAACGGGGAGCAATAGTAGGAGAATGAGGTAACGCGGCCCTTTCTGCATGCATTTCACCCTTTCATGGTCGTTATTGTTTGGAACCCTCAGCGGGGTATCCTGTGCGTCTGATATAAAATCTTTGTGAACCGAATGTGAACTTATATTCATTATAAGTTGCTGTGATAAGGTTGAAAACAACTACAACTAATGATATTTTTAAAAATTGATGCATAAGACACTTGAACTTCCGGAATCGCCCCAAAATAATAAAGAGGCCGCGCCGGGCTTCATAGGAGTACGAGGGTTTCAAGGTATCGGCGTTTTAAAGCGCCGACGGTTATTTTTTATTTTGGGGAAACGTAGTTTCCCCAAACCCCTTCCTAAAGAACGAGGAGCGATGGATAGGCATGAGGATGGCGTACACCTTACCGTCAAGGGCGGGAGAAAGCACCCCCGTTAACAAAATAAGATAAGGCCGCGCCGGGTTTTATAACCCGGCGCGGCCTTATCGCATGCTATGTGCTTATCTAGTTCTTTTTGCCTGAGATTTCGCTCTCCAGGCGGGCAAGAAAATCCTCAAGCGCCATCGTGCCAAGGTCGCCCTCGCTGCGGGAGCGGACGGCTACCAAATTCTGCTCGGCTTCCTTATCGCCGATTACCAGCATGTAAGGGACCTTCTGCATCTGCGCCTCGCGGATCTTGAAGCCGATCTTCTCGTTCCTTAAATCCGCCTCCGCGCGAATGCCCTTTTCGCGCAGTATGTCGCGCAGCTCTTCCGCGCGCGCGCTCACGCGGTCGGTGATGGTGAGCACCCTGACCTGTAAGGGGGAGAGCCATGCGGGGAACGCGCCCGCGCAATGCTCCGTCAGAATGGCGATGAACCGCTCAATGGAGCCGTACATGGCGGTATGGATCATGACCGGGCGGTGCTTTTCATTGTCCGCGCCCACATAGGTGAGGTCAAAACGCTCGGGCATCTGGAAGTCAAGCTGTATCGTACCGCACTGCCAGGTACGGCCGATGGCGTCCTCCAGGTGGAAGTCGATCTTCGGGCCGTAGAAGGCACCGTCGCCTTCATTCACCTTATAAGGAAGGCCGCTGGCGTCAAGCGCCGCGCGTAGCCCTTCAATGGCGATGTTCCACTGCTCGTCGGACCCCATGCTGTTTTCGGGGCGGGTGGAAAGCTCCACGTTGTACTTAAAACCGAACGTGTCGTAGAAGAACTGGAACTTTTCAATGACGCCTAAAAGCTCGGGCTTGATGTGCTCCGGCGTCATGAATATGTGCGCGTCGTCCTGCGTGAAGCAACGTACGCGCATCAGCCCGTGCAGCGCGCCGGAGAGCTCGTGCCGGTGCACCAGGCCCAATTCCGCCAGGCGCTCGGGCAGGTCGCGGTAGGAATAGATTTTGCGTTTGTAGGTCAGTATCGCGCCCGGACAGTTCATGGGCTTCACCGCATAATCCGCATCATCGATTTTGGTGAAGTACATGTTGTTCTTATAGTGATCCCAATGGCCGGACCTGAGCCACAGGTCGCGGTTCAAAATGATGGGTGTGCGGATCTCCTTGTAGCCGCGCTTCTGGTGCTCGGCGCGCCAGAAGTCCTCCAGCCCGTTCCTTATGACCATGCCGTTTGGATAGAAGAACGGGAACCCCGGGCCTTCGTCGTGGATGTCATAGAGATCGAGTTCGCGGCCCAACTTCCGGTGGTCGCGCTTTTTCGCTTCCTCCATGCGGAACAGGTATTCGTCAAGGTCCGCTTTCTTTTCAAACGCCGTGCCGTAGATGCGCTGGAGCATCTTGTTTTTTTCGCTGCCGCGCCAGTAGGCGCCGGCCAGACTCATCAGCTTGAAATTTTTCACCTTGCCGGTAGACTGCATATGCGGGCCGGCGCACAGGTCCACAAAGTCGCCCTGCTTGTAGAAGCTGATAATGCTGTCCTCGGGGAGGTCGTTGATCAGCTCTACCTTGTACGGTTCGTTCTTTTCCTGCATGTAGGCGATCGCCTCCGTACGCGGCAGCTCAAAGCGCTCCAGCTTGAAATCCTCTTTGGAAATGCGCTCCATCTCAGCTTCGATCTTCGCAAGGTCGTCCGCGGAGAAAGGCTCCGGCTTGTCAAAATCATAGTAGAAGCCGTTGTCTATCGCGGGGCCGATGGCGAGCGTCACATCCGGGAACAGGCGCTTGACGGCCTGCGCCAGGATATGCGAGGCGGTATGGCGATAGCCCCAGCGGCCGCCTTCTTCGTTCCAATCCAAAAACTTGACGGCATGGTCGCCTTCAATGGGGCGGAAAGCGTCATACAGCTTGCCGTCCAGCTCGCATACAAGGGTCGCCTTTGCGAGACGGGGGCTGATGTCCGCAGCAATTTGCAGGGCTGTCGTGCCGTTTGCGTATTCGCGCGCGCTTCCGTCCGGGAACATGATTTTCATATTCATTCTCCTCCTAAATAACGGTTTTCTTTTCAGTTCATAAAAAAAGTCCCCTGACAATTCTGCCAAGGGACGGGATCGTAATTCCCGCGGTTCCACCCTAGTTGTATAATATACCACTCGTTTAGCGGATATCGGCGCAACCCGTTATGATCGTCTGGGTGGTCTTCCCGTCCAATGGGCAGGATGCGCTTGCAGCCGGGGCGCTTCCTCTCTGAATGCCCTAGATAGGCGGTACTCTTCCAAAGTCATTTCATATACTGCGTATTATATACCCGCCCTTTTGCGCCGTCAACCAAAAGCAAAAAGGATTTCAGGAAAATTGGCGTACATCAGGCGTTGGTGGACGCGGCGGCAAGCTTTTGGTAAAGCGCCGGGTTTTCTATTGAAAGCTTCTGCGCGAACTCCGGTTTTTTCAGAAATTTATTGATCAGGATCTTAGCGGCCAGCTTATCCGTAAGGAGGTTTGCCAGCGCAATGATTCCCGTACCCCCGCCGCAAAGAAGGATAAGGGACAGAATACCCGTTACAAGCTCGCCTTCATTGATCGCGCCAATAAGCAAAGCGATTCCCGCAACGATTGCAAGATATCCGATGATGCGTCCGAATACGTTGAGTATTGTGGCAAGAGGGGCATAGCGATAAGTCCGAACACGAATTGGCATAGCTTGCCTCCTTTTGTAATACTCACAGTATAGACAATATACGGAAAAAACACAATGTGAAGCGGAGCTGTCTGAGGTACGCGGACCAATTGCAGCGCGCTTCATGAGACAGCCCCGAAATCATTCAAATGGTTATCTCACAAACCGCACCCGCCCCGCAAACACGCGCGCCAGCATTTCCGTCAGCTCCGAGCCCTGCTCGCTTGAAAGGTCATAAACCGTCAGGCGTTCGGGCGCCAGATCCACCAGCATGCTGATCAGCCGGTCCGGGTCGGCTGCCGCATCGTAATCAATGCGGGCGTCGCTTTCATCTGTCAGCGTGCAGGAACCGTCGGGATGCAGCAAAAGGGAGACCTCCCGAACTCTCGTCGGCTTCACCTGCACGAACGCGCGCAGCACGCCCATCAGTTCCAGGTATTCCTTTTCCAGCAGCAGCTCTTCGGATGCGCTCTGTACGCACAGGCGCCACGAATTCATGGTATCCGGCATGCGAAAGCGCATATATCCCGAAAGATGTAGGCTTTCTTCTTCCTCCAAATAGCTCTTGAGGGCGCGCCGCACCGCGCCCGGGCGCTCCACCCTCCGCGCACAGCGGATGGCGTCCGAAAGCACCGCCTGCTTTTCCACCAGAGTCAGCGGAAGGCGGTTGGTGAATTTCGCCAGCTCATATTGGCAGAGGTCGCGGCACAACAGCAGCGCAAGCGCAATGGAAAGCGCGTCGAGTCCGCCGGGATCGTCCAGTTCCGCAATCACGCTTTGTCCATTGGGCGTAAGCGTGAAAGAGTGGGCGGTCTGGTTCAGCCTCCGTTCCAGCAGGCGTTTTATGTCTACTTCGTATTCTCCTATTTCAATCCTGCGCGTAAGCACATGATCACTCTCCTTGGCGGGCCAGCAAATGTACCGGCATACCCCATACTATGCGAAAAATAGAAAAAAAGATTCAGCGCGGTGGATAGAGCTCGCGGTTTGTGCGGGCGCTCCGGCTGTTTCTGGTTCCGAGTAAACCTGATTAAATGAGGGATGCTGAATTGACGAGACGATTTTGTGGCCTGCAAGGAGCAAAATCGAAGGAATAGCAGCGCTATTTCGAGATTTTAGCGACGCAGCAGGACTCAAAATCGGCCGCCAAGACAGCGTGCCGAATTAACCAGGCTTGCTTAGTATGGCTTGGAGCAATTTTGCTTATTGAAGGGCGCGGAAAGCAAATGTTTACATGGCGTGGGCTTCCAATTCGGGAAAGTGTCTGCCACCTTTGAGGTTGAAAATTTTAAGGCGCAGCCGAAGACTGCGCCTTAAAAAAACAATAAAAGCTTGGAAACTTTACCCAATCGCCATGCATTCCTGCTTGCGGAAACAGGCATCGATATGGTCGTTTACGACGCCCGTTGCCTGCAGGTGCGCATATGCGATGGTGGAACCAAAGAAGCGCATGCCCCGCTTTTTCAAATCCTTGCTTACGGCATCGGATAGCTCAGTGGTGGCGGGCACATCCCGAAGTGAGCCGTAGTTGCCGACAACAGGCTTTCCGCCCACAAAGCCCCAAATGTAATTGTCAAAGCTGCCGAATTCACGCTGGATGTCCAAAAACACCCGGGCGTTTGTAATGGAAGCCTCAATCTTTTTGCGGTTGCGGATAATCCCCGCATCCTGGAGCAAAGCTTCTATCTTAACTTCGTCATACTGGGCGACTTTTTCCGGGTTGAAGCCGTCGTATGTCTTGCGGTAGTTTTCGCGCTTTTTGAGCACGGTGTACCAGTTTAAACCCGCCTGCGCGGATTCGAGCACAAGAAACTCAAAATGCTTTTTGTCGTCATGTACGGGCACGCCCCATTCCTCGTCGTGGTAGCGGATATACGGCTCGTCGGATGTACACCAGTCGCAGCGTTGCATGATACTACCCCCAAAGCTTATTTTCTTTTGTATAAAAACGGAGCCGCATTCCGTAAAAAGCAGAAGCGGCTCCAAATGAGATTACATCTTTTCAGGTTCGGCGATTTCGCCCTCGTCCACAACCTCTACGGATTTGATGCGCATATCGGACTTCGGGCGGTCCCGCATATCCGTGGGGGCGGCGGCGATTTCATCCACCACTTCGATGCCGCTTGCCACTTTGCCAAACGCGGCGTACTGCCCGTCGAGATGCGAGGAATCCTTGTGCATGATAAAGAACTGCGAACCCGCGGAGTTCGGGTTTCCCGCGCGGGCCATAGAGATAACGCCCCGCGCATGCCTGATCGGGTTCTTGTGGCCGTTAGAAGAGAATTCGCCTTTTATGCCGTAGCCGGGGCCGCCCATGCCGGTGCCTTCGGGGCAGCCGCCCTGAATCATAAAGCCGGGGATGACGCGGTGGAATATGAGGCCGTTGTAAAAGCCTTTGCGCGCAAGGTACAAAAAGTTCTTTACCGTGTTGGGGGCGGCCGCGCGGTCCAGTTCGATTTCAATCCTGCCGCCGTTTTCCATTGTGATGATGACCATAAAAACTCCTCCTAATCAACTTGAACAGGGAGCCATTCTCCCTGCGCTTCAAATACCGGGTGCCGGTCGTTAAGATCAATTCCCTGCACCTCAAACGCGTTGCCATCCCGGTACAGGCTTATCTGCACCTGCTCGCCGGGCACGGCTTCGGATAAATAACCGATGGAAAACGCGTGAAGCCGAAATTGCCTGTGGTGCTCCAATGGGAACAGGTCCATGATCCAGCTTACATAGCTTGAGTTATTCATATGCCCGTTGACGTCGATATCGCCATACAGCGGAGCGCGGCAGACGATCTCGGGCGAGCTTTCTTTTTTTAAGCGTAGCTTTCCCGGTTCGGGCAGTTCGGATGTAAGGGGTGCTACTGGAGGGAAAGTAAGCCCGCACTTTCCCGGCGGCACGATGCGGCGCGAGGAAAGATCCACCAGCGTCCACGACGTGGAGGCGGAGGCAAGGAGCGCGCCGTTTTCGTCATATACGCGGAAGTAGCGGGGGAATGTGATTTTATTCGGTTCCCCATACCAGGTGGTGACCTGTATGGTATCCAGATACTTGGGCATACGGTGGATAATCGTCTGCGCCCGTGCGATCATCCAGACAAAGCCAAGCTTCTCCACCAGTGTTTCCCGGGAAAAGCCGAGTTCTTTGGAATGATCTCCGGCGCTTTCCTGCATCAGGCGGAACATGGCGTTGGGCCGCCACAGGCCGAATGCGTCCACATCGTTGGTTAACAGCGTGCAGGAAAGCGTGTGGCTAGCGCTCATCTTTCCCGCCTCCCAATAGCATGGCTAACAGGAAGCCCGCTCCAATAAACAATATGCCCGAAAGCAGCGTCATGAAACCCGCCTGCATGAACCGTTGCTGGTAAAACACCGTAAAGGGGGAAGCGAGCACAAGGCCGATGATGCCATAGTATGTGGAAAGCGGATAGCGCCGTAACAGCACGCGCACCAGCCGCGCCATGCATATGATGCCGATGACGACGCCCAGCGTGAAGGGGACGAGTATAATCGCCCTTTCCAGCAGCACGGGGAAATCCAGCCGGAACAACGCCCCGGTAAAGCCGTTCACATACTGGAGCATGGGTTCAAAGTAGCCAAGCAAAATCAGCAGCATGGAGCCGCTCAGGCCCGGCACCGTCATGGTGGCGGCGGAAACAAAGCCAAGGCCCAGCGCAAGCAGGGCATGGGGGGCCGTGGGAGATAATGTGGATGTACTGCCGGACTGTTGGCTCACGACGGTCATCGTCACGATAATTGCGGCAGTGCCCAGCATAAGCAGAAGATGAGAAAGCCGAAAAGGCGTTCCCTTTACTTTTCTTAAAAGCATCGGCAGCGCGCCCACGATCATGCCGACAAACGCACAGGCCGTCTGCAGCGGGAAGAGCTGAAACATCAATTCAATAAAATAGGAAAAGATTCCAACGCCTATCAGCACGCCGATGCCGTAGGGCAACAGCACGCGGCCATGTTTAGAGGCGCCTTTGCCTGCCGAAAAGAAATCGATAATCTGGGTATAAATGCCCATAGACATCGCCATGGAGCCGCCGCTTACGCCGGGGATGACTACCGCGATGCCAATCAGCGCCCCTTTGAGCAACTGGAGTAAAAACCGCATGTATTGGCTCCTTTTTACTTGCTACCGTTATAATTGTACCCCCCTGCAACAGCATATGTCAATGCGCCGGGCCGTTGTGAGGCGTCGGCGCCATGTCAAAATTGGTACATGATTTTCCATAAAATCATCGTATTTGCTCGCATGCCTGTTCAAAATTGTTGTGTATAACAATAGTATCAAGTTCACAAGCTTTAAAGGAGGCTGGAATGATGGATAACCAATACTGGTATGAGGAACAAAAGCAGCAGCATTTCAGCGATGCGGATAAAAAACAGCGCGGGAAAAAGGTCTCGGTCGCCACGTTGGTCGTCTGCATGCTGATTACGGGGCTGCTGGGCGGCGCATTGGGCGGCCAGATTGTAAAAAGCGGGGACGCAGGGCTTTACGCACAGACTACCCCTGCGCCCGCCGCCGTGGAGCAAACGGCAGGAGTTGCGCAAGAGGACAGTAAACCCGTAGCGAGCCTGGCGACACAGGCTGCGGCAGACGGCGCCTATACAAAGGCGCAGATCGTGCAGCTTGCGGCGCCTTCTATTGTAGGAATCGACGTGGAAGGTACGCAGACGGACTGGTATGGCCGCAGTGAAACCACAATGGGCAGCGGCAGCGGAATTATCATATCCGCGGACGGCTATATCATCACCAACAACCATGTGATCCAAGGCGCGAATGGCATCAAGGTGTATCTTGCCGACGATACGGAGTACGACGCCACATTAATCGGCTCCGACCAGAAAACGGACCTTGCCGTTATCAAAATTGAAGCGGCAAGCCTGACCCCCGTGACCATGGGCGATTCGGACGCGCTGGTGGTGGGCGAGGACGTTGTGGCAATAGGCAACCCGCTGGGCGAGCTGCGGGGTACGGCGACAAGCGGCATGGTAAGCGCGCTGTCCCGGACCATCACGATCGAAGATCAGGAGATGACGCTGCTGCAGACGGATGCAGCCATTAATCCCGGCAACTCCGGCGGCGGGCTGTTCAACGCCCGGGGGCAGCTGATCGGCATCATCAACGCGAAGGTCGCTTCCTCCGCGACGGAAGGGCTGGGGTTTGCAATCCCGGTCAATGACGCCAAGGCCGTGATTTCGGATCTGATTGATCTCGGCTATGTCAGCGGGCGCGCCTACCTTGGCGTATACACGCAGAATGTGGCCATACAGCCGGAAGCTGCGGACGGGCAGGGCGGCGGAGACCTGTTTGGTATCTTCGAGTTTGGCCCCGGCCAAAACGTGGCAACCCGCGTACAGGTCGCTGAAATTGTGAAAGGCAGCGCCGCGGAGAGCGCGGGCATCCAGGCGGGAGATCTGATCGTCACGGTAGACGGCAAAGAAATTTCCACCGGGAGCGAACTTGCTTCGGCAATCAGTGAATATAAAGCCGGGGATACGGCAACAATAGAGATACAACGGGGCAATGAAGAACTTTCCATTGCCGTAACATTTGGGGAATACGTTCCCGAGTAAGGTCATAACGCCACCTAAGGCGATGACATACCCCCAACCATCCTTAGAAAGGCAGCGTCCGGCTCCCCCCGGACGCTGCCGCTTTTTGGGGTCAAGGCCGACGCCATTGGCGGCGAATGGTCCAGTGGACCGTTCGCAGGCTGAGACGGGTATCCGCTTGCGGATACCCCGGGACATGCCGCTGATAAAGTCTGCGGGCTTTATCAGCAGGTTTTTCTGGAAGGGTTTTTTCTCACGGCCGCTAAAAACGCTGTGGCGTTTTAGCGGGCGGCGGCCGTGCAAGGTGTCCCATCTGACGCGCATGTCGTCAGATGGGACGGATTTCAATACATTCTTTTAAAATGCTTACATGGGCGGGTGCGGCGGAGCGCCCCGCCATGCGGATACAGACGAACTAAAAACGCTGCGACATTTTCCGGACGGCCGTGCAAGGTGTCAAAGCTGACGCACATGTCGTCAGCTTTGACGGATTATATGAATATGGACCCCAAGAGACGGTGTCCAGGTTCTCCGGGCACTGCCGCATTTTTTAATGCGGGGTCGAATTAAGGCGCTAATCCAAGGTTTTTTCGAGTACCGCAGAAGCAAATGTCGTTTCGCTATACACTTCATCCCCGGCAATCTTAATAAGCTTATCAAACCCCATGGCATGCCAAAAGCGAAGTGCGGGCCAGTTTTTCAGATGAACGCCCAGACGGACTTTCCCGAAGTCCGCCTGTTTCGCTTCCGAGCAGACGTAATCGACAACTTCTTTGGCATACCCGGCTCTTTGATACTGGGGAAGTATAAAAAGCCACCCGATCCATAATACCTCCGGGGTGGGATAGCCATTGTAGAGTTCAAGGGCGCCAATGATTTCATTCGTTTGCTTTAAATATACTGACTTTGCGTAAAACTGCTCTTTCTTGCCTTCCGGCGGCAAGTTTCCTTGTGTTAACGTGACAAGCGCGTAGTTGGAAGGCGTTTTCCAGCCGACCCAGTTTTCGATATAGTCGGATGCTTCGTTGACCAGTTGCAACGCCGCACATTCTTCCAATACGGAATTTCTGATGATCAGTCGGTCGGTCTGTCCTTCAGCAGGAAAGCAGACTATTGAATTTTCTTCTGACATAACTTTCTCATTTCTTCAAACAAAAAATCCCTTGCGGGATTTTTATGCTTCGATATAAACTTGTGCTACTCTTCTATTTGCTTCGCTTCCTGCTTTTCATCAAACGGATGCTTGACCGGCGCTTTTGCACCGCGCCGCGGCAGGATGGCGGGGGAGGAGAAACTCCTTAATTCCATAATCCGCTGGTCCAGCTCCGCGTACTGCTGCCTTAGTTTAAACAGCTCATCCGCCATATTGAGAGCGCTTAGCATCACGCAGGTGCTGGTGCCCAGAGCAGGATGCGCCTTTTGCACCTCGTTTACTTTTTCATCCACATAGGCTGCCACGCTTTTGATATACGTCTCTTCCTCGGTACCGCACAAATGAACCGTTTGCCCGGCTACATGAACAGTGACACGCGTCTTCTGCATGTACCTTATAACCCCCAACCATACGCTGTTTTTACCAGTATACCCCTAATTTTCTTGTGTTGCAAGGGTAAATGCGGCCCTTCTCATATTGCCCTGCCATGAAGCTGCGCTTATACCATATATTCGTTTCATAACAAAAAAAATTCACTCTAAATTCACACGGGCGGTGCAAGAAAAATTTCAATATGCTACAATAGAACCGATATCGTTTTGGCAATCATCATATCAGCAGGATGCCTTTTATCCATTCCGAACTGTAGAAAGGAAAAGAACAAAAACAATGAGCGGTATTTCAAGTTTGTTCGAGGGTGTACTCACATTCCATTGGCAATATCTCATTATGTATGCAATTGGCGGGTTGCTCATATACCTTGCCATTGCAAAGGATTATGAACCGGTGCTGCTGCTTCCCATCGGATTTGGCGCAATTCTTGTCAACTTGCCGTTAAGCATCATTTGGGGCCACGGGACGGAAGTTGGGTTGCTGCAGTTTGTTTATAACTCCGGTATCCTCACAGAGCTGTTTCCCGCGCTCATATTCATAGGCATTGGCGCAATGACGGATTTTCGGCCCCTGCTTTCCACACCGAAAATGATGTTCTTTGGCGCCGCGGCTCAGTTTGGCATTTTCTTTACGGTCATGGCGGCAATTTTCCTCACTCAGTTGTTCCCAGTCCTTAATTTCACGTTGAAAGACGCCGTATCCATCGGTATTATCGGCGCTGCGGATGGCCCGACTTCAATTATTGTTGCATCACAATTTTCTCAAAGGCTGCTTCCCGCAATTACGGTTGCCGCTTACTCTTATATGTCCCTCGTGCCCATTATCCAGCCGCCGATTATTAAGCTTCTGACCAGCAGGGAGGAGCGTAAAATCCGGATGGTGTACAGCGACGTCACGCTGCCCAAGTGGGTAATGGTCCTGTTCCCCATCGGCGTTACGGTTCTTGCCGGTATCATCGCACCCATCAGCGCTCCCTTGATCGGCCTCCTGATGTTTGGCAACCTGCTTAAGGAAGCGGGCGTTGTGGAGCGGCTTGCGCAGGCAGCCCAGAAAGAACTTTCCAATATTGTAACGCTGCTGTTGGGCATTACCATTGGCGCTTCCATGAGATATGAGGAGTTCCTTACGGTCGGAACGCTCGCTATACTTGGATTGGGCTTGGTCGCGTTCATATTCGATACTGCAGGCGGCGTGTTGTTTGCAAAGCTGATCAACCTGTTCTCCGGGAAAAACAAAGTCAATCCCATGATAGGCGCAGCGGGCATCTCCGCATTCCCCATGGCGGCCCGTATCGTGCAGCGCATGGCAAAGGAAGAAGACCCCACGAACTTCATCCTGATGCAGGCGATGGGCGCGAATGTTTCGGGGCAAATCGGTTCCGTTATTGCAGGCGGCGTTATTCTGTCCATTACGCCATGGCTTGCATCGTTGATTAAATAAGGAGGGCAAAACAATGACGATAGTTGATGCTGGTTGGTCTGTGATGGGCTTTGGCCTCGCGGGCGTATTTGTATCTCTGATTCTGTTTTACCTTTTTGCCAAACTGATGGTTTCCATCGGAAGCAAACAGAAGAAGAAAGAAGAATAATATGGAACCTACCGGCGTGCGCATCCGCGCACGCCGGTTTTTTGTTTTTTATTGAATTGCGCAAAGTTACGGGATACAATGATGGAGAAAAATGGTTAATTGAAACGTCAGTGAGCGCAATGGATTGGAGGAAACTTTTATGCAAAGTACCACATTGGTCACTATCGGCCTTATCGCAAGCATCGTCGCTTGCTTTGCGTTGCCCATCGTACCGTTTCTCATCATGCAGGGGAAAAAGCAGAAAATTGCCCGCGCATTCTTTACAGGCGCTCTTGCGTTTACTGTCTCGCAGGTGCTCATACGTATCCCGCTTTTGAGCATATTCGGGCAAACCCCTTTTATGCAGCAGCTTTCACAAACCATTGTTCCCTACGGGCTGTTTCTGGGGGTCACGGCGGGCTTGTTTGAGGAATGCGCACGGTTCCTCTTCTGTAAGCTGATGCTCAAAAAGCACAGGCGCTATGTGGACGCCATCGCGTTTGGCTTTGGCCATGGCGGAATAGAGGCCATTATTTTGGTCGGATTCTCGCTCATCAGTTCCCTGATCCTCTATATTGCCATGAACAACGGTACGTTGGTTGCAATGGTAGGCGAGAGCGTTGCCGCCACCGTCGCGGGGCAACTCTCTGCGCTTACGCCCATCCTCTCGGTGCTCGGCGGCGTGGAGCGCATATTCGCGGTGATGCTGCACCTCGGCTTCTCAGCCATGGTATTCACAGGCTTTGTGCGCAACCAGCCCGGGAAGTATCTCCTGCTCGCGATACTCGCGCATGCGTTCGTGGACGCGTTTGTGGTGATTGTCCCGGCCTATACGCACATGGGTCCGCTCGCGCTCGAAGGGGTCGTGCTGGTGTTCGCAGTGCTGTGCCTTTTCTATACGCTGCGCGCAAAGAAGAACTTCCCCGTGGTGGAATTGCCCGCGGATGGGATCGGCGTGATTCCCGCGCAGGAGGCTCCGCCCGAACAGCCTGCAAATTCTTCGGAGGAATTTGTGGAGTCTTCGGAACAACAGTAACGCAGCCGTGCTGGCTAAGGGCGTCGTGGACGCCCTTTTTCATTTTTTGGGCCGTTCCCCTTCCATCGCATGCTTACGTTTTTTTTACATTCGTGCCATATTCGCCTCTTTACAATAAAAATCTGTGGGAGCATAATAGTGAAGTGCGTAACAATGAAGCACTTCACTAAATGAAGGAGGAGTAAAATGCCTGAACGCTATTCGGATGTGGCGCTGCAGCTGGAACAGCTTTTTTGCCTGCGCCGGATCCTGCAAAGAAAGGCGGCGGAAACTTCCCCGCTGCACCGCGGCCAGCTTCCGGTGCTCGAATATATCCGGTGGAATCCCGGATGCACGCAGGTGCAGATTGCCGAAGCACTGCTCATATCCCCGTCCTCTGTCGCACAGTCCACAAAGCGGATGCAGCGGGACGGACTATTAAAAAAGCAGACGGAAGACGATCAGCGCTGCAACCGGCTGTACCTGACGTCAAAGGGTGAGCAGGTTTCAACGGCGTGCAAGCAGCGCTACATCGAAGTGGACGCGGACGTATTTTCCGTACTTTCCAAGGAGGATATGGATGAGCTTTCCATACTGTTGGGAAAGCTAGTGAAAAGCGCTGCGGACCGCGCCAAACTCGATGTCGAGCATCTGGATTTTGAATCGCTCATGCAGTTGAAACGAAAAATGCACGAGCACATGCTGGGGGAGAAAACATGCTAAAAACGTTGCTGCGCTACCTGGGCGCATATAAGAAACAAACCATTCTGGCGCCGATCACCATGATACTCGAGGTGGCGATGGAAGTGACAATCCCGTTTTTGATGTCGCGCATTATCAACATCGGCATCGCAAACCGGGATATGGCTTACATTACGCAAATCGGGCTTTTGATGATTGGCATGGCGTTTTTGTCGCTTTGCTTCGGCATGCTCACATCCCGCCTTTCTTCTACGTCGGGCGCGGGCTTTGCGCAAAACCTCAGGCGGGCGCTGTTTGCAAAAATACAGGACTTTTCCTTTTCCAATATTGACCGCTTCAGTACCGCAAGCTTGGTTACGAGGCTCACCACCGACGTCACAAGCGTGCAGAACACATTTATGATGTCGCTGCGTCTGGCGGTGCGCGCGCCGGTCATGCTGGTGTTTGCGGTTATCATGGCGATATCCATCAATACGGAGCTGGCGACGGTGTTCTTGGTTGCGGTGCCGGTGCTGGCCGCGACGCTGGTGTTCGTGATGTCCCGCGCGTACCCGCGTTTCCGGAAGATGCTTGCCGAGTACGATAAAATGAACCGCAATGTGCAGGAAGACCTCATCGGCATCCGCGTGGTCAAAGCGTTTGTGCGCGAAGACCACGAAACGGAAAAATTCCGCGAGGTGTCCACCCAGGTGATGAAACTGCAGTATGCGGCAGAACGTATTGTTATCTGGATCATGCCGATGATGATGTTCGTCATCTACGCATGTATGATCGCCATCTCCTGGTTTGGCGGCGTGCGCATCATCAACGGTACCATGCTCACCGGCGACCTGATGAGCTTTGTAAGCTATACCACCCAGATCCTGATGTCTTTGATGATGATGGGCATGGTGTTTATGATGATCGTCATCACCCGCGCTTCGTTTACCCGTATTGCGGAGGTGCTGGATGAAAAGACCGATATCGTAAGCCCCAAGGATGGTATATCGGAAGTGCCGGACGGCAGCGTCGCATACAAAAACGTACGCTTCCGTTACAGCACGGGCTCCGGGGAGCCGACGCTGTGCGATATTGACCTTGCAATATCCGCGGGGCAAACGGTCGGCGTAATGGGCGCGACAGGCTCCGCAAAGACCACGCTGGTGCAACTGATCCCCCGGCTCTACGATGTGGAAGCGGGCAGCGTCCTGGTAGGCGGGAACGACGTGCGCGACTATGACCTGAAAACTTTGCGGGATTCCGTGGCGATCGTGCTGCAAAATAACGTCCTGTTTTCCGGCACCATACGCGAAAACCTCAAATGGGGCAATGCTGACTCTACGGACGATGAGATCGAAAAGGCCTGCCGCATCGCGCAGGCGCACGATTTTATCATGAGCTTCCCCAACGGCTATGATACGGACCTGGGGCAGGGCGGCGTGAATCTTTCCGGTGGGCAGAAACAGCGGCTGTGCATCGCCCGGGCTCTATTGAAGCGGCCCCAAATTATGATACTGGACGACAGCACAAGCGCCGTCGATACCGATACCGACCGCCGTATCCGCAGCGGCCTCAAGCAGGAGCTTGCAGGCATGACCACCATCATCATCGCGCAGCGCATCGCTTCCATTATGGACGCGGACCAGATCGTGGTGCTCGATGAGGGGAAAGTCAGCGCGGTGGGTACGCACGAGGAACTGATGCAGGAAAGTGAAATCTACCGCGAGGTCTTCGCTTCCCAGCGCAAAGGAGTGGACGAATATGCCAAGGCCTGAAAAGAACAAAATGGGTGGAAAGGGCAGAGGCCCGAAAAACGCAATGGGCACGTTAAAGCGCATTGTAGGGTACCTCAAGCCGTATAAAATACAGCTTATTATCGTGCTCGTGAGCGTTCTCATCAGCACGGGCGCTTCCGTTGCGGGCTCGTATTTCTTAAAGCCGTTGATCAACGATTATATCCTGCCGCTGGTGGGGCAGCAAAACCCGGATCTTACACCGCTTGCACTGATGCTTGTGCGCATAGGCGCGGTGTATCTTGTGGGCGTAGCTGCGGCATACCTCTATAACCGGCTGATGATCAACATCTCGGTGGGAACGCTCAACAGCATCCGGAACGATTTGTTCACGCACATGCAAAAGCTGCCGCTCAGGTATTTTGACGCGCACACGCATGGCGAGCTGATGAGCCGTTACACCAACGATACGGATACGCTCCGCCAGTTTTTGGGGCAAAGCTTCGTGCAGATTATTTCCTCCGCGCTTACGGTGGTCAGCGTGTTTGTCGTGATGCTTGTATTGAACCCCGTGCTCACGGTGCTGGTGGTCGTCATGCTTGCCATCATGCTTTGGGCGGTTCAGGCCCTGGGGAAGCGGAGCGGCATGTATTTCCGCAGGCAGCAGGAGGCCATAGGTGCCGCCAACGGCTACATTGAGGAAATGATCGAGGGCCAGAAGGTCGTTAAAGTGTTCTCCCGGGAACGGGAAGCCAAGGAGCATTTTGATACGCTCAACGACGAACTCTATAAATCCGCGCGGGGAGCGAACACGTTTGCCAGCATCCTGATGCCGGTGATGAACAATCTTTCCTATGTGCATTATGCGCTTACCGCCATGACGGGCGGCCTGCTTGCGGTAGGCTACGGGCTGGACATTGGTACGCTTGCAGCGTTTTTGCAGTATACCCGCTCTTTCTCGCAGCCCATTATCCAGGCGTCGCAGCAGTTTAATATCGTGCTCCAGGCGCTTGCGGGCGCAGAGCGAATATTCGAACTGATCGACCAGGAACCCGAAAACGACGAGGGCACGGTGAGCCTCGTCTACGTGGAAAAGAACGCGGACGGCTCCATGAAGGAGAGCAGCAAGCGCACCGGCGTTTGGGCTTGGAAGCGGCTGCTTGCGGATGGTACGGCGCAGTATACCGAAGTGCGCGGGGATGTGCGGCTGGAGGATGTGGACTTTAGATATGTACCCGAGAAGCCGGTTCTTGAGGATATGACGCTTTACGCCAAGCCCGGCCAGAAAATCGCGTTCGTGGGCTCCACGGGCGCGGGCAAGACAACCATCACCAACCTCATCAACCGTTTTTATGACGTCAACGAGGGCCGCATTCTTTACGACGACGTCAACGTCAACGACATCAAAAAGGCGGATCTCCGGCGCTCGCTTGCGATCGTGCTGCAGGATACGCACCTGTTTACCGGCACCGTGATGGAGAATATCCGCTACGGGCGGCTGGACGCCACGGAAGGCGAGGTCAAGCGCGCGGCGAAGCTCGCCAACGCGGATTCCTTTATCCGCCACCTGCCCGAAGGGTACGAAACCATGATCACAGGCGACGGCGCGAACCTGAGCCAGGGGCAGCGGCAGCTGCTGGCAATCGCCCGCGCGGCGCTCGCGGACCCGCCGGTGCTGATATTGGACGAAGCCACAAGCTCCATCGATACGCGTACCGAGGCGCTCATCGAAAAAGGCATGGATCAGCTGATGCAGGGGCGCACAGTATTCGTTATCGCCCACCGGCTCTCCACCGTGCGCAACGCCAACGCGATTATGGTGCTGGAGAACGGCCGCATCATAGAGCGCGGGGACCACGACGATCTGATCGAACAGCGCGGGAAGTACTACCAGCTCTATACCGGCGCGTTCGAGCTTTCGTAAGTTTTTATACAAGAACAAGAGGCCTGCGGCATTGCCGCAGGCCTCTGCATGTCGATAGACCTCGCTGTCTGTCATTCTGAGCCGGAGGCGAAGAATCTGGTTCTTATTATATCCCCTAATATAGGCGCTTTTAAGATCCTTCGCTTTGCTCAGGATGACAGTAAAGAGACTGATGCGTTGGGAAGCTCTTCCCGGCCCCGCAGCCGCTACTTTTTCCTGCGCTGCCAGAGCTCGACGGCGTTCTGCTCGATTTCCTCGCGGGGCAGGCGGGTGCTGTCCAGGTTGTTGTAGCCGATTTCGATCTGTCCTTTCCCAAGACCGTCGATTACGGCGTCCGCAAAGAGGTTGACGTCCACGCCGAACGTGTGCAGGCCTACGCCGCCAAGATCCGTGTTGACTGCGGGCGGGACCACTTCGATTACTTCAATGCCGGTGTGTTCCAACTGCTTCCTGAGGCTGAACGTAAAGGAATGCACGCCCGCTTTTGTGGCGCCGTACACCGGCACCCAGATGGGCGGCATAAAGGCAAGCTCCGAGGACACGTTGACGATGGCGGGATTGCGCTGCTTCAACAGATGCGCCGTAAACAGCCGGGCAAAGTGGATGGGCGCCTCCAGGTTGATGGCAAGCTCCTGCTTTATATCATGCCAGGCAACTTCGGGGTCGGCTAAATCCATGCGGCGCTGAATGCCGGCATTGTTGATGAGCACATTGGTTTCGGGAAATTCCGCGGCGACCCGCTCGTACAGTGCGGCACGCTGGGCTTCGTCCGCGACGTCGCATTGTATGGTGATGAGCCCTTTTATCGCTTCGGCGGCTTGTATCAGCTTGTCCGCCCTTCGGCCGCAGATGATGACGCGGTTCCCAAGCGCAAGCAGGCGTTCCGCCAACGCAAGCCCTATTCCGTTGGACCCGCCGGTGATGAGTACGGTATTTCCGTGCATGTTCATAAGCAACACTCCCTTTCAAACATCATTATAGTGAATGAATGCAGCGTTTCATAGCGAAACTTCACTAAGGAAAGCAGCTATGGACGCACTGGAAATGCAGGAATGTTTCGTGGTAAAGTAAGTTCGGAAGTATTGCTTGACCGTTCCGGGAGGGAGATTTATGGAGACGGTACCTGCCAAAACCATTGTAGCGAAGACCAAGTGCCCGGAGGCGTGGTTCGGCGTTGACTACAACATGAATATCTATCGGGGTTGTTCGCATGGCTGCATTTACTGCGACAGCAGAAGCGCCTGCTACCAGAACCCTGATTTTGGTACGGTAAAAGTCAAAGAAAACGCGCTGCAAATTATCCGGGATGAGCTAAGAAGAAAAACCAGGCGGGGAGTTGTTGCGACCGGCGCGATGAGCGACCCTTATAATCCGCTGGAGCAGAAGCTGTGCCTGACGCGCAGGGCGCTCGAACTTCTCGCGCTATACGAGTTCGGCGTTGCGATCGATACGAAAAGCACGCTGGTCACGCGGGACACGGATGTGCTGCAGGAAATTGGGAAGAAGGCCCCCGCACTTGTAAAGGTGACAATCACAACGGCGGATGCGGCATTGGGCAGCAGAATTGAGCCGCATGTGGCAAGCTCTGCGGAGCGGTTCTCGGCCATCCGTATCCTTTCAAACAGCGGCATATTTTGCGGCGTATTGATGATGCCAATTTTGCCGTTTCTCAATGATACGGTGGAAAACGTGGGGGAGATTATCTCCAGAGCCAAAGACGCGGGCGCTAAATTTATTTATCCGGCCATGGGCGTCACAATGCGCGAAGGGAACCGGGAATATTTTTATCAGAAGCTGGATGAACGCTTCCCCGGTGTAAAGCAGAAATACATCGATATGTACGGGATGCAGTATGTATGTACAAGCCCCAACGCAAAACGCCTGTGGGAGACGTTTGCGCGCCAATGCGAGAAGGCTAGATTGCTTTACGAAATGAAAGACATCATTCTTGCCTACAAAGCCGAATACAGCCAACAGCAGACCAGCCTGTTTTAAATAGGCCGGAGAGCTAAAGCATAAAACAAGACCCGGGCAGTCGCCCGGGTCTTGTTTTAGCTACAGTGAGGCCGAAGAAGTTCCTTTACCCGGCTTTCCTGCTCGAAGAGCGCGCAGCCGCCCGTATGCTCCCCGCCGACAAGGGCGGCGTCCCGCAAACGCACAAAGAACGGGGAATTGAGTGCCTCCAGCAGCGTATATTCCTTCAGGCTGCGGTCCGAATACGGGGAAAAGGGGCACGGTTCCGCCGCGCCGTATGGGTTGACGTGGAAAAAGCCCCTGCCCGCGGCAAGGCAGCCGCCTAAAAACTTTTCATCCCCGGGGAAGGACATAAACAGAAGCGAAGGGTGTTGGTTGCGCAGCTCGCTCAGCCGCTGCTCCATAAACGCGACGTTTTTCGCGCTGAGCGCCAAGTCGCGCGTGCTTTCGTCCACTGGCACATATTCCACATAAAAGACCACTCTGCAGCCCTGCCGCTTCAGTTCGGAAAGAAACGCGTCGGAAGTCAGCTCCGTCATATTTTCCCGCGTCACCGTCAGGGAAACGCCAAAGAGTATTCCCTTCTGCCGAAAGTCCTGCATAGCCTCCATTAGTTTTTGATAGGTGCCGGGCCCCCGGCGTTCGTCTGTGCGCGCGACGCCGCCCTCCAGGCTCAGTATGGGGACCAGATTGCGGTGGGCATGGAACAGGGAAATATACGCCTCGTTGAGCAGCGTCCCGTTGGTGAACACGGGGAAGAGGATGCTTTCCACTTTGGCGGCCTCTTCCAGGACGTCCCGCCGCAGCAGAGGCTCCCCGCCCGCAAGCAGGTTAAAGGATACGCCAAGCTCAGCCGCCTGCCGGAAAATACCGCCCCATTCCGCAGTACTCAGAAGCGGCTGGCGGGGAATATCGGCGCAGGTGCCGTTTGCCCGCGCGTAGCAGCCCTTGCAAGTAAGGTTGCAGCTGTGCGTGATGCTGGAAATCATAAACGCGGGCACATGTTGCCCGGTGCTCTCAAACGTCAGCCGCTTCTGGCCGTTTTTTTTGGTGTGATCCATCAGCTTTAACAGGTATGCGGTCTCCCGCGGGTTCTGGAGCGTTTCGCGCAGCACATCTTTGACCATGCCCGCGATGCTGTTGTTCATATATTGCGTCAGTTCATTGCCTGTCATTTAAAAAGTGTCTCCTGTCTTTTTCCAATAAAGGGCCATCCGTTTCCAGCCGCCTATGCGCCAAACGGCCGGCCGGTGCGGTTCAATTGGGCTTAGTGGCTGTTTTTGTGCAGTGTGGTATATACGCTGCTGAATATGCCGAACAGCAGACCCGTGATGGGGAATATGATCCATGCAATTCCCCACAGGTTGTATACAAACCCAAGGAAGAGGAATATCGCGACTACGAGTGGCCAGACGACGGACGCGACCGCGCCAACCACCTTGGTTTCCTTGGTTTTCACGGGCGCATACTCTTCTATCTTTAATAACTTCTGGTAAGAAGAGCGGTGCATGCTGCCGCGGATAAGGATATATACGCCGCAGGCAACCAAAAAGAGCAGCAGGGGCACGCCGTAGTCCTGGATGTCGTGTCTGATGGCGGAAAAGGCAAACAACGGGACGGGGCTGATGACGCACAGGCAAACGCCCGCTATAACGCTTTTCATATAGAACTCGCGCAGCGCTTCATATCCCGCCTGGAGCCTTGCGCGGGAAGCCGGAGCGATGAGCATTCTGTCTTCAAGCGTTTTGTAGGGGTCCATCCGCATGCCGCCATACATCAATATGCCGACGCCGGATACAACGGACAGGAACATGGGAATCAGAGCAAGCGTGCTTACGTCTCCCCCGATGTCTAAAAGGCTGTTTTGAAACAGCGCATTGAACAGCATCAGTAAAGCGGGGCCCAATATGCAAAGGAACACTCCAAGCGATACGTTGCGCGTGGCCTTTTTTGACGCTTCCAGATAAGCGTCGATCAGGCTGTCCGCAGCTTCGGGCAATGCATTTTCCTCCCGCTGAATGTTGAGTTCCGTCAAAAGCTCGTCGATGTTGCCAAACTGGGAAATGACGATTCCTACGGCCTCGTTTTCTGTCTTGCCCTGCGCTTTTAACTCGCGGTAATGCTCCTCCATGTTGGAGAGCAACTCGATTCTGAGCTGACGAACACGCTCCGTGCGCGGCAGCCCCGCAAACAGATTATCCAAGTAGCTGCGTATGGTGTCCATGATGAACCTCCCCTAACCGTTCACAAATTTATTGATGACATTCTTGGTGGTTGCCCACTCTTCACATTTTTCCTGATAATATGCCCGCCCCTCGGTCGTAATGCGGTAATACGTGCGGCGCTTGCCGAATGTTTCCTCCCCGAAGAAGGACACGATATATCCGTTGCGCTCCAGCCGCTCAAACGCGGAATAAAGCGTTGTTTCTTTTATAATATACGCGTTCTGCGTACGCTCGCGGATTTTTCGGGAAATATCATACCCGTACGACGGTTCATCCAGCAGCATGCACAGCAGTATGGTGTCGTTGTAGCCGCGAATAACATCGCTGCTGATCATCATGCGATCACCTCTTTTTCGTTCACCTGAACCTGCGTTTCTCCTGTAAATCCATACTACGGCTGTCGTAGTATGGATACTATAGCACGACTACTACGACAGGTCAAGTAATTTTTCTAAAAAATTGAAATCAAGTATCTTAGTGGAATCGTCCCGCGCAAATCGGGCAAAAAACGCATACTATAAACAAGCATGGCCTTCTTTGCAGGTGCTTTTGCATTTCATTCTTAACGTTTTAGGCAAATGGTAAGGGAGATCGGTTATGGCAAATGGACAGGGACAGGATTTGTTTTCGCCCACGCAGGGTCTCTCACAGGCCCCTCTTTTTCACCAGGGCGATGTGGAACGGGGCGGCTACGGGCAGCCCGATCCGGGTTCCGGTATACGGGGAAGCGCAAGCACGGTGCCCTGGACTATTGTCATAGAGCCGGAACCGGACGAATCCGTCAGTGAAAATATTTCGGGGGTGGCGCAAAACGCGGCAAGTCCGCGGCGGCCCGCAACGGTTGAGCCCACCGGTACCGCCAGCATGAACCCGGCCGCGCCAATGGTGGATATGGACCGTGCGGCGCCAAGCGTTCGCCGGGCTGCAAATCCCCGGCAATGGCCCATGCCCTCCCCAAACTATCAGGAACTGCTCAGAAGTCTTACGGGCAGGTCGGTGATTGCGGATTTCTTAATTGGGCCCGGCCTGCAGCGGCGTACGGGTATCATCACGCACGTGGGAACGGGATACCTCGTATTGCGCGATCCTCTCACGCAGGCGCGAACCGGCTGCGACCTCCTCGCGCTGCGGTTTTTGACGGTGCTGCCGGAGGATAAGAAAGATGGACCGGCCAGCGCCCTGCGGAAGTTTTACCGCTTGTAATGCAATGTAGATTCTTTATTGTATAAAAGCCCGCATCTCTTTTGATGCGGGCTTTTAATAAGCGTCTCTGAACTCTCAAAGCGGGAACTCCTGCTGATACACCATACTGTCTTTCGATTCTTTTCTATATTCGAGCGCGCCCGGGTCACAATCGAGCACGGACAGATCCCCATTTAGCCAGCTGAGCTGCTGCGCACGCGGCAATATGACGGGCATGCGGCCGTGTATAAAGGCGATTTCACGCGCGGCCTCCCGCGTCAGAATCACAAAGGAGGGCAGGGGTTGGTTCGGTTCATAGCGGTACAGGCCGGCCATAAAGAGAAGCGGCGTGTCCGCGCGGGAGATTGCGTACTTTTGCTTTTTTGTTCCCACCGTCTCCCACTCAAAATACCAGGAGGCGGGTATCAGACACCTTCCCTGACGAAGGGAGCCTTGAAACATCGCCTTTTCCCGGATGCTCTCGCTGCGCGCGTTTATGACATGCCCTTTGCCGCCATAGCGGGAAAAGCCCCAAACCATCGCCTGCGGCTTTCCGTTTGCGGGAATAACAGGAACAAGGTTGGTCGGGAATACTTCACCGGTCTGAAGCAGGGCTGGTGTTATTCCCCGGCCTTCCATCAATTCCTGCAGGATCTTCTGCAGTTCCGCCTCTTCTATATATAAGTAATACCGCCCGCACATCGGAAATACACTCCCCCATATTCCTCTCTTTTATCGTACCGCATACGGCCGTTTGGCTCAACAGAATCATGATGCCGCGGGCGCAATTTGCTCAAATCGGCAGCATTCGGTTGGAACACAAAGGATAACGGCGGACTGGAGTTCGTATAAAGATCAAGGTATTATATGGTAATATAAAATTCTTGCATGAGAATTCGGAATATAAATGAAAATTTGGCATTAATGTTCGGACAATAGTGAATGTTCCGCGACAAGGGTTTTAAGAGCGAACGGGATAATGACTGTATATTACTGTAAGACAAGATATTCGTCATAACAAAAAGAAACATAAAGATATCATGCGGATATTGATTATAATCATGATAAATAGGAAAAAATATTCAAATATCGTCGTATTAGCGGGAAATCGGTCAATCAAATGGTTTGCTGCATACCGTGTGGTTTGTTATTATAGTTGAGCGCCCAAAACACGGGACAAGCGAAAAAACGGGGCGCAGGAACAAGCACCTTGAAAACTATATAGTGCGAGATAGAAGACGAACGCAATTAATTTGAGGAACCAGCAAAGTACGGACAACGGCTGTTCTTAGGAGCAGCAAGTTGCAAGTAAAAGATAGAGACAGTTTTTTAAACTGTTGAGTAATTTAACTCAAGAGTTTGATCCTGGCTCAGGACGAACGCTGGCGGCGTGCCTAACACATGCAAGTCGAACGGGGCATTAGCAATAATGCCTAGTGGCGAACGGGTGAGTAACGCGTGAGCAACCTGACCTTTTGAGGGGGATAACAACCGGAAACGGTTGCTAATACCGCATAAGACCACGCTACCGCATGGTAGAGGGGTCAAAGGAGCAATC
>JAEYHP010000125.1 GCA_023409435.1 Bacillota bacterium | reverse complement strand
CGACATGTTTCCCTGTGCTTCTTATACCCCAAAAAGGTATCGGCGCTTCAGAGCGCCGACGGTATTTTTTTAATGTGGGGAAACTGCGTGCCCCCGAATGGTACATTCGGGGATCTTACAAGGACTGATGTGCAGCCAAAGCTGCACAACCGATCCCCACGCCCCTTCCTTGCTATTAAAAGCAATGACCCTTTTCCCCTACAAAGTCCTTTTCCCGTCATCCTTAGCAAAGCGAACGATCTTGAAGCACCTATATTGAGGGTTAATAGCGAGAGTCGGATTCTTCGCCTTCGGCTCAGAATGACAAAACGAATGGTGACAACAAGCGGCCCATGCACATTTCGCGCATGGGCCGTTTTCTTATTTTTATTCAATGCGTATACATTTGCTTATACGGGTTCGCGGTATCGGCGGTGATCACAAAGAAGTCGTGCGCGAGTATTTCATCAAGGTCGAGATTGAATATCTCACAATATTCCTTCAACTGCTTGGCGATATGGGCTTTGTCCTTATCGTCCGCTACGCGCGCCGCCACCTGCTTGGGGAGGTCCCGCGGAAGCTCCTTTGTGCGAAGATAGATCGCCCCGCCGTGTATGCCCGTGCCGCAGAAGTAGCCGACCGGGGACTTCCCTTCCGAATTCAGGCCCAGCACATAGATTTCGCCGCCCGCCTGGTATTCCCCAAGGAAGCTGCCCGCGCGCCCGCCGACTACGATCAGCGGCCGTTTTTCCGCAAACGCCTTCATATGCACGCCGCAGCGGTAGCCGGTGTTGCCGCGTACGTATATCTTGCCGCCGCGCATGGAATAGCCCGTGGCGTCGCCAGCGGAGCCGTGCACGATAATCCGTCCGTCGTTCATGGTATCGCCTGTGGCGTCCTGCGCGTTCTGCTCCAGTTCCACCGTCGCGCCGTCCATATACGCACCCAGGGCGTTGCCGGGAATACCCCTCACCTTGACGTATTTGTCCTTGAGGCCGTTCGCAAGATACCGCTGGCCCATGCAGGACGTGATTAAAACCTCTTTTTCCTGCGCTTCATGCAGTTTTTCGTTGAGCGTGCGGAACTGCATGCCCTTTGCGTCGATCGTAATCATTGTACACCTCCAAGCTGCCTTTTCCGCTCGGCTTTTGAAAACGCCATGAGCTGCGGTTTTTCGCAGATCAGTTCAAAGTCGATTGACGATAACGGCGTCCTGTTTCGAATCAATGCCGTATAGATGCCCGTTCGCTCCACATTGCCTATGATGATGAAGCCCTTCAACAGATCGTCTTCATAGAACAGGCGCTTGTAATCGCCTCCCGCGCCGTATATGACGTCCTGCCCGATATAGCTGCCCGCCGTCGTCATATGAAGCCCCCACAGCGAGGTCGCGTTGAGCGGGATGGCTCTGTCGAATACCATCTCGCCGCCCGCCATCCGGTTGCCCGCGGCTTCACCCTGCATGTACGCGTTGGGCAAAAGCGCGAGGATGCGGTTTGCTCCGTTTGAAATATCGTAGCTTTCCGCACAGTCTCCCGCTGCGTATACGTCGGGGAGCGTGGTCAGGCCCGCGGTATCCGTCCTGATGCCCCGGTTGACTTCGCCGCCCGCAGCTTTGATGAGTTCTACCTCTGGGCGCACGCCCGCGGCAACCACCAGCGCGGTAAACGGGATGCGCCTGCCGTCGGTCAAGAGCATTTCTTTGCCTTCCAGCGCCTCTATGCTGACGCCAAGGTGCAGCGTAATGCCCTGCGCCTCGATATGTGCTTTTACCACTTCCGCACCGCCCGCGTCGAGGACGCTCGGTAACACCTGCAGCGCCATATCCACGATAGTAATATTTTTGACCTTGCGGCTGATGCCCTCCGCGCATTTAAGGCCGATCAGCCCCGCACCTATGATGAGCACTTCACTCTCCCCGTCCACTTCCGCGTCCAGTTTGAGCGCATCGTCCAAAGTCAAAAACGTGTGGTAGCCGCCCACGGTGTCGAGGCCCTTTATGGGCGGGACGAACGGGCGCGAGCCGGTGGCGACGAGAAGCTTATCATACGATAGAACGCTGCCGTCGTCGAGCGACACGGTATGCGCATCGGCGTCGATCGATACCGCGGATTTCCCGGTTAACAACGCACAGCCGTTCTTTTCGTAAAATTCCTTTGGCCTGTAGGCCATGCGCTCCCGGTCGGTCTTGCCGAGCAGCAGGTAGGAAATAAGCGGGCGGGAATACACAGGGTAAGGCTCCCGGCCCACCACGGTGATCTCCCCTTCCCTATCCACGCGGCGGATGCCCTCGATACAGCCGATTGCGGCGATGGAATTGCCTATGATGACATACTTCATATGCTTACCTCTCCTCAAACACGATGGCCTTGTTGGGGCATCCGGACACGCAGGCGGGCTCGCCGAACGAATTCTTGGTGCACAGCTCGCACTTCTGCATGGGGCCGTCCGCCGAGGGCATGATCGCCCCGTACGGGCAGGACAGCACGCAGGTGTAGCAGGTCATGCATTTATCGGCGTTGATGGCGATCACCCCTTCTTCCATCGTCAGCGCGCCGGAAATGCACGCCTTGACGCAAAGCGGCTCCGTACAGTGCCTGCACGCCACAGCAAAGAAGATATCCCCGCTTTCCTCAATTTTGATGCGCGGGTTGATGCGGACGTCCTTGAGGGCCTTTGCCATATCCTTTTCGCCGGAGTTGGCGAACGCGCAGTTGTATTCGCAAAGGTGGCAGCCTAAACACCACTGTTCGTTGACAAATATACGCTTCATGCTTCTGCCCTCCCCTTACTCGCCCGCGTGCTTGATGCCGAGTATCTCAAGCTCTTTTTCGGTCAGGCCCACGCCCCTTAGCATCAGCCGGTTGCCGCGCATGGCCTCGATGGAGTTGATGCCCATGCCGCCCATCATCTCCTTGATCTCGTGCGTATAAGCGGTGATGAGGTTCACAAGGCGTTCCGCGCCGATCTCCGGGTTCAGGCGTTTAACAAGGTCCGGCCTCTGGGTTGCGATGCCCCAGTTGCACTTGCCCAGGTGGCAGGTGCGGCAGAGGTGGCAGCCCAAGGCTAAAAGCGGGGCTGTCGCCATATACACGGCGTCCGCGCCCAGGCAGATAGCCTTTACAACATCCGCGCTGTTGCGGATACTTCCGCCGACGACGATGGAAACGTCCGAGCGGATGCCCTCTTCCCTCAAGCGCTGGTCCACGCTCGCAAGCGCAAGCTCTATGGGGATGCCGACGTTGTCGCGTATGCGGGTGGGCGCTGCGCCCGTGCCGCCACGGAAACCGTCTATGGCGATGATATCAGCGCCGCTTCTTGCGATGCCGGAAGCTATGGCGGAAACATTGTGCACCGCAGCGATTTTGACAATGACGGGCCGCTCGTAATGCGTAGCTTCCTTTATGGAATACACAAGCTGCCGCAGATCTTCGATAGAGTAAATATCATGGTGCGGTGCCGGGGAGATCGCGTCCGTCCCCTTGGGGATCATACGGGTCTTTGCAACGTCGCCCACGATTTTGGAGCTGGGCAAGTGCCCGCCGATGCCCGGCTTTGCCCCCTGCCCCATTTTGATTTCGATCGCAGCGCCCGCCTTTAAATAATCCGGATGCACGCCGAAGCGGCCGGACGCAACCTGCACAATGGTGTGCGGGCCGTACTTGTAAAAATCCTCATGCAGGCCGCCTTCGCCGGTGTTGTAGTAGATCCCCAGGCGCTCCGCAGCCATAGCCAGACTGTGGTGCGCGTTGTAGGAGATGGAACCAAAGCTCATGGCGGAAAACATGATGGGTGTAGCAAGCGAAAGCTGCGGCTCCATTTTGGTGATGATTTTGCCGTTCTCGTCGCGCCGGATACCTGTGGGCTTTTTGCCTAAGAACGTGCGCGTTTCCATCGGCTCGCGCAGCGGATCTATGGAGGGGTTTGTCACCTGGGACGCGTTGATGAGGAGCTTATCCCAGTAGACAGGGTAGTCTTTGGGCGTACCCATGGAGGAAAGCAGCACGCCGCCCGAGCCCGCCTGCTTGTAAACGTCCGTAATGGCTTCGCTGGACCAGTTGGAATTCTCCTTGAACACATGGTCCGTTTTCGTGATTTTGAGAGCGCGCGTCGGGCAGAGCGACACGCAGCGGTGGCAGTCCACGCACTTGCTGTCGTCCGCGGTCATAACGCCCGCAGCTTCGTCGTATTGATGCACCTCGTTGGCGCACTGCCGTTCGCAGACCCGGCAGGCGATACAGCGGGTAAAATTGCGCACGACTTCATATTCCGGATATTGAAAATTGATAGGCATAGTAAATCCCCTTCCGCTAGACGACTTTCGCCATGGCTTCGGGCTTGAGCCGTACAATGACAGGCTCGCCGCCGCGCGGCGCCCAAAGCTCCTCCACATCCGGCTCGACCACGCGGATGCCGCATTCCTCGCTGGCGAGGTATACGCGCTCACCCTTGCGCGCCGCCACCATGGAACGGAGTTTGAGCCTGTCGTTTAGCGCCATGAGTCCGCCGCTGAAGCCGACCAGTATGGAGAAGGGGCCGGTGATGAGCAAGCTTGCGAATGCGTTTCTTAAATACGTCAGGCGCTCCCTTTTCTCGTCCTCCATACGGGAGATGGTGGACCAGAAGGGCGCAGCGATGACGTTTGCGACCTCGCTTAGCTCCATGCCCTGCTTGCGCGTAAGATAATCGAGAATATAGGAGATGACCTCCGTATCCGTCTGCAGCGTGCAGGAGTAGCCGAACATCTCAATAAACCTGCGGTTCGCGTCGTAGGAGGAGATTTCGCCGTTGTGCACGACGGTATAATCGAGCATGCCGAACGGATGCGCGCCGCCCCACCAGCCCGGTGTGTTGGTGGGGTAACGGCCGTGCGCCGTCCAGCAGTAGCCTTCGTATTCTTCCAGGCGGTAATAACGGCCGACGTCTTCCGGGTACCCCACGGCCTTGAACACGCCCATGTTTTTCCCGCAGGAAAACACATACGCGCCGCTGATTTCCGTATTGATCTTCATGACGCTTCTGACAATAAACTCGTTTTCGTCAAGCTGGCTACTTGCAAGCCTGGTGGGCAGAGGACGTAAAAAATAACGCCATATCAAAGGCTCCCCGGAAATCTGTTTCATGGGGCGCACAGGGATACGCGATAAATTGACGATATCGTAATGCCGGTCCATGAACTGTTCGCAAGCTTCCTTGCTCGCCTGAGATTCGTAAAAAACATGCAGGGCGTAAAGCTCTTTGTACTGCGGGTAAATTCCGTATCCCGCAAATCCTCCGCCAAGTCCGTTGGAACGGTCGTGCATGACGGAAATGGAATCGATGATCTCCTGTCCGTTAAACCTTGTTCCGTCCGTTGCAATGATTCCGGATATCGCACATCCGGATGGGATGCGTACATTCCCCTCCCA
>JAEYHP010000072.1 GCA_023409435.1 Bacillota bacterium | reverse complement strand
TCATCCGGCACGATGTGGCGCGGGATAAGATCGTATACGTGCTCCTTCAAGAACGCCTTCTTGCCCGCATCGTCCATGCTTTCGCACTCTTTCAAGAACTGCATCAGCGTGGGGAAATGGACGTTTTCGTTGAGACCCGCTTCCATGGGATCAAACGGCAGTATGTTGCGTGGGTTGATGAACTGGTTGCCCAGCACCTTGACGCGTTTGTTTTCAAAGCGCAGCCATACGTAAGGCACGCCCGCGTTTTCAATTTCCTTTGCTTTTGCGCGGGTAACGACCTGGCCCGCTTCCACCACGATTTCGCCCGTGATAGGGGAAATGGCGGCTTCGTCGAGCGTCTGACCGGAAATGCGCCTTGCAAGCGAAAGCTTCTTATTGAATTTATAGCGGCCCACGCGCGCAAGGTCGTAGCGCTTGTCAAAAAACAGCGAGTTTAAAAGCGTACGCGCACTCTCCTCTGTGGGAGGCTCGCCTGGACGCTGGCGTTTGTAGATTTCAATGAGGCCTTCTTCCACGGAAGAGGTGCCGTCTTTTTGCAGCGTAAGGGACAGGCGCTCATCCGTCCCCAAAAGTTCTTCGATCTGCGCGTTGGTGCCATAGCCCAAAGCGCGCAAAAGCGCTGTAATATGCACTTTGCGCTGACGGTCGATTTTGACCCACAGCACCTCGTTGCTATCCGTTTCATACTCCAGCCACGCGCCGCGGTTGGGGATGACCTGCGTGGAAAAAAGCTGCTTGCCCGCCTTGTTGTCGATGGCCTTGGAATAGTATACGCCAGGAGAACGGACAAGCTGGCTGACGATAACGCGCTCCGCGCCGTTGATGATGAACGTGCCCTGTTCGGTCATCAGCGGGAAATCGCCCATGAACACTTCCTGCTGTTTGACCTCTCCGGTTTCCTTATTAATAAGGCGAACAATAACCTTAAGAGGAGCCGAATAGTTGACGTCCCGCTCCTTGCACTCTTCTACGGAATATTTGGGGTTGTTCCGGTCTATATAATAATCAACAAATTCCAGAACCAGCTTCTCGGAATAATCCGTAATGGGCGAGATGTCGTTGAGTACCTCCCGAAGATCCTCCGCCAAAAACCTTTCGAATGAATTCTTTTGCACTTCGATCAGATCCGGCATATCAAGGACTTCGTTGATCCGGGAGAAGCTCATACGTGTCCGCTTCCCCATCTTCACCTCATGCACCATCGCGTTCACTCCTAACCGATGCATACGCATCAAAATGATTCAAATAAGAAAGTGCCCACCCCAAACCCCGGCAACATGGGCGCTTTTGCCAATGTACCGCTTGGAGTATTGCCAAATGGGTGATAATGTAAACCTTATTGCCCCGCTTTTGCCAAAAAGGGAAAAGGCGCACATCATCCCATACATGTGCAGTTTATAATAATATCATTGCTGCACACAGGTGTCAATATATAATTTTCTTGAAAGGAAACTTTATTTCCCGGGCAACCGCGCTGCCCATCATTTCAATTTTGCAAATATCATCCTTCCCGCAGCCGTCTGCAGCACACTGGTGACCACGGTTTCCACCGTTTCCCCAATGTACCGCCGCCCGTTCTCCACCACGATCATGGTGCCGTCGTCCAGGTACCCTACACCCTGGCCGGCTTCCTTGCCTTCTTTTACGACTGAGAGCGTCATTTCCTCTCCCGGCAGCACAACGGGTTTTATGGCGTTCGCCAGCTCGTTGATGTTGAACACCGGCACGCTCTGGACGCTCGCCACCTTGTTGAGGTTATAATCGTTTGTGATAACAACGCCGTTTAGTTCCTGCGCAAGCCTCAATAGCTTTGCGTCCACCTCGGCGATATCCTCAAAATCCCGTTCCTCCACATGCACGGTCATGTTAAGTTCCTTCTGCATGCGGTGCAGGATATCAAGACCCCTGCGCCCCCGCCCGCGCTTTAAGGAGTCTGCGCTGTCGGCGATATGCCGAAGTTCCTGCAACACAAAACCGGGCACGACGAGCCTGCCCTCCATAACGCCGGTCTGGCAAATATCGAATATGCGTCCGTCGATGATCACAGAAGTGTCCAGTATTTTCGGGCGCGCCATCATGCTTGTCCGCTCTTTTTTATCGGAGGATTTGAACCAGCCCGGCTCGGCGATCTCACTTCTGCGCCGGAGCGTGATGCTCACCCCGAGGTAGCCGCAGAGCACGTAAAGGCCGACATTGATGATGGCCGCAAGCCAGGGCACGGGAATCCGGTTCACAAGCGTGCCCAAAAGCAGCGCCAAAAGCAGCCCTACAATCAGGCCCAGCACCGTGAAGAAAATATCCGAAAGGGGCATTTTTGAAAGCGTCTCTTCCGTGTTTCGAATAGCCTTGCCGATGGAATCTATAATTTTGGGTGAAAAAATAAAAAATATAATTCCGAAAATAAGCGCACCCATCGCATAGATTAACACCAGCGCCCAACTGAGCAGGGCATCGTACAGCCGCATCGTTTCGCCCGCGATTATGATATGGATACCGTCGAGAAGAAGAAATGCCAATCCGCATCCCAATGCAGCTCCGATGACCGCGCCTACTATTCGCAGCGTCTTTCGTACCAAAGCATTCACCTCTTATTATTTTTTGTAAAAGATCTATTCGCCCATTACAGCCAGAAACGCCTCTTCCTCCTTCCCGCTCGCGGCTACAAGCTCCGCAAGCAATACCTGTTTTGCCGTCAAAAACATCTTGCGCTCCCCCGCCGAAAGTCCGCGGTCCCTTTCGCGGCGGATAAGACTCTTTACAACGTCAGCCACGCCGTAGACTTCGCCCAGGCGCAGCTTCTCCAGATTTTCCCTGTATCGCTGGTTCCAGTTGTCGCTTTCCGGCTGCACGTCCTCCATAAGGTAGACGCGCACCCGCTCGCATTCCTCCGGATTAATGACCGGACGAAGCCCCACGCTTTTTGCGGAGTGCACGGGCACCATGGCCGTCATTTTCCCGAGCACAAAGCGCAGCATGTAATATGCCTTGGTTTCGCCAAGCACTTCCTGCTCCTGTATGGCTTCTACTATCCCAACCCCGTGCATCGGGTAACAAACCCGGTCACCAACACAGAACATACGTGCGCCTCCCTTCGCAAAGCATAAGTCCCTATCCTTATGATAGCGTAAGAGAGGCAGCAAGTCAATAAACGCAAATTTTATCACAGCGCTTTTCGGTTTGTCAACGCAAATTTTGCACGTTGCAGCCAATATTCGCGTCTGAAATGCCGGTTTTTCCCTGCCGGGCAAATGGCGGCCGGGCCAATGCCCGTTAAGGCACCAGCCCGTTAACACCCACCAGGTTGTCCTTCGCGGAACCTGTCTTGCGGTCCAGGTAAAACCGGGTGATGTCCTCAACCGCAGGTCCGCCTGCTTTCGAGCCGGACTGGCCGTAGGGCAGGCATGTAACGATGACGATCTCCGGATTGTCGCGCGGGAGCAGAGTGACAAACCACCCCGTATTTTCAATATCCACGTTGCCGGAAGCGGAAATCTGAGCCGTTCCCGATTTTCCTATGATCTGGGACAGATAGCCCGTCTCCTCGTCGCGGAATTCCTCGCTGAAGGCTGACGCTGCGGTACCATGGTCCTCCGGAGACACCACGCCTTTTAACCCTTCGCGGATGGCCTGCCAGTATTCGTCCGGCGCCTCAATTTTATTGTATACGGTGGGCTCGTACATCTTCACGACGGAGCCGCTTTCATCCAATATGCGGTCCACGATATGTACGTCGTACACCGTGCCGCCGTTGCCAAACGTCGCGGCGTAACGCGCAATGGCGACGGGCGTGGTCAAAGTGGACGCCTGTCCGATGCCCGCGCGGATCGTCATGGTAGGCTTCCACTGCAGCTCCGTGAGCATGGAACTGATTTCGTTGACCCAGTTCTGCTCCTGCGTGATGCCGATGGGAAGGCCCAATTCCTCATTGAGAATACGGCGGATATCCGGGCCGAACTGCGTATCGGACACGCCCGTCTGGAGTTCAATCAACTTTTCCGCGCAGGCCTTCACCGCTTCCTCGTCGACTTCCATGGTGCGCCTTGTCAAAATCTCCTTAAGATAGCGCTGCAAGGCGTTATATACGTAATTGGGCAGGCTGCTTTTCTGCTGGCCGATGGGCACTTTGTTGTCATACAATACGCTCTGCCCGCCGACATGGCTCGCCAGTTCCCCCGGCAGCTCGATACCGGTGGATGTGCCTAAGCCCAGCCTTGTGGACCAATCGTCGAGCCGTTCAATACCCAGCTTCTCCGCTACCGTAAAGAAAAAGTAGTTGCAGCTCTTGGTCAGCGCCTTGGAGAGGGTCAGGTTCTGATGGTCCGCAAGCTCGCCGGAGCTGGTAGCCCAGCAATGCGGCGCGTTTTGGGTGATGGCTACGCCGTTTTCATACAGAATATACGGCCCTTGATCGGAAATTTCGGTGGTGGTGGTGATTTCCCCTTCCATCAACCCCGCGAGCCCGGTCGCCATTTTAAATATGGAGCCGGGCGCCAAACGGGAGGCGATGGCGCGGTTGAGCGTGGGCATGCCGGAATTTTCCCCGAAGAGCGCATCGGCGTCATCGGTGGACAGCCCCGCGATAAACATGTTGGGGTCAAAGGACGGGTATGAGGCCATGGCGAGTACCTTGCCCGTATGGATATCCAACACCACGATGCTGCCGGTCTCCGCCATTTTGATTGTGGAAAGATCGGAACGCTTTTCCATGTAATCGTCCCGCTTGTCGATGAGCAATTGCTCCTCATATGCGTGAATATTTTCTATGGCTTTTTTCAGCGCGGCCTCCGTCACCGTCTGCAGCGGGAGGTCGATGGTGAGCATGACGTCGTCCCCGTTGGATGCAGCCGTTTCCTCCAAAGAGCGGGTGATGGTGCCACTTTTGTTCTTTTCTATCGTCTGGGTGCCGCGCTGTTTGCTGGTGTTGGCGGTGAGGTATTTCTCCATAGTCTTCTCTATGCCCGCCACGCCGATATAATCGTTGTAGGAATATCCCATTTTGGTCATATCCACAACGGTCTGGTCTTTTTTTGTATCAAATATATCCTTAATACCGCTGTAATCCTCAGCGGTATAGCCCATGCGCTGCATACCGTCCTCGGTCATTTCATTGGTCACCTGCCGCCCGAGGTACCCTAAAATATGTGCCGCGGTCGTTCCCCAGGGGTACACGCGCGAGGTGCTCTGCACCGTCTGTATGCCCAAAAGCTCGCCCTTTCGCATATCCAGCTGCGCCACGACCTCCATGGGTACGTTAAAAGCGATGGTCACAGGCTCATACGCGCGCCATTTGTTCATGTTGACTTCCTGGCGGATGGACATGACTTTGACCGCCTCGGAAAACGGCAGTTCCTCGGGAATTTTCCAGGATGCCCGGAGTTCGCGGTATGCGTCCGCGGCCGTCTTCCATGTACTCGGGTCGTCTTCGTCCTCCATGTAAAAGCCCATGACGTTGCAGAAGTTTTTATAGCGCGCCTTTTTGGCGTCTTCGGAAGTAACACCCCAATCGTATTCCAGTTCGCCGCTTTCGTTCATGCGGATATAGGACGTGTCGATGATCGTGCCGCCGCCGTCTTCTATAATGGAGATGGCCCCAAGAAGCGATTCGGTATAGAGCGCGCTGTCCTCCGCGGACGTCCGCTCCGGGTCACGGTAGAATTGCACGTTATAACTGGTGGAATCATATGCAAGCGGGACGCCGTTTCTGTCCAGTATCCTTCCTCGCGCGCCCGTTGTGTACATGGTGCTCATGCTTAAATTCGCGGCGGTTTCTGCGTATGTTTCGCCTTCCGCGAGGGTAATGTTCCCAAGCTGCATAATAAGCGCTACCATCATCGCCAGAAGGGCAAGCGCCAAAATTGCAAATCGTGCCTTTGCCTTGTTTTTCATTGAAAAGTCCTTTCCTGTCCCAGGGGTAGGGCTAAGCCGTCAATGGCTCAGACGGTCAAACTGCCTGCGCTTGACCTGGCGGGCAAGCTGAGGCTTCAACGCAATGTGCATCAGCGCGCAAAGCACGCCGGTCAGTATGGCGCAGGGCAGTATGTAGCGCAGCAGGATACCTACAAACGGAAACTGCGCCCCGCCCGCAGCCTTGATCAAAGCAAGTATGAGGTCCTTTGCAAAGCCCGCAACCGCGGCGGCGGCCGCAGGCACAATCAAATTGTCCGCGTAAAACTTTTTGTAGAAAACCCCTGCGGCCAAGCCCGCCATAAGATATAGCGAGCCGTAGAGCCCCAGGCTGGTTCCAAAAAAGAGATCCACTATGAGCCCGCCGATTGCTCCGTACACCGCGCCGAACATCGAGCCCTGCAATATGCCGAAGCTTACCGCTGCGGCAAGCATCGCATCCGGCCGAATATCGAACAGATTGAGCCGCGCGAACACGACCGAATCCAGTTGTATGCAGACGAGCATCGCCACAAACGCAGTCAACTTCTTGTTCATGGCAATTCCTCCGCTTCCGGCATGCCGATGACCACCATCAGCTCTTCCAGATGCCTGAAGTCCACCGTGGGCTGGACGATGGCGTTGCTGCCGCTGTCGCTTGAGCGGCTGACAGAAATCACCTCGCCGACCGGCAGGCCCTTTGGATATAGGCCACCGATGCCGCTGGTGACGATTTTATCCCCCGGAATCAGGTCGCTGTCCGAAGGGAGATAGTAAAGCTCCAGCTTGTCCGCCGCGTTTCCCGCTTCGAGCATACCGCGCACCATGCCGGAATCCCTTGTACGCTCTACCATCACGCTTACGCTCATGCTCGAATCGATTACAGCGACCACCTTGCTCCAGGTGGCGCCCACATCCGTGACATGCCCAACCAGGCCCTTGGCGCTGACGACGGGCATGTTCTTTTCCACGCCCTGGCTGCGGCCAACGTTGATGGTAAACGTATCAAACCAGATCCCCTGGCTGCGGCCGATTACCGTACCCGTCGCATATGTGAGATCCGGCGTGGCGTCCGCAAACGCCAGAAGTTCTTTTAACCGTTCGTTTTCGGCGCGCAGCGAGTCCATTTCGCTTAACGACTGCTCCAGCTGGGAGACATATACCTTAAGCTGCTGGTTTTCGGTATCCGCGTCGGTGGTGTTGAGCAGGTTTTCCATAAAAGAGATAATGGAATCCGAGGCGCGCGAAGCAAACGACTGCACGGGCTGCAGCACCGTGCCCACCGTGCTTTCCACAAACGTGAGCGTGCGGCCCCCCGACGTGAGCGCGGCAAGCAGCAACAGCAATATGACCGCGATCATCGCGATGAGCAATGGTTTGTTTTCGAGCAATCTGCGCATGAATGCCTCTTTAATGCACGCTGATACATATTCAGCGCATTATCTTCCTCATTATAGCATATGGCGAAGCTCCCGCAAGCAGGGGCGTCAAAGGTTTACAGGAGGGACATAAAAGCCTTCAAGGTATCGGCTCCTACAGAGCCGCATCCTTGGCGGGAGACGCCGAAGGCCTCTAGGCCTGCGGGCCGTCGCGATAGATTTTTTTGTATTGGGGGAACTACGTTTCCCCCAACCCCTTCCTTAAGAACGCCCGTAGCAAAGAAGCGGAGCGACTTATTGACGATTCTCACAAATGGTAACAAACAAATGTACAGCCAATTAGGCTGCACATTCTATTTTCTTATAATGTATTGATTGGTGCGCCTTCACACCGCGCGGCTGCGGTAATAGGAGATGTTTTCCACCGCGATACGCGCGCCTTCCACCACGCAGTCCAGAGGTTCGGGCGCCAGGTACGCCATAATGCCTGTTTCGGCGGCAAACAGCTCGGGCAGCCCGTTTAAAAGCGCGCCGCCTCCGGTCAGGCAGATCCCCCTGTCGTAAATATCCGCGGAAAGTTCCGGCGGCGTTACGGAAAGCACCTCGCGTACGCAGGAAAGTATGGTAAGCACCTGCGGCAATATCGCGCGGTAAACCTCCATGCCATTAAGCGTGAACGTGCGCGGCAGGCCGGAAGCAAGCTCCCGCCCGCGCACCTCCATCTTTTTCGTGGAACCCGGCAGCGCGGAGCCCAGCGTCAGCTTGATTTCTTCCGCCATGCGCAGGCCAATAGACAACCCGTACGTATGCCGCACATAGTCCATAATGCCCTGATCGATGTGTGTGCCGCCGGCCCTGACGGAGTGCTTTTCCACCACGCCGCCCAAAGCCAGCACCGCGGCGTCCGTTGTTCCGCCGCCGATATCCACCACCATGGAACCCGCCGCCTCTTCCACCGGAAGCCCAGCGCCAATCGCGGCGGCCACCGGCTCATCCAGCAGGAATGCCGCGCGCGCGCCCGCGCTGCGGGCCGCGTCTTCCAAAGCGCGCTTTTCCACTTCCGTCACGCAGCCGGGCACGCACATCACGGCGCGCACGCCTGCGCGCCGCGCGAAGCCGCCCATGGATTTTTCCAAAAAGCTCCGAAGCATCGCTTCGCACAGCCTGAAATCCGCCACCACGCCGTCCTGGAGCGGGTGCACAACCTGCACCGTCCCAGGCGTCCTGCCCAGCATCCCAATGGCGTCGTTCCCGACAGCAATGATGCGCTTCTCCTTGTCGAGCGCTACCGCGCTCGGCTCTCGAAGCACAATACCATAATCCCTCCGCGCAATTAAAGTGTTGACCGTCCCCAGATCAATGCCAACATCGCGGCTGAATAGCCCCGCAAAACCCAAACCCATACCTTAAACTTCCTCGCTTTCACCGCCAACCGAATACATATTCGGAGAACTTTGATGGCGGATGGTTTCTTATGGAAGTATTGCCAAGAAGCATGCCGCTTCATACACCCGGGAAGTAAATCGCTGATAAAAACACACCGGGCCATGTAGGGACCATCTGTTACACATATGGATTTCGTTTAACCGGGTTGTGGCAAATCTTCGATATGGGTTCCAGGAGTTACGGTTTTGCCTTCCTCCGGCGCTTTTTTCGCCATTTCCCTGCGGCAAGCGCGCCCGATTGCAGCTTATGAAAAAGGAAATGGATTGCTAGAAAGGAATGGACACAGCCCATATATATGTGCTAAGGTGGGGATGATTAATCATAGACAACGAGGGATTATGAACAAAACGCGCCTTCTAAATAGGTTCCTTCGTTATGTTGCCTGTGAAAGCGAGACGGGCAGCGAAAGGGCTTTCTGCGATCTGATGGAGCAGGAACTGCTTCATGTGGGACTGCACGTGGTACGGGACGACGTCTCCGCCAAATGCGGCTCCAACGGCTATAATATTTATGCAAGCCTGCCCGGCACAGGGGAGCCGCTGCTGTTAAGCGCGCACCTTGATACCGTATCCCCCGGGCGCAACATCGAGCCCGTCATCGAAGGCGGCGTCATCCGTTCCAAAGGCGATACCATATTGGGCGCGGACGATAAATCTGGCGTGGCCTCAATACTCGAAGCGCTTGAAAGCGTGATCGAACAGGATCTCCTCCACCGGCCGGTGGAGGTGCTTTTATCCGTCTGCGAGGAAGTCGGCCTTTTGGGCTCGAAGCATGCGGATTACTCTTTGATCCAAAGCCATCAGGCCATCGTGCTGGACAGCAGCAAGAAAGGCTGCATCATCAACCGTGCTCCAGCCAACGTCCATATGCATGTGGAAATTCGAGGCAAGGGCACGCACGCGGGCATTTCCCCGGACCGCGGCGTCCATGCGTTAAAGGCCGCGGCGCTTGCAATCAGCAATATCCCCTGCGGGTTTGTGGATGAAAACAGCGTGATGAATATTTCAAATTTCCTCTCGCCCGGCAAAACCAACGTGGTGCCGGAGCGCGCTTCCTTTGATATGGAGATCCGCTCCTTTGACGAGGGTCTCTTAAAAACGCACATGGAAAATACCGAGTGCGCGGTCAGAACGGCCTGCACGGCTTTCGGCGCAGAATACAGCATCACGGAAGAGCGGCATTCGGATGTGCTGTATGTGCCCGAAACGAGCCCGCTTCTAAAAGACCTTGTCGATGTCTATCAAGAACTTGGCGCATCCGTTAAAATCGACCGCACGTACGGCGGCTCGGACGCCACATGGCTCTTTTACCATGGGATAGACGCCCTCAACGTCGGAACCGGCATGTGCGACGCGCATGCACTCTCTGAGCATATCGCGGTTACGGACCTTGAGCAGACCGCCCGCATGGTGGAGCGGATGATTACCCGGTAATTTTATATTTCTTCCCCAGGGTGCATGCCAGGCACGGCCACGGAAAATGCAGAACACCAATGAATATACAAAGCGCAGAGGGCCGGAATTTCCGCCCTCTTATTCGTGCCAAAATACAGACGCTCCATATCAATTTTTTTTATTTTCTTTGTTGATGCGACGGAATCGGGAATATGATAGGAGTAAGAGGTATCCCGTTCAATAAAGCGGAACCGCGCGGGATAGAATTGGAGCAATACGATGATTTTTAAATTTGAGAATAGATGCGGCTGCATAGACATTGGGCACGAGGGCGGCTGCATAGACATTTTTGTACCCGAGGCGCACGAAAAGGAATCTTTCAGGGAAAAAGACGGCTTGAGTACGTTCTTTATTGAAGCGCCGAGAGCCTGCATTAAAGTTGCTGTGATTGAGGGGCGGCCCGAAGGCGAGGTCATTTTTAAAGTTTAAGGGCTAAAATTATTTGAAACATCCATGCCTGCTGGGTTTGGAATACCGCTGCAAAGCCGAAAGGCTTTTCGGCGGTATTTTCTTTAATTAAGAAGAAATGCGCCCAATGAGTTCCCGTCCCCCGAAAACCGTTCATTTTTGCGCTTGTGCAACATAAAAATCAACAGATGCATAAAAGGGGTGAATGCTTTTGAGGGAGTATACCGTACAACCTGGCGATACGCTGTATTCTGTCGCGCGGCTCTTCGATATGACCACCGGCCGTTTGCGCTCCCTCAACCCTGAATTGGCAGATACGGACGTCATAGCTGTCGGGCAGACGCTGCGCATTCCGCTGGATGGACTGGTCCAGCCCGTAATTGAGGTCAACGGATATATTTACCCCGATTATAACCCGCTTCAATGGAATGCCATATTCCCCTACCTTACCTATTTAAGTATATTCGGCCATGAGATCCGTCCCGGCGGCATGCTCACCATACCCGACAGCGCACCAATGATTGCGGCGGCGCGGGAAGCCGGCGTTGCTCCCTTGATGGTTGTTACCAATAAGATGAATGGCGTTTACTCCGGTGAATTGCTGCATAGCGTCCTTTCCGACCCGCAAGCGCAGCAGACGTTGATTCAAAACAGCATGGAAGCTGCGCGAACATACGGATACTATGGGGTGAATTTCGGGTTCGAATATGTTTTACCGGAGGATTACATTACCTATGCCTCTTTTTTAGATCTGGCCGCCAACCAGCTGCATGCGCTCGGGCTCATTATCGTCGCCTCCATCCGTCTGGTTATCGTGATACAGCGGACACCTACCCTGGCGGAATCGCTTGTTCTGTACAGCCGCATACTCGACCGCTTTATTATTACGCCCGGGGACCTCGTCTGTATCGGAGAGCAGGCTCCCATCGACGCCGTTCAGCAAGGGCTGGATTATGTGACCCGTTACTTTTCCGGCCCCAAAATACTGCTGGGCGTTCCAAACTGCTGCTATGAATGGGACGTACCCTATCCGCCTGATAATGAATACCGCGTGCTCCCCCCAGATCAGGCGGATGCGATCATTCGCATAAGCGGCGCACTTCCCGAAATCGACCCGAATACGCAAATGACTGTCTTTCGCATCCTGGAAGACGGAACCATGTCGAGCGTAATCATATGCAACTCTGCGTACAGCCTGATGACGACGGAATTGGTAAAGATCTACAACCTGGGCGGCGTTAGCTTCCGTACGCTGAACCTTTTCAATCTCGCAAGCTATCAGGTAATTAACGTGCGCAACGATATCCGCAAGGTGCTGCCCTCGAGCGATACATCGAACGGATAACCCCGCCGCAGCGCCCGGATACAGCCCTCCCGCAAAGAGACCCGCAGGATATTCATTCCTGCGGGCCTCTCCAATTCAATGCGGAGCTGGCTGCGTAACGGACGGAAGATTATCCAAATTGTTGTCTTCCGTTTCATCCGGGAGGGATTTTAAATACTCGTTTCCGCTCCGCTCCGCTACCCCAACGCCCTTGATGCCGCCCTGCTTGGCGAGTTCTACGCCTTCTTCCTTATTCAATATCCGGCCATCCGAAAGCTGATAGCCGGTGACGCGGCCATCCTCTTTGACCAGCGCCGCAATCTCTTTGGCGTCCGCGTTGGGGGTTGGGATATCCTTTAAGGCCATCATCGGCAGCTTTGATGCATCATTCTCCATATTCTCCTCCTTGGCTATTCCAGAATCAGCGCAATTTCTTCAAGAATAGTGTTCCAATAAGTGGACGAGATATTCGGAACTTAAGGGAGTAGCGCAGAGTAAGAATATTCATTTCATCAGATACTTTTCAAACCCGACTTCATCGCCAGACTTCTCAGAAACGGATGATACATAGCGGGCGATTTTAAGTTTTTAAGAAGCAAATTGAACCTGATATCCTTTACCTTTTGCTGATATCGATCCATAAACCCGTCTATCCCTTCCTCAAGACATTGGGCCAGGTAGAAAGAGCTTTTTAATGCGTAGCTGATTCCCTCGGCGGAGCTGGGGCTGATTGCTCCGGCGGCTTCCCCAATCAGCGCTATGCCGCTGCTTCCTGTACAAAGCTGTGACGTTTTCCTGGGCCGATAGAGGAACGCGCCCTCCCTTTTGATTTTGTGATCAAAATGAAAGTCCAATTGCACCAATTTCGCCTTCAAAATATCGAATTTTTCACGCGCATTCGCCTCATGTCTCAGGGCTGACCCTAATAACAGATAATTCCCCTTCGGTATGACCCATGAATAAAAATCGCTGATTTCTTCATCAAAAATTGCCGTGAAATAAGGCATAGGATATGGGCATTCAAACCATTCCTGAATGGAGATGTACTTTTCAGGACTGTTGATATCTTTCCCAATCAGTTTCCTTACCCTGGAATTGGCGCCATCGGCGCCTACGATCATCCTTGTTTTTGCGGACATCTCCTGTCCATGATGCATGTATCTGATTTCATATCCTCCCGGTATTTGAGCAAAGCCTTTCAAAAAGGAGTTGAACTTTTTATCGACACCGGTCGGAAGCAGGGAGACCAGCCATCTGTCGAACTTTTCCCGGTCCATATTAAAATAGAATCTCTGATACAGCCTTTCCAGATGATTGGTTAGGTCAATGGCCCTTACGGCAAAAAGCTGCGGATCAACCAGAATGTCTTTGGGCAGACACAAACCCAGCTTTGCAATCATTTTCTGAGCGTCGGGGGCCAATAGCCCGCCACAACATTTATTTGCAAGGTTCCTGGGATTCTCATTTCCCAGATCCCTTTTGTCTATTAATAAGACCTTATATTGATCGGCTATTAACCGTGCAAGGTTCGCTCCTGCGGGGCCCGAGCCTACAATGACTATATCATACATAAGTTCACCTCGTAATTTTGTTTGAGAAGCTTTTGATCGAGTGCCGACGATACAGGCAAGCAGCCTTTAGGCAGTATCATAAAGTAGCATATGCAAGTTGTCAACGAAAATTTATTGTTTATCAATAAATTTTTATTGTTTTTCGGAATAGGGGTGGACCATTAATTTTCAGCGGCAGGTAGTGTCGGCAACTTGATTTTACCGCTTTTCATACCGGCGGCATAAGTGCAGGTTCCACCCTGCGGGCGCAGCCTGTAAACAATTTGGTATATCGTCAAAAAACGGCTTGACTTAGAGTCCACTCTAACTGCTAGACTGAAATCGAAATCCTGCGCAACCATTCTCATTTAGGAGGGAATAAAATGGAATATTTAAAACTTGGGAATTCGGAGCTTCAGGTATCGCGCCTTTGCGTAGGCTGCATGAGCTTTGGCGATCCGGCAAGCAACATGCACGCATGGACGTTGAACGCCGACGACAGCGAGGCTCTGATCAAGCGTGCGCTTGATCTCGGGATTAATTTCTTTGATACCGCCAACGTCTATTCGGCAGGCACCAGCGAAGAATATCTGGGCCGAGCGGTCAAAAACAATGTGGCGCGCGACAAGGTCGTCCTGGCGACAAAGGTTTATTTTAACGAGGGACATCTCTCAAGGGAGGCGATCCTGCGCGAGATCGACGGTTCGCTCAGGCGGTTGGGTGCGGATTACGTTGACCTTTATATCATCCACCGCTTCGACGCTACTACCCCAATAGAGGAAACCATGGAGACGCTTCATAGCCTTGTTAAGGCGGGCAAGGTGCGTGCGCTCGGCGCTTCTGCCATGTATGGCTACCAGTTTTACAACATGCAGCTTGCCGCCGAGACAAACGGTTGGACGCCGTTTATCTCCATGCAGAACCACTACAACCTGCTTTACCGTGAGGACGAGCGCGAGCTGATCCCCATCTGCAAGCAGCAGAACGTGGCCCGTACGCCTTACAGCCCTCTTGCCGCGGGCAGGCTTTCCCGCCTGGACTGGCATACGAACACAAAACGCAGCCAGACCGATAAAACGGCGGTTTCCAAATACGACAGCACGCAGGAAGATGACTATGCCATCGTGTTGCGCGTAAACGAGCTTGCGCAAAGATACGGGGCTACCATGACACAAATTGCTCTTGCATGGCAGTTTATGAAAGGCGTGACGTCGCCCATCGTCGGCGCGACCAAGGCAAAGTATTTTGACGACGCTGTAGGCGCCTTTGACGTCAAGCTCACCGAGGCGGATGTTATGTACCTTGAGGAATTGTATGTTCCGCACAGGGTTGTCGGCGCTCTTTAAAAAACCGGCAAAGTTGCCGGCTTCCCATCCTAACTCGCACAAAAAAGCCCGCAGCTGCGGGCTTTTGTACCTTTCAAGGCTGGGGGCAAGTTATTCCGCTTCCAACAGTAGCACCGGCGTTGCCTCCGGTTCAGCCTGCCTATGATGTTCCGTCAGGCACTTCATCCAGTTCTTCCGGAAGAAGAACACGAGGCCGATGGTCACCTTGGCGATCTCTTCGGTGAAGGTCATCGCAAAAAGCCACAGGAACGGCAGGTGCAGGAGGAACCCGGCGACCGCCACGACAGGTACGCTGACCAGCCACACGGCCCCCACGTCGATCACGGCGCCCAACGTAGGCCTGCCGCCGGACCGGAATATGGCCACTATGAGCAGCATGGAAAGCATGCGCAAGGGCAGGTTGACGCTGCCGAGCAACAAAAGCTTCGTGGCAAGCTCGCCGGTGGCTGGATCGGCCGGATGGATCAGGCTGATGATCGGCACCCGCAGCGCAATCTCCAGTATGCCCATGAACACCGCGAACAGCGTGCCCAGCAACAGAAACCACTTGGCGCTTTGCCAGGCGCGCTCGTTGTCTCCGGCGCCCACGGCCTTGCCGACGATGATGCCGCAGGCCGAACCCATACCGATTACAAATGCGAACAGCAGCTGGTCGATACTGCTGTACAGCGTATAGGCCGGCACACCGGTTTCTCCGCCCACGCGGCCAAACACGAACATGTAAGCCGATGTGCCCAGCGACCACAGCACCTCGTTGATGATCACGGGCATAGCCACCTGATAGAATTTCTGCACCATTGGCTTGGTGTAAGCAAACAGCTCACGGAAGCGGGTAAGCGCCGGGTGCTTCTTCTTGCGGAGCACCGCTATGAGCACGGACATCTGCACAAAACTGGAGATCAGCGTGGATACCGCAGCGCCCCGCACGCCCAGCATCGGGAAGCCCAAGTTGCCATAAATCAGCAGATAGTTAAGGCCCGTGTTGATCGCCACCGCCAGGACGCTTGTAATAAGCGGGATGCGCACCTCTTCGGTACTGCGCAGCATGATCGTCGTGGCGTAGTTGAAACCCATCACGATACAGTTGAACGCGATGATCTGCATAAACTCCGCGCCAAGCCGCACCGCTTCCGGATTGTTGTTTCCTGCAAACACTTTTACAAGCGCGTGCGGGAACAACGCCATCGCCGCGCCGAACAATACCACCAGCGCCATCGTGTTGGCGAGCGCAAAGCCATAGACGCGGCGGATGCCCGCCTCGTCATTGACGCCCTTGTATTGGGAATAGAGAATAGCCGCGCCGGAGTTGACGCCGAACAGCGAAATCATCATGATGAACGTCCACCGTCCGGCCATGCCCACGCCAGCCATCGCGGCATTGCCCAGGTGTGATACCATTGCGGCGTCGATCAGCTGGAACGCCGCCATTAAAAGGTTCTGCACGGCAACCGGGAGCGCCAGCCGCATCATATTTTTCAGGAAATCACGCTCAAGAGTCATTTTCACGTCTTCGTTCTCCACGGAATAAAAGCAATTCCGTTATAGTTTATCATATATTTGGTTTTAACGATAGGACTTCAGCCACACATGAAAAGCACATACGGGATCCTCCCGGCCGCTAAAACGCTCCACTGGAGCATTTTCTCGACAAGGTTTCGAATCCGCCCAATATTTACACCAAGCAGAAAAGGATTTTCCTGTTTTGATATTCTCATGTTGCGGAGTTTAATTAATAATTTCGCTGTAATAATTGGATTTTAAGCAGTCCTCTAATGCTGATCTTCTTATCCCAATCATGCTTGTGGGTAAATGGCTTATATCAAACCACTCTAATCCGGCGCATTTGTTGGGCTCTGCAATCGATGGATTACCACGAAAAGAATGGATAACAAAGTATATATCATAATAAGTACGTACTTCGTTTTTGCCAAGTCTATGCGATAAATGTGCAAATGAGATATCCTCAATCTCAACGGTAATGCCTAATTCTTCCTTGCACTCTCTTACAACGGCCTGCCTTGCGGTTTCACCTTCATCGACATGCCCGCTTCCGGCAAAATCCCACATACCGTCCATATATCCTGTATTTGCTCTTCGATGCAGCAGAACTTGCTGCTTATCATTTACTGTCCTCAGAATTACCGGAAATATGGCTGATAAGGTTTTGTAATGCTTTCCCATACTTGCCCTCCGTCAAATAGTGTTCCTCTATTATACATCTTATCAAGGCGTCTCCCGAGCCATTCCATGCTGCGCACGTCACCTAGCACGAAATCCCGGCCGCTAAAAACGCTCCACTGGAGCGTTTTCCCCGCTGTGCGGGCGCGGCTTCGAATCCCTTAATATTTGCACCACCACCAGATAGAAAGAGGACACCCTGCGGTGTCCTCTTTCTATTTGGTGGTGGAGCTTACCGGATTCGAACCGGTGATCTCTACACTGCCAGTGTAGCGCGATAGCCAACTTCGCCAAAGCCCCGTTTCCTGCATACAGAACCCGGCCGGGTTTTGCACGCAAGGGATATTATAACTGAATGGAATCCGTTTGTAAAGATGAAATTTATAGGCTTCCAGAAGTTTCAGCTTGTCCAAAATCAACCGTCAAAATACTCGCCGCGCTTGTAGTCGTAAATAGCGCCGTTCGCGTAGATGTTGATATTTTCAAGCACCTTGCCGGTGCCGATCGCAACGCAGCTGATGGGGTCTTCCGCCACATAACAGGGAACTTTCGTGTGCTCCGCCACGAAGCGGTCCATGCCGTAGAGCAGCGCGCCGCCGCCGGTTAAACAAATGCCGCTTTCCGCGATATCCGAGGCGAGCTCGGGCGGGGTGCGCTCAAACAGCGCGCGCACACTTTCCAATATGCTCTGCAGGGGTTCTTCCAATGCCTCTATCATTTCGTTGGAACCGACCACGATCGCCTGCGGCAGGCCGGAAATGAGGTTTCGGCCCTTGACGTCTATGAACACCTGCTCTTTGCGGGGGTAAGCGGAGCCGATAGCAATTTTCATTTCTTCAGCGGTACGCTCGCCGATCAACAAGTTGTGCTTTTTGCGCATGTAACGCACGATTGCGTCATCGAATTTATCGCCCGCTATTTTGATGGAATCGGATATAACCGCGCCGCCTAAAGAGATAATCGCGATATCCGTCGTGCCGCCGCCGATGTCGAGCACCATGCTGCCGCGCGGCTGGGAGATGTCGATGCCCGCGCCGATTGCTGCGGCAATGGGCTCTTCAATCAAAAACGTGTGGCGCGCGCCCGCTTCTTCCGTTGCATCTATCACCGAACGCTTTTCCACTTCCGTTACGCCGGAGGGGACGCAGACGACGACGCGGGGCTTGAAGAATATATGGGAACCGACAACCTTCTTGAGAAAATGATTCAACAGACGCTCTGTAATATCAAAATTGGATATGACGCCGTCCTTGAGCGGGCGGATGGCGATAATGCTGCCGGGCGTACGGCCCAACATGCGGCGCGCTTCCTCGCCTACGGCGAGTATGCGCCCGGTAATGCGCTCCACCGCTACGACGGAAGGCTCCCTCAGGACAATGCCCTTGCCTTTTACATAGACCAGGACGCTGGAGGTTCCGAGATCGATGCCCACATCGTTAAACTCAAACAATCCCATGCTGCGATCCTCTTACCTTTCGGTTGTTGCCAATTCCAGGTGCCTCGGAATTTGCGCATAAAAATCCCGTCTGCAATCAGCCTGTATAGTATGATACCTCAAATTCGGATACTTTTCAAATACCCGCAACATATTTCACAAAAAATTTTATCCTTTCGCAGCGTTTTCATGCAACCGCAAAGAGGGAAAATGCGTTATGGGATAAGCGTTGTGACGCTTTTGTAAACGCCACCCCAAATGCCTTGCATAAGCATGCCATAATACGGTACAATTCGTGTATACGGTACAATTATAAAGGAAACGCCTGGTGAAAGCAAAAATGGCAGCCTGTCAAAAGAAACCAAAAAGAACGCAATGGAAAACGCGCGTACTCAGCCTGACGCTCATTTTGATGACCGCGCTGCTTTTCGCGTGCACGCCGCAGGCGCAGCCGGGGAATGAAGCGCCTTCGCCTACGCCGGAAACACCGGCCATCACGCCCAAACCCATAGAAACGGCAGGGCAGGATATGCCCAGCCCTGCGCCGTCCGGCCCCGGCTCGGATGAAATTTCCGTTGAGGAAATCGACGGCGTGGCGGGCCCGGACGACGTGCTCCCCCCCACCCGCGAATACGCGGAATACAAGGCGCTCAACAGCGATGTGATCGGCTGGATTACCGTCCCCAACACCAAAATCGATTATCCCGTTGTGCGCGCCGCGGACAACGAATATTACCTGACGCATAACGTGGAAAAGGAAAAGTCCAAGCACGGCGCGATATTCATGGATTACCGCAACGCGGACAAGGAGCAGCAGTACCACATCATACTCTACGGCCACAACATGAAGAACGGCACCATGTTCCATGACCTGAACAATTATAAGCAGCGCAGCTTCTTTGAAGAGAACCGCGTGATCACGTTTAACTGGGACGGCGACGAGACCAAGTGGGAAGTGTATCTCGCGTTTGTATGGCACGGCGGCCCCGTGTACTGGCACACCCGGTTCAACATCAAGACGCCCGCGGAAAACTTTGCGCAATACATGAACGACATCGTCTCCTACATGAAATCCGAAAAGTATACCGTATACGACGATACCGTTACCATAAAGCCGAGCGACCGGGTACTCACCCTTTCCACCTGCACGTATGAGTACGATCAATCCCGCTATGTGGTCTGCGCCAGAAGAATTCAGTAGCTTTGCTTGCACTTTAAAATGAAACGAAAACCCGCCTTTACGCTGATGTTGAAAGGCGGGTTTTGTGTTATACTGGTACGTGCGGGGTGCTGTCCCTATATTTGGCAATGCCCGGTACAACTTGAATGGAGGAACAGTACATGCAGGATCCCCGTTTAAAGCAATTGGCCAGCTTGTTGATCAACCACAGCATGCACCTCAAAGAGGGGGAACTTTTCGGCATAAAGTCTGCCTTATTGGCAAAGCCGCTCATAAAAGAACTGATGAAGGAAGCCCACCGCATCGGCGCGGTCCCCTATTTGGATTTACGGGACGAGGAACTCCTGCGACTGACGTTCGGCTTCATTGACCCGGAAAATCCCGAACCTGCCCGTGCGGCGCTCAAAAAGCAGGTCGAATGGGAACACGCGCTCTGGTCGCATTGGGTGGGACAGGTGGTCATCGGCGTGGAAGAAAACGACGCGGAGCTTTCCGCCGCCAACCCGCGCGCCATCGCCATTCATAAAGCGGAATTGAAGGAGATACGCGATCTCACCGTCAATGAACGACGCTGGGTATATCTGCACTGGCCCACCAAGGCGGCAGCGCAGAAGGCGGAAATGTGCTACGACGATTTCTACGAGTTCTTCCTGAACGCGGCGCTGGTGGACTATGACGAGATGGAACGGAATATGCGGCCGCTTGTGGATCTGATGCAGCGCACGGACAAGGTACGCCTGCTGGGCAATGGCACGGACCTTAGCTTCTCCATCCGCGGCATGAACGTCATCCCCTGTGCCGGGGAAATGAACATTCCGGACGGCGAGGTATTTACAGCGCCCTTACGGGAGAGCTCGAACGGCGTCATCCAGTACAACACGCCGCTTACCGAGCAGGGCAAGCGCTACGACAACCCGCGCTTCGTGTTTGAAAACGGTAAAATCGTGGAGGCTTCCTGCGGCAACGATACCAAGGGGCTCAACGCGCTGCTGGATACCGACGAAGGGGCGCGCTACCTTGGCGAATTCGCTATCGGCGTCAACAATGCCGTTACAAAACCCATAGGCAACACGCTTTATGATGAAAAGATCGGCGGGTCCTTCCACCTCACGCCGGGCGCCGCTTACGATTCCGCCTTCAACGGCAACCGTTCCGTGCTGCATATGGACATCGTCTGCATGCAAGCGCAGCCCCATGGCGGGGAAATCTATTTTGACGGGGTTTGCATCCGCAGGGACGGGCTGTTTACCCTGCCGGAGCTTGCGGGGCTGAACCCCAAAGATTAAAGGGAGGCGAACATGTCCAAAGGGGCCAGGCGGCTGCTTGCAGACAGCATCGCCATCATCATCGGATGCGCGCTGACGGCGCTGGGGCTTTCAGTGTTCACCGTCCCCAACAATATCGCGCCGGGCGGCGTATCCGGTATTGCGACGGCTCTTTCCTCGCTCATCGGCATTCCGGTGGGCACGCTTTCGCTTGTGCTCAATATCCCGCTGATGGCGGTAGCTTTAAAGCGCCTGGGCCTCAAACCGCTCGCAAAGACAATCGTCGCCACGGTGCTGCTTTCGGTGTTCATCGATCTGTTCGCACTGTGGCTGCCGGGGTACACCAACAACGAGCTGCTTGCGGCGCTGGCAGGCGGCGGCTTTATGGGCGTGGGCCTGGGGCTTTTATTGACGCGCGGCATCAGCACGGGCGGCACGGACTTGATCGGGCTGATGCTGTTCAAAATGCGGCCGGGCTTTTCCATGGGCCAGCTTTTGATGGCAATTGACACGCTGGTGGTCATATTCGCCGTGGTCGTATTCCGTGAAATTGAGGTTGCGCTCTATTCGGTTGTGGCGCTGTTTGTCACCAGCAAGACGATAGACGCCATACAGGAAGGCGTGGACCATGCGAAGGTGATCTATATCATCACCGACCGCGAGGAAGAGTTGCTCAACCGCATCGCCCATGAAATGGGGCGCGGGGTTACGGTGCTTCCCGCGCGCGGCGGGTTTAGCGGAAAAGACAAGACCGTGCTTATGACGATTGCCCGCCGCAACGAGGTTGCGATGACGCTGCAGGCTGTGCGCACGATAGACCCGCGCGCGTTCACAATCATATCCGACGCGACGGAAGTGCATGGCGAAGGCTTTAAAGAGGGCGAAGATTAGAAGCTGACCGGGCAGGTATCCCCTGCCCGGCTTTACAGGAAGGAGCATACAATGACCACTATCCCAGAACGGCTCTCAGCGCTGCGGAATACGATGGCGCAAAAGCACATCGGCACGGTGCTGATCCCAACTTCAGACTATCACGCCTCCGAATACGTGGGCGCGTATTTTCAGGTAAGGCACTATTTTTCCGGCTTCACCGGCTCGGCAGGTACGCTTGTGGTGCTGCCCGAGGAAGCCGGGCTTTGGACGGACGGCCGCTATTTTATCCAGGCGGATCTGGAGCTTAGAGACTCCGGCATTACGCTGTACCGCGAAGGCCAGCCGGACGTGCCGGAGTTGGAGGATTTTCTTTATAATAAGCTGCCCGAGGGCGCTGTCCTTGCATTGGACGGCAGGATGGCGGACGCCAACTGGTGCCTGGAGCTGTCCGAAAAGCTTGCCCCTAAAAACGTAACGCTGTTGAGCGATTTTGACCCGGCGGAAGGCGTATGGGAGGACCGGCCTCCCCTTTCAGAGGAACCCGTGTTTTTGCTGGCGCCGGAATATGCGGGGAAAAGCGTGACGGAGAAGCTTGCCAATCTGCGCAAGGAACTTGAAAAGCTGAACGTGGAAGCGCATGTGCTCACGACGCTCGACGATATCGCCTGGCTTTATAACTTCCGGGGCGCAGACGTACAGTATAACCCCGTGGCGCTTGCCTATACCGCGGTGGAGCGGGAGCGCGCGATCCTGTTTATTGAAAAAAAGAAGCTGGGCAAGGATGTCTTAGAGAACCTCGCTTCCGCCAACGTGGAAGTAGAGCCCTATGAGGACGTTTATACGTATGCCGGGGGCTTCAATAAGCTGCAGCGCGTGCTGGTTGCTAAGAAAAAAGTCAATTACGCGCTGTATTCCAAAATCGAAGCGAATGCGACTGTGGTGGAAGGGGATAACCCCACCACGCTCGCGAAAGCAACCAAAAACGAAACCGAGAGCGAGAACTTTAAGAAAGCGCATGTGAAGGACGGCATCGCCGTCACCCGCTGGATGTACTGGATAAAGACGCGCAGTTGGGACAAGGAAATCAACGAGGCGGACGTCGCAAAGCATGTGGATGCGCTGCGTTTGGAGCAGCCGGGCTGCCTGGGCTTAAGCTTCCCCACCATCGCCGGTTACGGCCCGAACGCGGCCATGCAGCACTATCATGCAACGGAAGCGAACTGCGCCCCGGTAAAGCCGGAAGGCTTGTTCCTGCTCGATTCCGGCGGCCAGTACTACGAGGGTACAACGGACATCACCCGTACCGTCGCGGTGGGGCCGCTCACGGCGGAGCAAAAGCGCCACTTTACTTTGGTGCTCAAGGGAACGCTCCGTTTATGTAGCGCAAAATTCCTGTACGGCCTGACCGGTTTGCAGCTTGATATCCTCGCCCGCGAGGCGCTGTGGGCGGAAGGGCTCGATTACAACCATGGCACCGGCCACGGCATCGGCTACGTGCTGTGCGTACACGAAGGCCCCAACGGCATCCGGTACCGCAACCTGCCGGGCCGCACGCCGCTTTGCGCGTTTGAACCGGGCATGGTCACCTCCGTGGAGCCGGGCATGTATGTGGAAGGCAGCCATGGAATACGCTTAGAGAACCTCGTGCTGTGCGTGGAAGCGGAAAGGACGGCGTACGGGCGCTTCCTGAAGTTTGAAACGCTTACGCTCGCGCCCTTCGACCTGGATGCGGTTGACGTTTCGCTGCTAAGCGCGCAGGAAAAGGAATGGCTCAACGCCTACCACATCCACGTATATACTACGATCGCACCGCACCTCCCCGAAGAGGAGAAGTCTTGGCTCAAACAGGCCACAAGGGCGATATAAAGAAAGAGGATACACCAAGGCCGCTGACAAAGGCTTGTCAGCGGCCTTTATTTGTTTGAAGATCTTACCGGTAAAACTCATCCAGATACGCTTCCACATCCTCGCGCGTGCCCATAAACGGCCCCGGCGTTTCCATTTTGAGCGATACCAGCGCGGCAGCATAGCGGAGCGCCTCGGGAATGTCCTGATAAAAACGCTCGGTGATATAGCCGGAAAAGCAGGTGTCTCCCCTGCCCGTCCGGCCGATCAGGCTGCGGGGCTTCAATGGGCAGGTGTAGATGCGCTTTCCGTCAAACACAAGCACCTCGGTGTTGTGCGTAATCATAATCTCCTGCGCGCCCCAGTCGTAAAGCTGCCGGGCGGCTCTTTCCCTATCATTCGTACCGGTCAAAATCTCCGCCTCCGCAGCGTCCGTCTTCAAGAAGCGGATCATGGGAAGGTATGTCTTTTTCTCCTCCCAGTCATGAAACACCATGTCCCCGCCTTCGTCGCAGCGCAACAGGCATTGCACATCCACCGCGGCCGCCGTGCGCTTTGACGCATACTCGATGACTTCGTTCCCGATATCCCCCCGCATCAGCCCCGCGATATGGTAGACCCTTGCGCTGACGTCCGGGATATCCTCCACGGAATACGGCGGGATGCGGCTGATCGCCGTGCAGGTGCGCCGCTCGCGGTCCGCCGTATGGTAAACGTTGCGGATGGACGTGCTGCTGGGGCTTTCGAGCGGGAAAACCGTTACATTCTTCGCCGGTGCAAACAATGCGTTTACGTCCATATCCCGGCTTGACGCCTTGGGCAGCACGGCGATTTTTCTCCCCATGCCGGAAGCGGCAAACGCCGAACCTACCACGGCCCCACCAAGAATGCGCATGGTCTCGCCGTCGTAATCCGTGTTGATATCCAGGCTGGGTTGGCCAATGATAAAGGAATCAAACAGTTCGGTCTGCATATTACCTCCCGCCCGGCACATTTAACCGGGCATATTATAGTCTTTCTTTTTGCGGATTACTGATAAAAAAAGCACATTGGCTATAAATCTAGGTGCTTTGGCGCACAATCAGCTCGTTTTGCACGAACAGCATACGGCTTTTTAAGCCCGGGTCGGCGATCTGCGCGAGCAATTCCTGCACGGCAAGGCGGCCCATTTCGTCCCTGTTCACATGAACGGTGGTAAGCGCAGGATAACAGATTTCCGCCGCCTCAATATCGTCATACCCCGCAACGGCGATATCCTGCGGAATTTTGAGCCCTGCGTCCAATATCGCTTTGATCGCGCCCATGGCAATGCTGTCGGTGGCGGCAAATATGGCGGTGGGAAGGTTCCCGGTTTCCAGCATCCGCTGCACGAGCCTGTACGCGCCGACGGACCCCGTGCCTTCCGTGATGAAAGGCGTGCCAATAACAGGCTGGGGCAAAAGGCCGTACATGCTCAACTTTTCCTCATCCGGCGGGGAATACACGCCCCACAGGTTTTTTGAGCGTATGGCGTCGTTTGCGTATACTGGGATGCCATGCTCCCTATGGACGTCCAGATAGGCAAGGTACCTCAGATAATAGCTCGGATGGCTCAGGCGGTCGCTGATGAAGGCAATCTTTTTGTGGCCGCGCTCCACAACCAGATGCTCCATGAGCCTGCGCGCGCCGTTGTAGTTTTCATCCACAATGAACGCGTTGTTGGGGGAAGGGATCGCATCGTTGACAAACACGAGGGGAATGTTGCGGCGTCTAAATTCCAGCATGGCGTCCCGCGGCTTGAAGGAGATCAGTATCGCGCCGTCTATGCTGTCCTGAATGAAATGTTCGTCAAATGTGCCGTTCTCTACCTCGGTGGTGGCGACGACGATGTGGTAATTGTGCAGCTTTGCCTCCTGAATAGCGCCGTCGAGCAAGGGGCCAAAGAATGTATGCCCGAAATAGGGCATATGTTTGCGGTACATACAGAAACCGAGGATACCGGAACGCTTGGTGGCAACGGCCTGGGCCAAAGCGTTGGGCTGGTAGAAAAGTTCCTTCGCGATTTTGTTTACGCGCTGCTTCGTCTCTTCGTTTACCAGAGGGGAATCCGCAAGTGCGCGCGAGGCGGTGGCCTTGGAAACGCCGGCCAATCGGGCAATGTCGATCAGTCGTGCTTTCATAGAGGTCTCCCTTCATACCGTCATTTTTGATAAGCCGTCATTCGTAAAATTTACGTAAAAAAGTTCTTGCATAACGCTGAAATCTATGTTTTAATTTATACAACAAAATGAAACCGGTTGCAATAAGCAATCCAAAATAAATTCATCAAATATTGATCAAATATTGATCAAATCTTTATCAGAAATCAACCAGCATCGTTTGATTAACCGCTTTGCACTGTCGAGTAAGTACCTCTTATTCTCCGAATTTTTATTTTATTTCCTCGTTTTCCTACCTCGCATCGTCTGTTTCTGTTACTACAACCGGTTTCATACCGTTGTTTCATTCATCTCAAAATATCAGGACAGAAAGAAGGATCATTCTTGGGTATTTCCCCCAACATTACCGCCCACGCGGGGTGCGAAGGCACAGAGTCGGGCTCCCTCTCTTCCGTTTATGACGGCCTCCGTTTAAGGGCGGATTTTGTGGAAGTGGACGTTCGGCGAACAGAGAACGGCGAACTTGTCCTCTCCCACGACAAACGATCCGAAGAAGGATATCGCCCCTGCGTACGTCTTTCTCAGGTTTTGGAGCTGATAAAAGGTTTTAAAACGGTCGGCGTCAACTGCGATATTAAAGAAGAGGCTATCCTGTACGATGTTTTAGATTTAGCCGAACGGATCGGTCTGGAGTATGAGCAGATCTTATTATCCGGAAGCATCACGCCTACTGTGCTCAAAAGAGACCCTGCTATCGTAAAGCGCGCAAACGTATTGCTCAACATTGAAGAAGTTCTAAAAGAGCTTTGCATGTCCCGCCTGCCGTCAGATGCGAAGGATATCACGGCGCTTACGCCCTGGGAGGCCGTACGCCGCCATATTCCGGACTCCTCTGCCTATTTTGACGATTTGGTTGATACTTGCCTGCGCCTAAAAGTACGAGCCATCAACGTGCCGTACCGGCCGCCGATTTCGGAACTTTTGCCGCGTTTTCATGCAGCGAATCTTCCTGCTTCGGTCTGGACTGTAGATAATCCGGAGGACATGGAACGCGTATTGCGCGAAGACGTTTATAACATCACCACCCGCAAGGTGCGGCTTGCTCTTGAGGCAAGAAAGAATTATCTGTCAAAAAAATGACCGCGCACAAGCGGTTGACCACTCTCTTTTCGCGTATTGAGCGCTCTTGATACAGCCCCGGATACCAATAAGAAAGGGTGAAGCACATGAAATATTTGAGCCCGAGACGCTGGTTTCATCAGATGGGCCGCAAAAAATTCATGGAAATTCTGATACTGATCGGCTTTATTTTGTTTTTTTATGGTCCCCTGGTGCATCTGTCCATGCTGGCTTTTGCCAACAAGTATGAGGTGCCGGCGGTGGTTCCGCAGGAATTTGGCTTCAAATGGTGGGAGTATGTGTTAAAGCAGCCCACCCTGGTCAGTTCCATTTCGCTTTCCTTTTTGATTGCCGCGGTCTCCACCGCGTTGTCCATGGTCATTTGCATTCCCGCGGCTTACGCGCTCGCAAGGTATGATTTCCCGGGGCGCAGGGCAGTCATGTTCTCGTTCCTGCTGGGCAACGCGTTCCCCAGAATTGGTATCTTCACGGCATTGGGCATTATCTTTTACAAAATCGGGCTGATGGGGACGTTTACCGGCGTACTCATCATCCACCTGCTGGGCGGCATGATGATGATGATCTGGCTCCCGGCCGGCGCATTCCGCGGTATTCCGCGCCAGCAGGAGGAAGCCGCGCGCGACGCGGGCGCGGGCCCCTTGCGCACATTCTTCCATGTCACGCTTCCCATGGCCTGGCCGGGGATCGCGGTGGCGGCCATGTTTGCCTTTATCGCGTCCCTGGGTGAAAACCAGGGCACGCTCCTGGTGGGGCTGCCCACCTACCGCACGATGACGGTGGAAATGTACGGCGTTATATTGGATTATCCGGCGACAGCGGGCGCGGTGTTCGCGCTGATACTGATCATACCCAACCTGCTGTTGCTGTTGCTCATGCGCAAGTACGTGGGCGCCGATACGCTTTCCAAAGGCTATAAAATGAGCTGACACCCGTACTTAACAGGAGGAAAAACCAATGGGCAATACAAAGCTTGCAATACGCGACCTGACCATGCTCTACAAAAACGGCGACGGCGTAAAAAATATCAACCTGAACGTGGACAAAGGCGAGCTCGTGACGCTCCTTGGCCCGTCGGGATGCGGAAAAACGACCATACTGCGTACCGTCGGCGGTTTTTTGCAGCCGACTTCCGGGCAGATACTCATAGACAATAAGGACGTTACCTTCCTGCCGCCCGAAAAACGGCCGACCGCTATGGTGTTCCAAAGCTATAACCTCTGGCCGCATATGACGGTGTTTGAAAACATGGCCTTCGGCCTGAAGCTTCGAAAAGTTCCCAAAGAAGAACGCAAACGGCGCATCATGGAGATGCTGGAGCTTATCAAAATGCCCGGGACGGATAAGAAATTCCCCGGCCAGATGTCGGGCGGGCAGCAGCAGCGCATCGCCATAGGCCGCTCCTTGCTTTTGCAGCCCGACGTGCTGCTGCTTGACGAGCCGTTTTCGGCGTTAGACGCAAAGATTCGTTCCCAAATGCGCGAAGAATTGCGCAAGATCCAGACCGACCTCAATATCACCGTCGTATTCGTCACGCACGATCAGGAGGAGGCCATGGCGCTTTCGGACCGCATCGTGGTCATGAACAAAGGCAGCTTTGAGCAGGTCGGCGCCCCGCAGGATATCTATAACCGGCCATGTAGCCGCTATGTGGCGGACTTTATCGGGGAAATGAATTTCATTGCCCAAAAGGACGGCTCCATAAAGGCGGTGCGGCCTGAGAACATAACCGTGGAAAAGGGCAAAGGCGGCGAGCTTGACGGCTATGTGCGCACCATCATGGTATTGGGCCATTATATCGAAATGACCGTGGATACCGACAGCGGCATTGTCAAGACATTTATCTCCGCCGAAGAGGCGGAGCAGTATAAACGCGGCGACGAGGTCGCGCTCTGCTTTACCGGCGTGCATCATTATGACGCCGGAGCCAAGGGGTAAACGTCCTGCATCAAATTTTGCAGAAGAGGGGCCAAGGCGTGTTTGAAAACTCAAAAATGCCGGATATTTTGAGGAAAATAGAGCGAAACAAGGCAAAAACCGCAGGAATACTGGAGGTATTCCGAGGATTTTTAACGAAGTTGCAGCCCGTTTTATCAAAATAGACAATTGCGTTGGTTTTCAAACAGCCCATAGCCCTTCCTCATAAAAAACAAGGAGGAGAGATCAGTGAAACTCAAGCGTTCATTTGTCCTGTTTCTCGTCATGTGCCTATTGATATCGGCGCTCTCAGGCTGCACGCCGAACCAACCCGCAGCGCCTGCGCCTGCAGAACCCGCAGCAACCAAGGCGCCTGAACCCGCAGCGCCCGCCGAACCCGCAGCACCCGCTGAAAAACCCAAGATCACGCTTTGGGCAACCGGTTCTCAGAACGTGTCCGACCTCTTTACGGCGGCTATCGCGGCCTACAACGCGAAAGCGGATGCAAAGGCCGTTGTGGAGCTCCAGTTCCTGCTCTCCGGTACCGGCGACACGCAGCTTTACGACCGTCTGGGCGCCGCCTATAAGACCGGCCAGAAGGACGCCGGCTTTGACATCATTGCCGAAAACAGCACGGGGCTCGCGCAGTATGTTGCGGCCGCGGGCAGCGAAGACCTGTTTGCGCCGATCGATTTCAGCAAGATCCCCAATTACGCCAATGTACTGATCAAATCTGCGTACGACAACACGAAGGTTGTGCCGTATCGCGGAACCACGGTGGTGTTCGCGTACGATAGTGCCCGCGTTCCCGAACCGCCCAAGACCTGGGCTGAGCTGACCGAGTGGATCAAGGCCAATCCCGGCAGGTTCTCCTATAACGTACCCGGCACCGGCGGCGCAGGCAACGGCTTTGTCAATACGGCCCTGTACAAGGATCTGCCCGTAGAGGCCAAGACCTCCACCGACCCGAAGTGGAAGGACAGCTGGGGTCCCGGCTTCGAATGGCTCAAGGAAATCCATCCCTACCTGTACAAGTCCGGCGGTTCCGTCGTATACCCCAACAAGAACCAGGGAACTTTGGACCTCTTGATCAACAAAGAAGTGGATATCATCCCCGCATGGGCAGACCAGGTACTTTCCAACATCGCGCAGGGTACCTTGCCGGAAACCGTAAAGATCTACCAGCTTGACCAGGCGCTCAGCGGTACCGACGTGGTGCTGGCCATGCCCAGCATCGGCTCCAATGCGGAAGCGTGCTATGACTTCATGAACTTCATGATCAGCCCCGAAGCACAGCTGCTCTGCCTTGAGATCATGTATGCGGTACCTGTCATACCCCTTGCCCATCTCGACAGCGACAAGACCGATGTCGTTGCCGGCATAGACGTCTCCAATTTCTCCATCATTTCGCTGGGCGACCTGTCGAAGCAAATTGAAGAGCAGTGGGCCGTTGACATCGGCACAATCGGTTAATTCCTACAGGAATGTACAGGAGCGGGTGCGGCCCATGCCGCGCCCGCCCCCAAGTATCCTTTCCCCCCAGGGGTGTAGGGGATCGCAATCCCCTGCGTGCAATCCGATTTGACGACATGCGCGTCAAATCGGCAGAAAAAATACCGCCGTAGCGGTATTTTAACCTACAGGAAATCCGTATACAAAATCTTTTTTCAAGATTTTGTATACGGTCAACAGAAGGAGACTACGGCATGAACAAGCGCACATGGAAGACCAATCTTTTTATCACGGCGATGCTGCTGCCTTCGCTGCTTCTCTCCGTGGGAATCGTGGCTTACCCCATGCTCAACACGGTGTTCAAGAGCTTTCAAAAGGCGGATGGCAGCGGGTTTACATTGGAACATTACAAGTTTTTGTTTACAGATAGAATAGCGGTGGACAATATCATCTATACGGTATGGGTCACTGTGGTCACCGTCGTGCTTGCAATTGCCATCTCCTATTTGCTTGCGCTGTATCTGCGTTTTACAGACTCCAAGATCAGCCGTTTCATCGGCACCATCTACCTGCTGCCGCGTTTCGTGCCGCAGCTGGTGGCCATTTACGCCCTTATCACGGTCGTACGCGATTCGGGGTTTCTCAACCGCGTTTCGCAGCTGTTTGGCGCAAACTTCAAGCCTGGGCTTCTGTTTAACGCAAACGGCATCATACTGATGAATCTGTGGTTCAACATCGCGTTCGCCACGATGATCATCGTGGCTGCGCTTTCTAGCATATCCGATTCTATCGTAGAAAGCGCGCGCGACGCAGGGGCAAGCAAGCTGCATGTGTTCTTCAAAATGATATTGCCCCTGTCTTTTAAGGACGTCATGATCGCCATGACGTTTATATTTATGACAAATATCAGTTCCTTCACGACACCCTACTTGATCGGCCCCAACCATCCGATGATGCTGGGCGTATACTTGCGTAAGCAATTCTCCACGAACATGGATTATGAGCTGTCGGCGGCGCTGTCGGTGGTCATATTCGTGTTCTCCTCCATATCCGCCATCGTATACTTATATACCAACCTCAAAGAACAAGAGTGGGAAAAAACAGGCCTATAATGGGAGTGATCAAATTGACCGAATTAACAATTGTAGAAATCATCATACGTCTGGCGCTTGCGATTGTTTGCTCAGGATTTATCGGATATGACAGGCAGTTCAAGCATAGGCCCGCGGGTTTAAGGACACATATCCTGGTTTGTGTGGGCGCGACTTTGGTCGCACTGATCCAGAAGCAAATTGAAGTCGAGTCCCTCACGATCGCGATCACGCACCCGGATTTGTCCGAAATCATCCGCTCTGATCCCGCCCGGCTGATCGCGCAGGTGGTAAGCGGCATCGGGTTTTTAGGCGCGGGAACAATCATCGTAACAAAGCGGTCCATCATGGGGCTCACGACGGCAGCCTCGCTTTGGGCGGTCGCAGGTCTTGGGCTTGCGATTGGAATGGGGTATTACGCAATCACAGTGGCCGGATTCTGTTCCATTATCGTGGTGCTTACGCTTTTGAAAAAGGTCATACACATGCCCGTTTTAAAACGCCTTGAAATCCAGCAGGATGCACCCAAAGAAACGGAGGCGTTTATCAGCGGATATTTTAAAGAAAAGAACATCCGCGTCAAGGATGTGGAGCATGACGCGACCTTCTCCAACGGAAAGAGCACATACACGCATCTGTATACCATCGAGATTCCCAAAGACATTGACTACTCGGATATCATAGAGGATCTGTCCAAATGCAAGGGCATTGAGCGGATACGGGCAATCAATATATAGCGATATAATTAAGAAATTTCAAATGAAATTCATCCATAAAATACATTATAACAGAGTGTGGCGTAGCGTAAAAAGCTACGCCATTCTTTCTTCTATTGATGTGTTCAATAGGAACAGCGGCTTTAGTTAAGTTATTATAGAAAAATACAGTTGCAATACTATTTTACTTAAAAGCTGAATTGATCATGCGATGATAGAGTGATTGAGGCATGCAGGACGTTAGGAAAATCAGCAATTTCGTAGACCATCCGCTTATACATATCGCTTTATTTTTTTTCATAGCTTTTACCGATTGTACAACTACCTGCTCAGGTTCCTCCCAACGCAAAATGCCCCTGTTTTTTTGGCGTTCTTTACTCATACCCATTTTTTCGTGTAAATCTGTCTTTGTCAGACCAGGGCATAGCGCTTGTACATATATGTTTGTTTCCATCAATTCAAGGTACAGGCCATGTGAAAACTGTTTGATATACGCCTTTGTGCCGGAATAAACCGCGTTCTTTTTTATGATCATGTAAGCAGCATCAGAGGCGACATTGATAACAGTTCCCTCATTGCGGGAAATCATATGTGGCAACAGGGAAAAGGTCAATCTAATCGTACAGGTAATGTGCAATTCATTCATTTGAAGCCAACTCTCTAAACCAGCCTCATAAAATGATTTATTCAACGCAAAACCGGCGTTGTTAACCAATACAACGGCCTGTTTTTCTATGCCTAGAGCTATCAGCTTATCTTGAACAAGCACATCCGATAAGTCGCCTACAAAAGCTGTTGCTTCTATGTCGAATTTATTTATAAGCTCATTTACGGTGTCCTGCAGCAGTAAAACCCTTGTTCCAGCAGCAATAATGTTATAACCCTCGCGTGCAAAATGAAAGGCAAACGCTTTGCCTATACCGCTAGTCGCACCAGTAATCAATGCCCATTTGCCGTTATGCATGGTTATCATCTCCGATGGATTTTTTTAGCAAACGTAGCAAAGTTTCTGCTTCTGCCGTATCTAACCTATTGAGTATTTGTAACAGATAAGAATGTTCAAGTTCCAAGTGTTCCTTTTGAACAACTGTTCCCGTTTCTGTTATGCACAAAGAAAACGCCCTTTTATCGTTACTCATTGAAGCACGCTCTACATAACCTTTTTTAACAAGGCGATTTACCGCGCTGGTTAGCGTGCTTTTAGGGATATTTAGTCGCACACAAATCTCTTTGAGTATTATGTGCGGATAATCATGCAATAACTGTAAAATGCCGATCTCCGTAGTTGATAGTTTGCTGATATGCAAATATTTCTTATCCTTCATTTTGTTCTGGAATTGACCTATGAGCATATGCAAAATTTCACTGAGTTCTTTTATCTTATCTGTATACATAACTCCCCCAAACATTGTACGATTATCGTACTACCGTTATAGTACGATAATCGTACAATGTTGTCAAGCGGATTGTTAACGATATGCATCCTATCTGCGTTGCAGGGATAATAAGTTCGTTTGCCGCCCATTGTGAACGATACGCTTGTTTCAGACATGTTTTCTACTGAAAATCCGGCAGCTATATCTCAACTTCTGATATCCCGCACTCGATTCGGCTTCCTGTAAGTACAATGGTTCCATACGTGGCGGGAATGCTTTCGTTCAATTTGCGGCCGATCCGGCCTGGATTCATAACCCACATGCCATCGATATGGCTTAAAAACGGCCTGTGCGTATGCCCAAAGAGGACAATATGCGCGTTGTTGCGCGTACCTGCGCCGCATAATTCTGTCAAACCGTTTTTCACCTTATATATATGGCCGTGCGTCATATATACGCGCGTGTTTTCGAATGTAAAAAGCGCCTCTATGCTGCCGCAGCTTCCCAGATCCGTATTCCCCTTCACAAGGTGTACTCTGATATCGGTATTTTTCTGCAATTCGATCCCATCCGCAATATGGTCTCCCAAATGCAAAATTACATCAGGTTGTTCAAACTTCACAACAGCCAGCATTGTGGGCACATCGGTATGTGAATCTGCAAAAACAATGATTTTCACGCCTTATCCTCCCGCTGTTCTTTTTCACCGGACTTTTCTCATCTCCTCCGTTGTGTTCACAGGCAGCATACTTTTCTTTACGACGCTAGAGTCTGTTTTAAAACCCAAGACTTGAAGAAAAAATGCTCCAAAGATAGAATGAGAAGCATGAAACGACATGAATTAAGCGAAAGACAATGGGATAGTCTCAAAGGCCTGTTTCCGCCGGAACG
>JAEYHP010000067.1 GCA_023409435.1 Bacillota bacterium | reverse complement strand
CGTTCCGGCGGAAACAGGCCTTTGAGACTATCCCATTGTCTTTCGCTTAATTCATGTCGTTTCATGCTTCTCATTCTATCTTTGGAGCATTTTTTCTTCAAGTCTTGGGTTTTAAAACAGACTCTAGTGTCTAAGGCGTCTCCCGCCGAGGACGCGGCGCTTTAAAGCGCCGATACCTTATGCCATCAGGAAGAAGCGGCAAGCAGCCTCTCCTCTTTGAGCCTGCGGAGAAATTCCTCCTGCTGCATGGGCGGCATCACGCCCGGCCCCTGCATATAACAAAAGCCGTGGGATTCAAGATACTGTACATGCTCTTCGGATACCACGTTGCCCGCGATGACGACTGTATTGAACTGCTCAAAGAACTTGAGCGTCAGCCGGAAATAGGCGTTTAAACGGGCGGAAAGGCCCATGCCGAAGAGTTCCGCCTCGTTGAGTTTCACATAGGAAAAAGGCGTTGTTAAAAGATCGTCCATATTGCTGCGGGAAGTGTCCTTGAGGCAGACGCCGATGCCCTTGCGGCTTAGCTGCAGCAGATTTTCCCGCACGCGCGGACCAAGGTTGACCGATTGCCCGGCAAGCTGGAGCTTGATAAAGCGGATATCCGCATGTTCTTCCTCTATGATGTTGAGTATGCGCTGTATGATGCTTTCAGAGAGCAGCTGGGTCTGCGTGATCTCGCAGAACAGCACAACGTCCCCCATGCCCATGATGTTCAGTTGCCGTTGGAATGCACAGGCGCGGCGCAGCAGCAGCTCGTTGATGGGGTTTAAAAGGTTAAACTGCTCCGCCACGCGCATGATCTGGTCTTCCGGATATTTTTCGCACCCTTCCAGCTGAAAGCCAATCCCGCAATCCGCGCCAAACAGCCTGCGGGTCTCGTTCTCAATTTTTATGACCGGATCGATATTGAGCGAAAACGCGCCGCTTTTGATTGCGGTTTTTAACGCGGTAATGATCTCCCGCTCGCACGCATAGCTGGAAAGCAGTTCCTCCGTGCAGGCTACGATGCCGATATTGCCGTTTTTCTCCGCCTGTTCCACGCCGTATTTGAGATAGGACAGGATATCCTGGCCCAATATTTTGGAGGGCAGCGCCTCGTAATACGCCACGCAGAAATCTAATCTGCATAGCATGCTGCCGGTCAGCCAATCCGCGTTGAGGTGCTCGTATGCCTCTTCCATGCTGCGGTACCCCACGTGCTCCGTCATGGCGCAGACAAATTCATCCTCCGCAATGCGGTAGACGTTTTGCTGCCCATAAATCTGCTTGAGGTATTCCGCAACCGCCTTGGTCAGCTCGTCCGCGGGCTGGTGCCCGTATTCGCTGCGTATGACGTCATAGTTCTGCCAGAAGAACAGTATAAAGGCGCGCGGCGGCAGGGCTGGATACTGCCGGTGCAGCGCTAAATAGAAGGAATCGAGGTTGAAGCTGCCCGTGAGCATGTCGTATGCCGAAGCGTTGCTGTGCAGGCTCAAATACAGCACCAGCAGGCTCACCATAAACGCCGTGCCCTGCAGCTGTACATCGGGGAAAAAGTTGCCGATGATCATAAACGGGATCAGCGAAACGGGGGCCGTCACCAAAGCCTGCCGCGTGGGGGCTGAGACACTCTTCCATTGCATGGAAAGCGCAATGACGGCGAATATGATATAGACGAAGGACAAAAAGAACGGCAGGCGGTTGAAGCCTTCCCGCACATACTCCATTTGCGCGTTGAACGAGTATAAAATGGGAGTTAAATGGTTCAAAGAGGTAACGATGACCATGCCAACGGCAATTACATACCCGATCACCGTACAAAAGATATGGTACGGGCTTCTGGGCGCGTCCTCATATACGATATAGAGCCAGTATTGCCCGAACGCCACCACCATTGTGATGATGAAAAGGAAGAACAGGTCGCTGCAGAGCCATGGAATCCATAAAGGCAGCGCATTTGCATAAATGATGGTGATAACGGAGAATACGTTGATCAGCGCTGTGACAATGGCCGTCACAATGCAACGCACAAACAGCTTATCCCGCCTGGTGCGTATGAGCGCTGATTTTCGATGGAACGCAAGAAGAATCCCGAGCACGAGGATGGCAATAAGCTCCGGGACATAGTTCCAATCCATGTATGCCTCCGTAAAAACCCCTGCCTGTGATACCTTGAGTATACCTATGCGCTAAAAAAATGTAAACGTAAATATTACAAATAACGGCATTTGCTGTGTTGTTTCTCGCCTGAGAAAAGCCCGTGCGGATCATCCGCTCTTTTCCCTGCGTTGACATGCAGGCAGGGTATGATAGTATAAAAGCAACAATCAAATCCAACATTTTTTTGAAATCAGCCGCAACGGAAAGGAATTTTTATGGAATACGCATGCTACTTACAAAGCGCGGAGTATGTCAAAAGCAAAATTGATTTTGTACCGGAAGTCGCCATCATACTGGGTACCGCGCTGGGTCTTCTCGCGCAGGAGATTGAGGACGCCGTGGAAATTCCCTATGCGGATATCCCGAATTTTCTGGTTTCCACAGCGCCCAGCCACGCGGGCAAGCTCATACTGGGCACACTGAATGGGAAAAAGGTCGTCTGCATGTCCGGCCGGTTCCATTATTATGAAGGCTACTCTTACGAACAGCTCGCCGTTTCTGTGCGGCTTTTTAAGCTTCTGGGCGTTAAAACCGTACTCCTCACCAACGCCGCCGGGGCGGCAAACACGAACTATCGCGCGGGCGACGTGATGATCATAAAGGATCATATCAACCTGGCCGGGGCAAGCCCCATGCGGGGAAAGAATATAGAAGAATTCGGCCCGCGTTTTTTCGACCTTTGCGACGTGTATACAAAATCCCTGCGGGAGCTTGCGAAGGAGTGCGCCAAAGGGTTCCCTCTTACTGTGCACGAGGGCGTCTACCAGTTCTTTGTGGGGCCGCATTTTGAAACGCCCGCCGAGATCCGCGCGGCGCAGAGATTGGGCGCGGACGCCGTGGGCATGTCCACCGTGACGGAAGCGCTTACCGCCGCGCACTGCGGCCTTCCCGTGCTTGCGCTTTCCCTCATGGTCAACATGGCGGCGGGCGTATTGGACCAGCCCATCACCACCCATGAAATCGACGAGGCGGCGGAGCGCGTCGCCCTCCCGCTCAGGCAATATGTGCGGGAGATCATTCGCCGCCTGTAAGGAGGAGACTATGCTTCTTTCCCATGCGGATGCCTTGCTCTATAACGAAGGCAGCGGCTTTACCGTGCTGCGGGACGCGTATATCGGCATCTTAAGCGATACCATACGCTACATCGGCGCGGATAGCCCAAAAGAGGATTACGGCACGGAAAAAAACCTCTCCGGCAAGCTGGTACTGCCGGGGCTGTATAACGCTCATACGCATACGCCCATGACGCTGCTGCGCGGCGTAGGCAGCAATCTTCCGCTTGACCGCTGGCTCAACGAGGCCATATTCCCCATAGAAAACAGGCTGACGGCGGAGGACATCCGCATCGGTTTCCGCCTTGCGCTCCTAGAGTTGCTCGCTTCCGGCGTGGTCAGCTTTTCAGATATGTACTTGCAAACGGAAGTGATTGGGGAAGAAGTGCTTGCCTGCGGTATCAAGGCAAACCTCAACTGCGCCATCCTGCTTTTTGACGAGAAGGAGGAGTATGAAAAGAACGCCCTTGTCAGAGAATCGCTTGCATTTTTCAAACGCTACAACGGCACGGGAAACGGCAGACTGATTGCGGACTTTGGCATCCATGCGGAGTACACCAACCACGCTTCGCATGTCCGGCGGTACACGGAAGATTGTTTAAAAATGGGCGCACGTATGCACCTGCACCTTTCCGAAACCAAAAGAGAGCACGAAGCCTGCAAAGAGAAGTACGGAAAGACCCCCGCGGAGTGGTTCGCATCCTTAGGCGTGTTTGAAATCCCAACTTCCGCCGCCCACTGCGTGTGGGCGGAAGACGGCGATATCGCCATATTCAAAGAAAAAGGCGTGAACTGCGTGCACAACCCCTCCAGCAACATGAAGCTGGGCAGCGGCTTCATGCCGGTGCAAAAGCTTCTCGATGCGGGCGTCAACGTCGCCCTGGGCACGGACGGTGCTGCCAGCAACAACAATTTAAACCTGTTTGAGGAGATGCACCTGGCGGCGCTGATCCACAAGGGACACACGCTGGATGCCACCGCGCTTTCCCCTTCGGATGTGCTGCTGATGGCGACCCGGAACGGCGCATTGGCGCAGGGCCGAAAAAACTGCGGGCTATTAAAAGAAGGCTATAAGGCCGATCTCATCGCCATAGACATGCAGCGCCCGCACCTTATTCCCGCTTTCGATATCCCTGCGCTGCTTGTGTATTCTGCGCAGGCAAGCGATGTGGTTTTAACGATGGCGGATGGCAGAATATTATATGAAAACGGGCAATACCTGACCTTGGACGCGGACCGAACGCTGCACGACGCAAAAAAAGTGACGGAGCAGCTGTACGGAGGGCATTAAGGATCTGTGGACTTTGGAGGCTCTGCCTCCAAACCTCCGCATAGGGTCGTAACGACCCTATGAACCCATTTGGAAAAGGGTGCGACCTGCAGCTTCGTTTTGAACACGCGGATGTCGGGAATTCGATATCGTGATGTAACAACCTCTAAAACTTAACCTTTCCCCCATAGCTTACTATCGCCAAGGAGGAGAGCTTATGTGGCATAAACGTCTGATCCCAATTGCCGCGATTGCGCCTATTGTGTTGATCGTGCTGTCCGTACTTGTCGTTCGCTTCTTTTCGAATGGCGCGGGCGGGCAGCAGCTTGTATTCAATGAAATAGACGGCGTATATGACTTCGTACCAAAGTGGAACCCTGACGCATATTCGGAGGAACTTGCCGCGGAAGAATTAAATACTCTCCTTGGCATCGATATCGCCGCCTGCATCCCCGGCAGCCTGAAAGAGGATTGGGTATATGCGAGCGCAGACTACATCAAAGCCGATGAACTGGACGCAGTGGATATCGGGATTCTCGATCCCGCAAACGAGCCATATTTCGGAAAAACGATCATTCTTTCCGTTGGAAATAAGGCATGGTCCGATCTGAGCAACACGCTTATTGATTATAGCTCTGGCAATACGGCGCATCAGCACTCGCTCGTCAACGGAACAGCCGTTGACGCTTATGTGCAGCCCGCGTATGTATTTGAAAATAAAAACACCGGATACAAAAGAGAAGAAAGCGCGGTCTATATCGCCCAGTTTACAATTGGCGGCTACATGTATTATGTAGAAGGGCGGGAAGGGATCACCGAGGAGGAATTTTCGGAGTTTGTAGGCCGCATTATCGAAAGTTATCAAAAGTAACCTTACTAAGCGTTTTACAGAGTCTTGACCGATTTCAGTTGCACTTTTTGCGTTCCTGTTTTATAATGATTTGTCGCGCCGATAAGGCGCGCAATCTACGAAATCAGGGTGAAACAAGGGGAATGCAGAACCAGGCAATACGAAACGTCGCCATTATCGCGCACGTAGACCACGGAAAGACCACTTTGGTGGATCAACTTTTAAAGCAAAGCGGCGTGTTCCGCGCCAACGAACAGGTGCAGGAACGCGTGATGGACAGCAATGATCTTGAGCGCGAGCGCGGCATTACAATATTAAGCAAAAACACGGCGGTGACCTACCGGGGCGTACGCATCAACATTGTGGATACGCCGGGGCACGCGGACTTCGGCGGCGAGGTGGAGCGCATCCTGCAGCTGGTGGACGGCGTGCTTCTTTTGGTGGACGCATTTGAAGGCTGCATGCCGCAGACGCGGTTCGTGTTGCGAAAGGCGCTGGAGCTCAACAAGATTCCCGTCGTCGTTGTCAACAAGGTGGATAGACCGGGCGCCCGGCCGCTTGAAGTGGTGGACGAGGTGCTGGAGCTGTTCATGGACCTTGGCGCTTCCGCAGAGCAGCTTGACTTCCCTGTGGTGTACGCCTCCGCCCGCGACGGGCAGGCCGGTATGGAGCCGGAGGCGCTTCAGGATAGCCTGGAGCCGCTGTTCGACACGATCCTTTCCGCCATCCCCGCGCCGGAAGGCGACCCGGACGGCTCGCTTCAGATTTTATTTTCCACAATCGATTATGACGAATACGTGGGCCGCATCGGCGTAGGGCGCATCGTGCGCGGCACCGCGCGGCGCAACATGCAGGTGGTATTATGCGGCGGCGGCATTCCGCAGAAGGATGCGAAACTGACGCGGCTATACCATTTTGAAGGCTTGAAGCGCATAGAGGTCGAGGACGCCACAGCGGGCGATATCGTGGCTGTGGCGGGTGTAGAGGGCCTGAACGTGGGCCAGACAGTCTGCACTTTGGATGCCATTGAGCCGCTGCCGTTCGTGCATATCGACGAGCCCACGGTCTCCATGCTGTTTGTCGTGAATGACAGCCCCTTTGCAGGACGCGAGGGCAAGTATGTTACAAGCCGCAACCTCAGGGAGCGTTTGTTCCGCGAGGTGATGACCAACGTCTCCATGCGCGTGAACGAGACGGGCTCGACCGACGCATTTGAAGTCTGCGGGCGCGGCGAGCTGCACCTTTCCATATTGATCGAGACCATGCGCAGGCAGGGCTATGAGTTTGCCGTGACGCGCCCCAAGGTTATCTACCGGGAAGGCGAAAACGGCGAAAGGCTGGAGCCTATGGAAGCGCTTACCGTGGACGTGCCGCAGGAGTTTGTGGGCGCGGTCATGGAAAAGCTGGGCACGAGAAAAGCGGAGCTTGTAGACATGATAGCGGGCGACGAAGGTACCCGCCTGCGGTTCTCCATCCCGGCGCGCGGATTGATGGGTTACCGCAGCGAGCTATTGACCGATACGCGCGGCAACGGCATCATGAGCCATATATTCGACGGCTACGCGCCCTACAAGGGCGAACTGCCCGAGCGCACGCACGGCAGCCTGGTCGCCCACGAAACGGGCGATACCTCCGCCTACGGCCTATTCAACACCCAGGAGCGCGGCAGACTCTTCGTGGGCTCCGGCATCCCGGTGTACGAGGGCCAGGTGGTGGGCGAATGCGCCAAGATGGGCGATATCGTGGTGAACGTGTGCAAGAAGAAGCATGTCACCAACATGCGCGCCTCCGGTTCCGACGAGGCGCTGCGTTTGACCCCGCCGACGCTGCTTTCCCTGGAACAGTGCCTGGAGTTCATTGCGGACGACGAACTGGTGGAAGTAACGCCGGAAAATATCCGCATGCGCAAGCGGGTGCTGAACAAGGATTTGCGGATGAAGTCCGCAAAAGTTTGATCGATACCAATGGGGCTTGCTTTGCAGGCCCTTTTTTCTTATCATTCTGCCGGGAGGTAATGCATGCGCCTATATATCGTGCGGCATGGCAACAAAGCGACAGGCGACTACTATAGCGAGAAGCTGCGGCACCAGGACTTCCCCATCACCGGGGAAGGGGAAGAAAACGCCCTGCGGCTTGCGGAGTATTTTGCCGCGCATCCGGTAAAGAAACTCTACATCAGCGAATACCTGCGCACGGCGCAGACTGCGGTGCCCGTGGCGGCGCGGCTCAATTTAACGCCGATTGTGGACGGGAGACTCAACGAGATACACAACGGCGTCATCGAGCAGCTGACGGACGAGGAGATCATTGCGCGCTATCCGGAATTCTGGCGGGACTTTATGGGCGGGCAAGTGGACGTCCGCTTCCCGGAAGGCGAAACCGGGGAGGAGGTCAAAGCTCGGCAGGCGGATCTGCTGCGGGACTTGATCGCGCAGGACGAGGATTGTTTGCTTGTAAGCCATGAAGGATATGTTCGCCTTTTGCTCTGCCACATACTGGGTTTGCCCGTGTACAGGCGGAAATTGTTCCACATCGATTTCTGCGGCATCACGGAGCTTTTGTACGATCAGGAAATGGGAGCGTGGCAAGTGCTTCGGGTAAACCATACTATATAACCTGTTTGTGCAGGAATTTACAGAAATTTAAACTGGACTTTTCGACAAATTTCGTGTTATGTATGGTAGTATGAACTTGAGGTGGATTGATTGAAGAAGACATCCCATCTGCTTATGGGCAGACTGTTACTGGAATATGCGGAGCAGCACTTTCAAGTGGCGCTGGATAGGCGCCGGTTCCTGCTAGGCAACGTATTGCCGGATTATTTGCCCTCCTTTTTAAGCCGCCCCCATTTTTTAAAGTACAGCACCGAGCATGTAAAAAAGCTGACGCAAAAGCTTTTGCTGCGCCTGCCGCTTCGCTTTGAAAGCGAAAAGCGCCGCGACAAATATGCGCTGCGCCTGGGTATGCTGTGCCATTTTTACACGGACTTTTTCTGCCACGCCCACAGCCCGCGCTTTAAGGAGGACCCGCGCAACCATACCGCGTATGAGGTAGCACTGGCGCAGTATTTTAGGGAGAATTACGAGTCCATTCAAGCGCTGACCATACTTGCAAAGGCCGAGGAAGGTTTGAACGCGGAAGAAATATTCGCGCGGTTCGAGCGCCTGCAAGAGAAATATTTAAAAGCCGAGCAGGCATTCGTGCAGGATATCGTGTTCGGGTTCTATGCGTGCGTGGAGCTGATCGTTATGCTTGCGCAGTCCGCCGCGAGGGTGGGAAGAGAGCTGGAGACGGCGTAGAGCCGGATGAACAAATTTACCGTGCACATGCTGGTAACAAAATAGAACCTATTTGGTCGTTATAAAACAGGGCACAATGATTCTGATACGCACAAAGCAAAAAACCACGGTATACTGATAACATCTAAACGTCTCTCTTCTGCGGAAGGGGGGCGTTTTATTTTACTAAATACGAGGTGAAAAACGGCATGAAGCAGGAACGGTACTATGTGAACGGTTATCAACCGCCGGTGGGCGTTGACAACAGAAACACGGTCAGAGAATATCAGCGCAGTCTGAATGTGACCGTAGAAACAAGGCAAGAGAAGTGGTTAAATTTTCAAGCTAAGATGAACAGCGCGAACTTTATTATGATATACTAATGGATGGAATGGATGCTTGGCTCTCGCCCGAGGCATGGGAGCAACGCGCTTATAACTTGTTTTACGAGGGAACGGATCAACGGAAAACCCTTTTCCCCGATAACCCTCAGCAATATCAAGGAGCGGTTCGTAAGCAAATAGAGATCATGATCAAGCGTTATGAGCAGTTACAGGAACCCTATGCGACAGGGTTTGATATTCTTTTTAAGCATGCTGATGGGGCACATGAAAAAAGAACTCCTATTGGTTCCCGGATATCGAGGAATCAGCCGGGTCTAATGGATGATATTGGTATAAATCTGCGGTAATTATGCAAATCCGTTCTCGAGATCCGAGGCTATAACACCGTTTCCTTCACCGTCAGCAACGCCTTCGGCACCATCATCAAAGCAGGCATCCTCGCCTCCGCTATTTAAAGTACCGGCGTCAAATCCTAACAAGAAAAAGAGAACCGGAACGGCACCTTGGAAAGGTGAGTCGGGCCAAGATGCTCCGGCAAAAGAATGAAAAGGTCAATATGGTGATATGATGAAGTGCAAACGAACATTTCTCTTTGCTGTGGCTATATTATTAATCGGCAGTGCGCTGCTTACATCGTGTGGAACCGACTCAGTTACTGCAGACCATGTCGCCATGATGAGTATCTATGAGCAGGTTCGCATGGATGCAGCACGCGGACGCATGGATGAAGCAAAAGCAAACTGGAAGGATGCAGTCATGAACGCAAACGCTTCCGAAAAATTGTCTGACGATCTTATTCAAACGATAGAGAGTCACGATATATTGATTACGTCCCTGCCATGCTTTTTTCTGCCAGATGAACTAAGTTCACAAGACATTCTCGATTTTTGCGACAGCTTTTGTTGGATGTTCTACGATATGCAATTTCCCGGTTACCCAAATCCTTCAAAGCCTTATCCTGCAGAATCGATCAGTTGGCAAAACTACGAAGCCATATTTACTATGGAGAAGCAAACTGTGGAGCAGTTGGCGTCTGATTTTTTTGATCTTCAAAATTTCAAGTTAGACGAATTGGAATT
>JAEYHP010000142.1 GCA_023409435.1 Bacillota bacterium | reverse complement strand
GTTTTCGCCGTGCCGTTGGCTACGCCCGTGATCGCCGTGGGTTCGGTGACGCCTTCCAGAGTCTTATCCGTGGAAGCCGCCGCGTTTACGGTTACATCAATACTCACATTCAAAGAAACGCCATTCGGATTAATTACGCCGCCCGGCAGGGTCACGCTCCCATCCACCGTAAATGTTTGCTCGGTGGTGAGGGCTGGATTATAGGAGCATCCGTCAACATCCCATGTCACATCTGCCTGCACGTCGCCGCCGTCGGTATCCAGTATTACCTTTTCGGGCAGGCCCAGCGCTGGTGCTGTTTTCGCCGTGCCGTTGGCTGCGCCGGTGATGGACGAAGGCGTTGCAATACTTATCAGAGTCTTATCCGTGGAAGCCGCCGCGTTTACAGTTACATCAATACTCACATCTAAGGAGACGCCGTTCGGATTGATTACGCCGCCCGGCAGCGTCACCGTTCCGTCCACCGTGAATGTCTGCTCAGCGGTGAGGGCGGGATTATAAGAGCATCCGTCAACATCCCATGCCACATCCCCGCTCACATTGCCGTTATCGGTGCTCAGCATCACCGTGGACGGCAGCCCCAACGCGGAATCATCTTTCGGCGTGCCGTTTGCCACATTTGTGATGGCGATTGGGGATATAACGCCAACAAGAGTGGATGGAGCGGGAATGATACCGAAGTCGTATGAGGCTGTGGCCGGATAATAGGAGTCGTCCTCGGCTTTCGTGGCGGTAACCGTATAATTGCCTACGCCGGACGGCGCCGTACCGGTGGGACCGTATACCGTCCCCGACCTTCCCGCGTAGCTGTAAGAGACGGCCCCGCCGCCGCTGCCACCCGATGTTCCGGGGTTTATGCCGCTCCCCGCGGTATACTCGCTTTGCATCCCCGTGACGGAAAGCGCGCCTTGATCCATCTTAAAGTCAAGCCAATTGGGCTTTCTGTAATAGCCGGTATACGGCGTTGAGCTTGTCGTGACGCTGAGGCTCGTAACGGAAGCTGAAGAAGGCAGATACAGGTAAAGCGTCCTGCGGCTGTCCGTTTGCAGATCCTCATCTCCGTACGGATAAGCCGCGCCGCCAAGCGTCAGCGACAGGCCGCGCACTGTGGTGGGCGAGGGGAACTCCACGGTGTTCTCGTACACATACCGGAGGTCCGTGCCGCTGACCTGCGGGCTGCCGCTGACAAAAGACGCCTGAACCGTACCGCCGCTGATGTAGACGCGGGTGCTGTTTCCAAGGGCGTAGAGCGCAGGGTTGGTGGAGCTGCCGTCCGTACACCGCACCGTGCCGCCGCTGATGCTGATCACATCATCGGGGCTGTCGTTGGTACCGTCTCCGGGGCCAATGCTCACATAATGGTCAACGCCGGGCGTCGCGGTCACAAACCCGCCTGAAATGGCAATCGTCCCATTCAATCCAGAAAACTGTCCGCCGCCTATACCCGCCGCGCCGACGCGGCCCGTAGCGTTGACAATGCCGCCCGTGATCGTGATGTCTTTGCAATCAATTGCATCCAGCCATCCCGCGCCTGAGCCGATGCCGGCGCCGCCGCCCCCCGCGCCATTGATATCCAGGCCGCCGCCTGTGGCGAAGATCGTACCGCCGTTTATATTGATCACTCCCAGGTCCTCATATCCTAAAGAATCATAAGCTGGATGATTATATATCACTGAATAAGCGCCGCCAATGCCCGCCGCGCAGCTGCCTCCATACGCATAGAGCGCTCCGATGCCGTCCGCGGTGATATTCAGCGTCGCGCCGTCACCGACCAGAATAGCGGGCATATATATCCCGCCGTATAAATTCGCGATCGTGCCTGTTTCGAGCGTAAGGTTCAGCGTCGTGCCCGCGCCGACATAGATAGTCGAATTCATGTTCGTGCCAATACTTTGATTGATCGTGAGCCCGCTGAGTATCACGTTTGCGGTGATGTTCTCCTCGATATAGATGACGTGCGCCGGATTGTCTTCCGTTGCGTTGCTTGTGCCGTATACCTCGTATGTATTGGCATAGTTGCTGCTGGTGATATTTAAAGTGCCCGTGCCGATATTCCATTGCACCGTGTCCGCCGCGTAGGCCGTCGTGGGTACGAGCGTAAACAGCGCCAATACTATAGATAGGAACGCCGCCGCTCTTTTAAGGATACTCTTCTTCATAAATCCGATCTCCTGAAATTTATTATGCTGCCGCCGATACCCGCGGCGCGCTCTTACCGACGGCCATCGTTCCATAATCAGAGCCAATGAACATTTTGTTTCTCTTGAATGAAATGTGTTGAGGATACCACACGCTTCTGAACGCATTCTGAATTCGGGCAAAAAAAAGACCGGCCTGCCGTCAGTTTGGCAATGCCAGTCTTTACGAGGGGTTTATTCGGTTTCTTATAGCCGCGTCAGCATTTTTTCATAAATCGCCGCATACTTTCCCTCGGGCGTCATGTTAAATTCTTCCCTAAGTATTGTAAAATATTTGTTATAGCTCTTTATATACTTTCGGGCGTCTCCGTGCTTATAGTAAAAATCAAGCAGCAGGTGATTTGCTCTTTCAGACAATGGATGATACTCTAACAACCGGTTCAGCAGCTGCTCCGTCCTTCGAATTTCTCCTGCCGTCCCATAGTACTCCGCTGTTTTGATCAAGAGCGCCTCAAACTGCCCATACAGCCATTCCCTCGTTTCAACGGACCAGAGGTAGTCCTCATCCCCGAGATAGTCCCCGGTATAAAGGGAGAGTGTACGCTCGGCCTCGGTTACGTTGCCGTCATAGATATACAGATTACGCTTTATAAAATTTACAAAATCTACATAATCGCAGACATTTGGGGCAACCTCCAGCTTGTAGTTATCGGCGATCAGGATGGAACTGCGGCCAAGCCCGAAGCTTTCGAGCATGCTCCGCAGCTTATACACGAGGACATGCAGATGGTTTATTGTTTTTTTGTTCTCAACCCCGTCAAACAGCAGCTCGATCAGCTCATGCCTTGTCACGGTTTTGTCAAAACGGTCGACAAGATAGGCGAAAAGCTCCCTGAGCTTATGGTTTGCCATATTCATGCGTTCAAGGCTGTCCGTGTTTTTCACGTCAAGCCCGCCGAAGCAGCGTATTGCTGCGGACGGCCGTTTTTCCGATGCCGGCCTCCTGATTCCGGCTTGCTCCACCGCATGGGCGGCCGTTTTCCGGAAGCGCTCTTCATCCACCGGTTTGAGTATGTAGTCAAGCGGATAGGCCTTGAAAGCCTCCAGCGCGTAATCGGAGAAGGCGGTGACAAATATGATGATGATTTCCGGCAATAAAGACTGTATTTTTAACGCGAGATCTAAACCGTTCATATAAGGCATGTCGATATCGAGAAAGACAATGTCCGGTTTTTGCGCTTCGATTTTTTCCAGAGCGTCAACCGGATTTTGAAAAAGGCCTTCCACCCTGACATCCTCAAAGTTTTTAAGCAGGTATTCGAGCTCCAAGAGCGCGGGCAGCTCGTCATCAATCAAACAGGCTCTCAGCATTCTTCCCACCTCCTCGAAAGGGAATTTCCATAGAAATGTCGGTTCCTTTGTCTAAAACGCTTTTAATACGCAGTGAAACGCCGTATAACCTTTTTAGACGCAGATTGATATTGTCAAGTCCGACGCCCCGCGCGCTTCGGCTGCCCTTTTCGAGTTCCGACAGCACCGCTTCGGGTATTCCTGTACCGGTGTCTCTGACGCCAATGGTTACGCTGCCCGTGCTTTTTTTTGCGTAAACAAGGATGCTTCCGCCCTCCGGCTTCATGCGCAGGCCGTGGATGACGGCATTCTCCACCAGCGGCTGGAGAATCAGCGGCGGTATGCGGAGCGTCATTTCGTCGATATCATACTCTACCTCGAGTCTGTCGCCAAAACGTGCCCGTTCGATGCTGACGTAGGCGCGTATGAAATCCAGTTCCTGTTCCAGCGGCACGAGTTCGTCAAGATTCTCAAAATCGAAGCAATGCCTCAAGTATTTGCTGAACTCCACCAACAGCCGTCTCGCCGCATCGCCGTCACGGCGCGAGACGGAGATCACCGTGTTCAGCGCGTTATGAATAAAGTGCGGACGGATCTGGGATTGCAGAAATTTCAGCTCCGCCCGCTTCTCCCTGTCATAAGACTCTTTTAAGTTTTTGGCCAGCAAAAATGCCGAGAGGGCAATCAGGATGAGAAAGCAGGTGGCCGATAGATCTCCAAGACGGCTTTCAAGCAGATTGTTGTTGAGCAGCGTATCGTGGATTACTCCAAACGCCATGGAAGAGCCGCCTAAAAGGAGAACGGCGGTGTCCGTCGGATGCTTGCTGAGGTTCAATCCTGCAGATATCATAGCGTATATAACGGTGCCAAGTATGACCCCTTCCACAAGCCATCCCGCGCTTGCAAATATGTAGACGGGCATGATGAGCGCGAACAAGGTCATAGCGCCACCGAATCCAACGAGCGGCTTAATAAGCCTTAAGGGCGTTCCTGCGGGTATCAAATTCCGGTACAGCAGCAAAAAGACGGCCGGAAACCAGTATAGGGAGATATAGTCAATCGTGGCGGTTGCCGTAAATCCAACAAAGGGAAGCAGCTTATAGATAACATAGTCCCCGGCAATCAGCGTCCGTATGATGGCGATAAAACACAGGAGCACGAAGTACAGGCTCCCTTTGTAATCCCTTTTCATGAGAAAAATAGTCAGATAATACAGCGCCAGTATGACAAAAGCGCCGAGAAGAAACAAATCCCTGTACGCGATTCCCTCATTGAGGCCAGAAACGGCCTGCGGCGTTCCAATATAAAGGGGATACCACATCCCGCCCTTGGAGTAATCAAAATTTGATATTTGGAGGACTATGGCAAAGTCCTTGCCGGGCGGCTGGAATTGCAGTTTCTTAAGCCGGTACTCAGGCTTTGATTCTTCAGCGCTTGTCCCCACGACACCATTTGAAGCAATCAGGCTGTCGTTCACATACAATCTGTATGCTGTCCCGGCATTTGCGAAACGGAGCGCTAAGGGCATATCCGCATTGAAGTTTTTGACATTGAGCACATAGGTGGCATATCCAAATCCGGGAAGCCTTTTATTCTCCACGGTATAGCTGCTCCAGACAGAGGGAACGGATACAACCATATCAGGGCTTGCGCCGCCCAGCTCATGGAAGGTCAAAAGCCTGTTCCAGTAAAAATTCCATCCACCGCTTAGCCCCAGTAAACCATGCGCTTCCGGGTCCCAGGGTGAGAGATCCAATACGCCGTCTGCAGGCTTGATTTCGTATCCGCTTTTGGGTACGCCTAAGTCTTTGTTGATAAAAAATATGCAGCCTGCTGCAGCTAATGTAAGAATGATAATCAGATATATATATGTTCGTTTTTGCTTCATAAGGAAAACCTCAAATAGCAAGGCTTATCTTTAACGTCAGGCTGAGGATGTTACTCTATTTGCATGTGGGCCATACGAATGGTACAAAGTATCGCACTAGGCATATTATACGTCTTGCCATTTCAGGGTACAAGACATCGTTGTTTGCCATGCACATAGAAGAACCATTTATCTATAATGAAATGAATGGCACTCTATGTTCTCCGGCAATCAAAATTAGCTACATTTGCGGCATGTAGTCGCCGTCCAGCATCATGGCATTGTCAAATAATGAATAATGCAGCTTCAAATCCTGCATTTTGGTTGACAAATACGAATGGAATGATATAATAGCGGAAAGCTGACAATGAATTGTAAATGGCGGATATGAAGGCAATGATGCTTTGTGTTGTGCAAAGCATCATTTTTTTACTATATGGAGGGTACCCTGTGATTAAATTGGTAGATGTTCATAAAAGCTTTGGTCACCTTGAGGTTTTGAAGGGGATTAATCTTCATGTAAAGGAAGGCGAGAAGGTCGTCATCATCGGGCCTTCCGGCTCGGGGAAGAGCACGCTCATTCGCCTGATGAATTATCTGGAAGAACCCACGTCCGGTCAGGTCTACGTTCACAACCACCTGGTCAGCCTCAAGCGCCGGGCATTCATCAACAAAGTACATTCCTCCATGGTGTTTCAGCAGTTCAACCTCTACCCCCACCTGACGGTGCTGGATAACCTCACCCTTGGCCCCCGCAAACTGAAGAATCTGCCGAAAAATGAAGCGGTTCAACTGGCTATGGGGTATTTGAAACGGGTGGGGCTGGAGGAAAAGGCGCACGTATATCCCTCGACGCTGTCGGGCGGCCAGCAGCAGCGCATTGCAATCGCTCGTGCGCTCACCATGCAAAACCGCGTGATTCTCTTTGATGAACCCACGTCCGCTCTGGACCCGGAAATGGTGCTGGAGGTGCTGGACGTGATGATCGAGCTGTCCCATGAAAAGAATTTTACCATGGTTGTGGTGACACACGAAATGGGGTTCGCCCGGGAGGTTGCCGATCGGGTCATCTTTCTGGATGGCGGCGTGATTCTCGAAGAAGGCACGCCGGAGCACTTCTTCAACAACCCGCAGAACGATCGATGCAAAGCCTTTTTGAGTAAAATCATCCGCTGATGATGCTGCCCGGGGCTTGCAAATATATCTATAGGGAGGACGTCATGAAAAAGAGAACAACCCTTTTGCTGCTGTGTGTTTTGGTGTCCATCACTCTGCTGGGGCTTACGGCTTGCGCCGCGCCGAGCCAGAGCCAACCGGCTTCAGCCGCGCCCGAGGCCACCGCCACCCCCGCCAGCACGGCCGAAGCCAGCGCCGCGCCCAGCGAGCCCGCCGCCGCCAAAGGCCCGCTCAAGGTCGGCGTCAAGAACAATGTCGTGGGCTTCGGGTATCAGGATCCCCTGACGAACGAATACGCCGGCATGGAAATCGATCTGGCCAATAAGATTGCAGAGTCTCTTGGCTATGAAGGCGTTGAATTTACCGCCGTAACCGCCGCCACCCGAACCGAGCTTCTGGACGCCGGAACGTTGGATTGCGTCATCGCGACCTTTACCATTACTGACGAGCGCAAGGAATCCTGGGACTTCTCAACTCCCTATTACACCGACGCCGTCACTGTTCTGGTTGAAAAGGCCTCCGGCATCACAAAGCTTGCCAATCTGGTCGGCAAGAAAGTCGGCGTTTCCACCAGTTCCACCTCCGCGAAGGCTCTGGCGGCCGCCCTTGCAGAGGCCAAACTCATCGACGCCTTCGATACCACAGCCGATTTCGTTCCCTCCGCCTTTAAGGGAGGTGTGACCTTCACCGAATTTGCCGATTATCCCTCGATCTCCAGCGCGCTGACCGCCGGCACCGTCGACGCGTTCTGCGTGGATAAGTCCATTCTCGCCACCTATGCCAGCGAGGACCGCACCTACATCGAGGAGTCGTTCTCTCCCCAGAATTACGGTGTGGCGACCAAGAAGGGCGCCGAGTTGTCCGGCCAGATTGAAGAACTCATCACGGGTTGGCTTGCCGATGGCACCATTGCAGGCTATGTGAGCGAATACGGCCTTGACTGAGACAAAATTTTAGCACAGTGAGGTTAGCCGCCAGCACAGTGCGCCTCGTCGCACTGTGCTGGCGCATCGTTTTCCGCATCCACGGCAAATGAAGCCCTATTTGGTGCGAATGAAGGAGTTTTCAATGTTTCAACCTGAGGCCTGGGCCGCATTGTTCCGGGATTACCGCGTGTTTGCATACGGGCTGCTGGCCACGCTGCAGATGGCCATGGCGGGCTTTGTCATCGCGTTCGTACTGGGTGTGGTCTTCGGCCTGTTTGCCACCGGCAGCAGAAGATCCCTAAGGGTGATCAACCGCATTTATGTTGAGTTTTTTCAGAATACGCCTTTGATGCTGCAGGCGCTATTTCTCTTCTACGCCGTTACCTTTTCCGGCGTGCGGGGCTTTACCCCCCTTGCCGCCGGCATAATTGCCCTTGGCATCTACCACGGCGCTTACTTTTCCGAGGTCATACGCGGCGGCATTGAGGCGATCCCCAAGGGACAATCGGAGGCCGCCTATTCCCAGGGCTTCACCTACCTGCAAACGATGCGTTATGTGATCATCCCGCAGACAACAAAGATCATTCTGCCGCCCATGGTCAACCAGGTTGTGGCACTTATTAAAAATACGTCCTGCATGCTGCTGGTCGGCGGCGCAGTGGATTTGATCTCTACCACCAACGCGTACGCGGTGGGAGCGAGCACAGGCAGGTATGGGGCGGCCGCCTATGTTTTCAGCGGTCTGGTGTTTTTCGCGATATGCTTCCCGCTGTCCGCCATCGCCTCACGCTGGGAACAGCGGCTCAAACAGCGCGATTTGCTGGCGGCTCATGTGCAGGCCGGGCGCCAGCAGAAGGAAGTGACTGACGAGGAGCTGGACGAGATTCTCATGGTGGCCTCACATTCCGGCAGTGCGTCGGTTCCGCCGCAAGGAAACGAGGAAGGAGGAATGAGCAAATGAGCGACTGGCAGGCCAGCCTTTCTATGCTGACAAACGGAAGCCTGATGCTGTATTTCTTTAAGGGCGTCGCCTTCTCCCTCATCATTGCCGCGGCTGCCATCGTCGTCAGCTTCTTCTTCGGCACCGTGATGGCACTGCTGCGCAACTACTGCGTCAAGGGTCTCGCGCGGATACTGAAGTGGCTGTCCATCGCCTATATCGAGGTGTTCCGCAACACGCCGCTGATGCTCTGGCTGTTCATCTGCCTTGTAGCGTTCCCCGTGCCGTCGGTATCGGCGGCGTTTGCCAAGTCCATCGGCCTGAGCTCGTCCGAGGTCCAAATGATGTTCAAGGCCATTGTGGCGCTTGTTCTATTTACCTCCTCCGTCATGGCGGAAATCATCCGCGGCGGCCTGAATTCCGTTGCCAACGGCCAGTTTGAGGCGGGTTATGCCCAAGGCTTCAACTTTATACAGGTGTTGGGTTTCATCGTGCTGCCTCAGGCCATGCGCGTGGTGGTGCCGACGATGCTGAGCCAGGTGATCACGACCATCAAGGATACCTCCTATGTAGCCAACATCGCCTATATCGAGTTTTTGGGGCGTGTTTTCCGCATGATACAGTTGGCCCCCATGTATACCGGGCAGAGCACGCAGAAGGTAACCGACGTATTCGTGCTGTGCGGCATGGCCTGCGCCATCTACTTCGTCATCAACTTCACGCTGTCGTGCATCGTGCGCAATATGCAGAAACGGCAGAAGACGTCGCCCGTGATCGCAGCTAAAATGCGGTAGAACGCGGGGGGGAATGCCCGGATTGCCCACCCGCTTTCCATTTTATAACCCTGTATTCATGTCCCTTCCTTTGCGCAAAGAGTAATTTTCTAAATTCGATATAAATGCGTTTTCACACAACCCAAACATAATGCGAAGTTCGGGTAGGTACCTGGGTAAAAAGATTGGGCAACTTGATTTTCTTTATCAATAATAATATATAGGCTGAGAAGCTAGGCCTAAGAAGTTTCACAAATCGCCACTCGCTTCCTTCCAATCCACAAGAAGGTTGTATCGATTTGTTCTGAAACGCAGAACGCAGTAGTTTGGATCTTCCGGCCCGTTGAAGTGATTTTCAAGTCCCTTATACCACATTTCTTTTTTTATTTCAAGGTCAGTCAATACCTCTACGGTACCCACCAGCGTAATATTATGGTCCATGGAGTCAAAGCAAACGCTTGCGCGGTTACACTTCTCGATTCGTTTTGTTTTGTTGTTACCAAGACCGGTACAGAATGTAATCCAATTTATACCATCCGCTCTTGAGGCGGATATTGTTGACGCTGTTGGAAAGCCGTCATTGTCAATCAATGCCAGCACGCAATATCCCTCATTTCCGCCACCAGTTTTACTTGCAACAATTTCTCCAGCTCGAGCTATTATTTCTTCATTCATTTTATTTTCCTCCGAGTTGATTTCAGAAACAGTGTACTACATTGAGCATGACAACTGTATGTCATGTTCAAAATATCAAAAATATGATTTCGCTGGCTAAACCATAATCGAAAGTTCACTTCATCACGCCGGGATAAACATAATGCGAAGTTTGGTTAACCGCTTGGGTTATGGATAATCAGAAGTTCGTGTTACTGGGGCGGACTGAAGCGTGGTGGGCGGAATGACAATTTTCGTATGTGGATCTCAAAATGCCGCCATATTCAGATTCCAGATTTCCCTGGTCCTCCTCTCAAAACCAACAACACTTGGGAAAGTAACGATGTATCTTCATCTTGAAATTCAATTTCTAGAGGTTTAGACGAGGCAACCAAATAAAGGCAGTGTCCGTCAAGGCGATAGTTTCAAAAGCGATTTCCCGCTCGCGTTGCCCCTATAAGTTGCCATCCTTGTTTAGGTAGCGCCATAGGGTGGTGCGTCCGATTCCCAGCTGCCGGGCGGCCTCCGCCCGGTTACCGCCATGAGCCGCCACGGTTTGAAAGATGATATCACTTGTAATTTGCTCCAAGGTGCGCTCGGTGTCAACGGCGGCAGGGATGGGAGCCGAGCTACGAGCCAGCGCTCGCTCCTTGGCAATGATCTCCGCCACAACGCTGCTGCGGATATAGTTAGAGGTGGTCAAGGTGGCCAGCGTCCGGAGCACATGCATAAATTGGGTATAATTGTTGGGCCACTCATACTGGCGTAACTGCTCAATGGCGTGGGGTTCAAAGCCGGAGATCTGCTTGCCCAGCTCCAAGTTTAGGCTGCTCAGATATAGACTGGCCAGAGAGGGAATCTCATCGGAGCGACTGCGCAAAGGGGGCAGGTTCAGAGTCAGGCAGCCCAGACGGATGCTGAACATCCGCAATACCTCCGGCTCGGGGTCGCCCGCCTTAGAGTCGCAGGAAAACAGTAAACGTACCCGTCTGACCAGGCCAGTCTCCAAAATAACGGAGAGAAGCTCTGGCCGACATGCGTCGGGCAACGCCTCAAAATTTTGGAAGTATACTGTGTTTCCAGTGCCATTCAGAGGGGAGTTGTAGTGGCCGAGCAGGAAATCCCAGCTCTTATCGTTCATCAGCATGCAATTTACAACGACAATGGGATTGTTGGACAGCGGGCTGTGCAGATAAAGGAACTGGGCGATATGCTCCTTGCCGGTGCCGGTTTCGCCGATGATCATCACTGGTTGGCGGGCGGCGGCAATAGCCAGTATTGTCGCGTCCGGTTCCCCCATAGAGCCACTGATGCTGTACCAGCTGTTCATAAAGAAGTGCTCGCATTCGCTCTTACTAAAGAAGCGAAGGCCGGATCTGTGTGAGTGCAGCGGGATGCGTGAGGGCAGGCAATAAAAGAGGTAGTAGCGGACCGAATCCATGGTGAGGGTCTGAGCGGTGATAGTGTAGAGCAGGCCGCGCTCGCTGTGATAAAACTTCAGCGCACCGCTTGCGGGGATCTCTCGAATTTTAGACCGCAATGTGGACGCCATCTCACCCGGCGGCTCGGTGGGCGTAAAATAGAACATCTCCCCATTCGCAGTCAGCACCACCGTGCGGCCATTCTCCCCCTGGGCGACGCTGCGCAGGAAGAGGTTCTCCTGCCGCAGGTGACGGAACGAGGCGCTGAGCATCAATGCCTCGTTGATTGCGGCGCGAATACTCTCCACGCCGGAAATGATGAGGAATGCGTCCAGCTCCATCTGCTGGGCGATGGTATGGGTGATCATATCGCAGACCACCATTCGGTAGCCACCCTGTTTCAGTCGCTCCAGGGTATGTGGCACCTCATCGGCGCTACGGACTGTCAGGATGTCCAAATTATAATGCAGCAGATCACACAGGGTATGGGCCGTCTCCGTAATGCTGGGGAACCCCACGATGGCATAAAGATCGGAGTAATTCTCCGCCAGCTTGATTGCCCGCAGCACGTCGTAGACCGACAGATGGATCTCCACCACCGGAATGTCCGTTATCCGGCGGATCAGCTCTGCGGTGCCGCCCCGGGAAATGATACAGTCGTAGGTGTTGGGCGGAGCGTTTCGCACGATCGCCACTCCCTCCTCCAAATCACCGATATACACATCCAGTTGCAGATTTGGGTAGGCCTCCGCCACACGGTCCATAGAGTTCTGCATTCCCTCATAAGGAGCAATGCCCAGAATACGGATACGAGAATCGACCATGGAATCCCTCCGTCCTTTCTGCCGTTGAGGTACGCTTTGCGGTTGCGCCCGCCGGGCGGAAGCAAACACGGCACAAAATCCGTGTATCATTACCCATCAAGCGCCGGTTGCCGGACCATCTGCAAAACGGCAAAGGCGCGCCGTTGTACAAAAACGGTGTAATAACCCTCATCTGCGGTTATTATACCATGTTTCTTGCAGAGAGACATCACGCGAATGTTTCTAAATGAAACGCATTTTACTTGACCTTTTATATGTTTTTTTATTTGTTCCAAATCGAAACGCATTTTTTAACTTTCTTTGCTACCGCCGGGACAGAAACCTGCTATCATAGACACATAAAGCCCCCCTTCTTGAGGAGACCATAAACTGAAATGACAGAAAATTATATGATCCGTCTTTTAATGATGGCGGATGACATTACCGGTGCGTTGGATACTGGCGTACAGTTTGCCGCCTATGGCGTCCGTACCCGTGTGGTAGTCGGCCCGGAGGTGGATTTCGCCGCCGCGCAGGCAGAGGTCTTGGTAGTGGATACGGAAACCCGTCATCTGCCCGCCCGGCAGGCCTACGACACGGTAGCACAGCTGACAGCTCAAGCAGAGCAAGCCGGCATTCCCTACATCTATAAGAAAACGGATTCTGCTTTACGGGGCAATATCGGCGCAGAGCTGACAGCCCTGCTGCGGGCCAGCGGACGACGTCAGCTTCCTTTCCTGCCTGCCTTCCCCCAGACGGGCCGCATTACAGTGGGTGGCATCCATCTTGTGGACGGTGTGCCGGTGACGGAAAGTCCGTTTGGCGCAGATCCCTTTGAGCCGGTGCGCCACTCCGTGGTCACGGAGCTCATCGCAGAGCAAAGCTTTGTACCGATCCACAGCTTCCCTGCGCTGGTCTCCGGCGGTCTCGTGCCGGAGGTGGACGGCATTCTGGTGTTTGATGCGGATAGCCCCGCAGACTTGCTGTCCACCGGCAGGCAACTGCTGAACAATGGCGGGCTGCACATCATGGCTGGCTGCGCTGGGTTTGGTGCAGTGTTGCCGGAGCTTCTGGGTATCGCCGCGGCCGCGCCGCCGCAGCAGCCCGATTTGGACCCACGTCTGCTGGTGGTTTGCGGCAGCTTGAACCCCATCACCGTGAACCAGCTGAGAGTAGCTGAGGAGGCCGGCTATACCCACATCCACCTGACACCGGAGCAGAAGCTGGAGGCCAACCACTGGCAGAGCCAGGCGGAAATCCAGGCCTTTCACCGCATTCTGGAGGAGAACCCTCTGTGCATTATTGATGGAAACGACAGAGAATCCAACGCACTGACCGAGGCCTACGCTTCCACACGGGGCATCCAGGCCGAAGACGTCCGTCTGAGAGTGGCCCGGTCTATTGGCAACCTTGTGAGCGCCCTTTTCACCAGCCCCGCCTTAGGTACGCTGCTGATCACCGGAGGCGACACCCTGCTGGAATGTATGGAGTGCGTGGGCGTCATGGAGCTGGAACCGGTGTGCGAACTGGAGAAGGGCGTCGTCCTGTCCCGGTTTATTTATAAAGATTGCAGTAGGTATGTGATCTCCAAGTCCGGCGGCTTCGGGCAGGAGACGCTGCTGATAGATCTGGCACGCAAAATCTCCGGCACCAGAAAACAGGAACCCCTGAAATTTTCAAAATTAGGAGGCAGCAACATGCAATACGCAAAGCTACCTGGTCTGACCTGGGACGGCACCGTCTACCACAATGGTGACTTGGGAACTCTGGAGGCGCTGTTGCCCAACGGCGGATACCCCTCCGCCCATGCCCCGGCAATGCTGGAACTGCCCAACGGCGACTTACTGTGCTGCTGGTTCGCTGGCACCTACGAAGGCAGCGCCGACTCCCACATCATCTGCTCTATCCTGCCTAAGGATGGCCCGGCCTGGCTGTCGCCGGTCGATATCTCGGGCGACCCCACCCGTAGCGAGCAGAACCCCTCCCTGTTCTACGGCCCCGATAAAGCTGTCTGGGCCATATATACCGCCCAGCTAGACCGACAGGAGGGCAAGGACAACATGCAGTATACCGCCGTGGTTCGCTGCCAAAAGAGCACCGACGGCGGCAAGACCTGGGGTCCCTATGAGACAATTTTCCCGGAAGAGGGCACCTTCTGCCGCCAGCCGATCCAGATCCTCTCCAACGGGCGATGGATCTTTGGCAACTGGCTGTGCACCGATTCTGCAAATGGACTGTCCGGCGATCCCAGCGCCTTTCGCATTTCGGATGACGAGGGCAAGACCTGGCGGATGGTCATGATGCCCAAGAGCAATGGTCATGTTCACCCCAACGTAGTAGAGCTGGAAAACGGTCATCTGGTTGCCTTTATGCGCAACCGCGAGGCTTACCGCATCCACCGCAGCGAGTCCTTTGACTGGGGCGATACCTGGAGCGAGCCAATGCCGACGCCACTTCCCAACAACAATTCCAGCATCAGCGCACTGCGGCTGCAGAGCGGACGTATCGCCATTGCCTACAACCCCACCTGCACGCCGGACCCTCATCCCGGCAAGGCTGCCTGGCCTGGCCTGCGTTGCCCGGTGGCTGTGGCTCTGTCTGAAGACGGAAGCCTGACTTTCCCCCTTATCCGTTGGATGGAACGGGGTGAGGGCTTCATGGGTGATGAAAACAAGACCAACAATCGGCAGTACGAGTACCCTTATCTGATGCAGTCCTCCGACGGAATGCTGCATCTGGCTTACGCGTCCCACACCCGCATCGGAGTAAAATATGTTTGCTTCACCGAGCAGGCCGTGCTGGGGGAAAAGCGGCAGCGGGTGGGACTCTATAACCCCACATCCGGCCAAAGCCGCTAAGAGCGCAGGGAGCATCCGGGAATGCAGAAAACCTATAACCTTAAAATGCCCCATGCCGTATACGGCGGGGAAAGCGCCATGGAGAACATCACCTCCATCCTGAAGGCCAGGCAGGTCAAGCGGGTGGCCATGTTTACCGACAAGGGAATCGAAGGTTCAGGCCTGTTCTCCCTATCGGAGGAGGCGGTGAAGGCAGCAGAAGTCGAATACTATGTGCTGAACGAGCTGCCGCCGGAACCCACCTACTCCGCCGTGCAGAAACTGGTGGATCAGTTCAAAGCCAGCGGCGGAGATATGATCGTGGCTTGCGGCGGCGGTAGCGTGATGGACGCGGCCAAGCTGGCCAGCGTTCTGGTCACCGATGAATACGGCGTTAAGGATCTGCTAAACGAGCCCGGCCGCGCCCGGAAGTGCGTACCCATTATCCTTATTCCCACCACCGCCGGCACCGGGGCCGAGGTGACCCCCAACGCCATTGTGGCCGTTCCCGAAAAAGAGCTGAAGGTTGGCATCGTCAACGACAACATGATCGCTGACTATGTGATTCTGGATGCCAGAATGATTAAGAACCTGCCCCGCAAAATTACGGCGGCCACTGGTGTGGACGCGCTGGCTCACTGCATTGAGTGCTACACAAGCAACAAGGCCAATCCTTTCAGCGATTTGTACGCACTTGAGGGCCTGGATCTGATCTTGAACAACATCATGGCCGCCTGCAACGACCCGGCGGCGATGGAGGCGAAGAACCGAATGCAGATTGCGGCCTACTATGGTGGGCTGGCCATTACCGCCTCCGGAACGACTGCCGTCCACGCCCTGAGCTATCCCCTCGGCGGCAAGTATCACATCGCTCACGGCGTTGCCAACGCCATCCTGTTGGCGCCGGTCATGCGTTTCAACGAGCCGGTGTGCCGGGAAAAGTTCGCCGCCGCCTATGACCGGTGCGTACATACGGAACGGACTTGCTCCACGGTAGAGGAAAAGAGCGCTTACATGCTGGCATGGATGGAGAAGATTATGAAGGATCTGGATATCCCCACCAGCCTGAAGGAGCTTGGCGTCCCCGCCGAGGATCTGGATGGGCTGGTAGAGGCCGGAATGCAGGTCCAGCGTCTGCTGGTGAACAATATGCGGGAAGTCACCCCCGCCGATGCCCGAGCCCTGTATGAGGAAGTAATGTGATGAAGCAAGCAGAAGTAAAGGGGATCGTCTGTGCGATCCTGACCCCTATGAACGCTGATGAGAGCGTTAACATTGATGTGCTGCGCCAGCAGATCGAGCGGCTGATCGAGGGGGGTATCCACGGAGTGTTCCCCTTGGGCACCAACGGTGAGGGCTATATTCTCAACGAGAAGGAGAAGATGGAGGTTCTGGAGGCCACCATTGACCAGGTAAAAGGGCGTGTTCCCGTATATGCCGGGACCGGCTGTATCTCCACAGCCGATACCATCCGGATGAGTAAAAAGGCCCAAGAGCTGGGAGCCGACATCCTGTCTATCATTACCCCCAGCTTTGCTCTGGCCTCCCAGAAGGAGCTATACGACCACTACGTCGAGGTGGCGAAGCATGTGGACATCCCTATCGTGCTTTACAACATCCCCGCCCGCACCGGCAACAAGCTGCTGCCCGAGACGGCGGCCAAACTGGCCAAGGATGTGGACACCATCATGGGAGTTAAGGACTCCAGCGGGGATTGGGACAACCTTCAGGCCTACATCAATCTGACACGCGATCTTTATAAAGACTTCCGAGTGCTCTCCGGCAACGACTCACTGATTCTGCCCTGCCTGAAGGCGGGCGGTGCGGGCGGTATCGCGGGGTGCGCCAATGTGTACCCCCGCGTGCTGTCCTCCATCTACGACCTGTTCCAGGCCGGCAAGCTGGAGAAGGCTCAGGCCGCCCAAGATTCCATCACGACATTCCGGGCGGTGTTTCGGTACGGCAACCCCAACACCATCGTCAAAACGGCAGTCGCGCTGCTAGGCTACAATGTAGGCAAGTGCCGCGCACCTTTCAACCAAGTTCCGGAGGAAGGTATCGAGGCCCTGAGAAAAGTCCTAGCCGAAAATGCCGCCAAAGGCATGCGCTGAAAATGAGGGGTGCCAACAATGAACAAGAAACCGATTGTGGGAATCACCATGGGTGACCCTGCCGGCAACGGCCCCGAGATCACTATCAAGGCCTTGGCTCATTCAGAACTGTACGACCGCTGCCGCCCCCTTGTGGTAGGTGATGCCAACATGCTGGAGCAAGCTTCCCGCTTTGTGGGGCGGCCGGAGATGAAGATCCACCGCTGTGAGAAAGTGGCTGACGCGCAGTTCACCGCAGGCACGGTGGATGTGTTGCATCTGCCTCTGATTGAACATGTTGACCGCTTTGAGATCGGAAAGGTTAGCATTGAGGGCGGCAACGCGGCCTTCCAGTGCGTGAAAAAGGTCATTAAGTTGGCGCTGGCTGGAGAGGTGGACGCTACTTGCACCAACGCCCTGAACAAAGAGGCCCTGAACAAAGCTCTGGAGCACTACAAAGGCGAGGGCTCCGACGGATACACTCACTTTGACGGCCACACCGAGATCTACGCTACCTATACC
>JAEYHP010000098.1 GCA_023409435.1 Bacillota bacterium | reverse complement strand
GGGCATATGACCAACAAAGAGGAAGATTACAAGCTGACTGACTCTGCCTTCCAGAAGAAAATGGCGGAAGGCATCAAGAACGGCATCCTTGCGTACTTTAAGGATTGACGGTTTTTTAAGGTGGATGAGGCATGACGACTTACTATTATAATTATGTGCCGCTCTTCAAGGCGCTCGCGGATGAAACGCGCTTAAAAATCGTGCATATGCTGACATTGGAAAGCATGTGCGCCAACAGCATACTCGAATGCTTCAATATCACCCAACCCTCGCTTTCCTACCACATGAAAATACTTACCTCCTGCGGGCTGGTACGCGCAAGGCGGCAGGGCGGGTTTACCATGTACAGCGTGGAAAAGGAACGGTTTGACGCCGCAATCGCCCTGCTGCAGGAGTTTTTGAGTGGTATGGAGCTGATGCGGCCGGAGACGTTTGAGACGCAAAAAGTACAGGGAGACGCTTGACGAATCCGCCCTTCTTCCTTATAAGTCCAAGAGTTTCACGGCGGTTTTGGCACAAGAAAGTGCTTGACGAAATTGTCCCTCTTCCCTATAATTGATAAAGTCGGGTGCGTGATGCGCACCTAAATTTGACTGCCAACGTAGCTCAGCTGGTAGAGCAGCTGATTCGTAATCAGCAGGTCAGGGGTCCGAGTCCCCTCGTTGGCTCCATGTCGGGGCGTAGCGCAGCTTGGTAGCGCGTCTGGTTCGGGACCAGAAGGCCGTGTGTTCAAATCACATCGCCCCGACCATATGAAAAGCCCGCAAACAATACGTTTACGGGCTTTTCTTATGTCTCAAGTCGGATTAAACGGGGCATTTCATCTGCCTTTTGTTATTGATAGAGTGTCCTATGGCGCTCATTTCGTCCACGTGAACCTTTCCGAGCAAAGAGGCAAAAATAAAAATTGTGTCTGGCCCATTTCGATGGTGTCATACGCCTGCAGCTCCACCGTCTTGAATATAGCTTCGTCGTTGTGGCGGGTGAGCTCCGGGCCTTCTCCGGGCGAGAGGTAGTACTTGTTTTCGTGCGTATCGTAGCTGATATTTGCGTGCTTCTCACGGTAGACCCCCTTATAGCCGCGGAGGCAGATGTCGCTTTTTTCATGGCGGCCGATAAAGTTGTTATCGGAATGGATGCGGTAATCCCGGCCTCTCTCGTGCCCGTTGATAACAACCAACCAGCCCACCACGGGATCCACTCTGTCAAAACAATCCCCATACATGTCATCTCTATCAGGCCCGAACGGCGGCATTTGGTCGAACGGCGGCATGATCACCCCTGTATCCGGCAGACGGGTAACGTTGTTGAGCTCGTTGTTGCAGTAGGGGCACTGGGAGTGGATGGCGGTATCATAAAAGTGACCGACTTTCTCGCATTGTTTCATTGGCATTGTTGTTTCCTCCTAAGCATGATTACCGTTATGCCTGCACAGGTGCCGCTCCGGGGCCGCCATACAGCATAATATTATCCGGGCCGATATCACGGTGGATAACGCCGCATAATTTGGCCATGCCGGGCTTCTATCCGTAATAGAAATAGTTTTAGTAAGAAGATTTTCGTAATTATATCATGGAAGAATGGCATGGTGTTCCTAAAAAACATAGGAATACCCATGGGTTGACACGACTTTTACGTGGCTGTATTGATGCTCTTTAAGAAATGAATTCTCCTGCGGGGAGAGCCTATGGGCATACAGCCTTCCTTTGGCAGCTCTCAATGTTTTCGATTTAGTAAGGGTTACACTACACTGCCAGCAAAGTGACCCTTTGCGGCGTATTTATGTTACAATGTATCCTTGTAAGCCGCTTTATCCCGCAGGCGGGTGGGCGGAAGGATTTGCAGAGGAGAACGCATAGTAATGGATATAAAACTGATCGCAATGGATATGGACGGTACCCTGCTCAATAGCGAAAAAAAGCTGACGGAAGCAACCCTAAGAACACTCCAAAAGGTGGTTGACAGGGGGATCTGGATCGTACCGTCAACGGGCCGTATGGTACAGGGGTTGCCGGAATATATCAAAATACTGCCGAATCTGAGATACATCATCTCCATCAACGGCGCAGCCGTGTGGGATCTCAAGGAGAATGCCTCAATATTCGAAGCGAACATCCCCTATGAACTGGCGATGGAGGTCATCGGGTTCATCCAGAAATACGACGCAATCAACGAATGCTACTGCAACAACGAAGCGCTGATGGGCAGAGCTTCCTATGACCTCATTGAATATCACATTCCCGATTCACTCGCTGCAGTTGTAAAGGGCAATCGAAAGCCCTTGGACGATTATGTTGTCTTCATGCGCGAAAAACGGGCGGATGTTCAGAAGATCCAACTCTTTTTCCACGATAGCGGCAAGAGGCTCGCCGCCATCCGCGAACTGCAGGAAGCATTCCCCATGATCGCTTTGACCAGTTCGCAAGTATACAACATAGAGCTCAACGCCGCGGCCGCAACCAAGGGCAACGCTTTAACGATATTGTGCCGGCATTTGAACATCGACATCCGGAAGACGATGGCGTTCGGAGACGGCGGAAACGATATATCCATGCTGTCTGCGGCAGGATACGCGGTGGCGATGGCAAACGGTACGGATGAGCTCAAAGCTGTCGCCGATTATGTGACGCAGAGCAATGATGAGGATGGCGTGGCCCGTGCTATCGAGAAGCTGATATTGGAATAAGTTCGGGACCAAAAGGCCGCTGGTTGGGAATTCAGTCTCCGGCCACAAGGAAAAGCCCGCAAACAGTATGGTTGCGGGCTTTTTTGCTGCCTTAAAACAACGGTTGACTCTTTAAAATACCCTTTACAAATTGCCCTGAGTGTTTTGTTGCGAGGAAGGGTTCTCCAGGCCCAGGTGCATTTTGATGCCATCTATCATGAGGCGGCTTGCTTTTCGTGCATTATCATATGCGACATCAAAATTGGCAATACCTTGCCCAAAATTCTCTTTCTTCAGATCGGAAGCGAAGTCGAACTCCAGTTGTATTTGATCCCGAATTAACGATTCAACGACTGATTTATCCCAATAAGGATTGAGTTGAGATAGGGATTCTGCAATTTCCCCTGCGGAAGCCAGCCACTGTTCCATAAGAATATCAGTATTTTTCCCAGATTTAATTGTGGTCACAACTATGGACAAAGTAACGATGTACTTACTGAGCAAATTCTGAAAGTTCTTTCCGGCTTCCTCGCCATATACATCCGCTAATATTTGTCCCAACTCAGTAGCATTCCGTTCTACACGCCTTGCTACCAAATTTAGATCGCGTTGATTCAGCATGATACTCGTTATGAGCTGCCTAACCCAAACCAGCCGTTCAATCCATATATCATTTAAATACTCCTCCCAATTCATGGTATTGCCCTCCGGTTTAGCATATGGCCGCCTTCGTGTTTTTATGGCAAATATTTGAAGGGCCTTTGATGCTAACCGGAGTTGTGGGGGCCCGCTGGATAGATGGAGAATACCGCCATTTAATCTTTTTTCCTGTGAGGTCCTCTGGGCTGAAAAGATAGATATAGCCCGCGCGGCGTCATGCCGAGGCGGGCTTTGCGTATGACTATTAAAACCTGACGGGCAAGGAACGCGCCACCTTCGATCCGCGAAGCGCATTTTGAACGCTAAAAGGCGTAAGTGACGCTCGCGTCCCACCGTAAGATGCCCCGCTGAAGGACCGGTGAAGCCGCACACAAAGGCCGACCGTTGCACCAATACCTGTTCACTGAAAGCGATGGGGGACAGCAGCTTCAACAACCCCAGATGCATCTTATAAGGGCAAGATATTATAGATGGATTTGGATGTCAATAAAACGGCATAAAAGAGCCGGAATCTCCAACAGAGCGGACGTGAAAAATGCCGAACGGTGTCTAGAGAAAATAGTCGTTCAGATGCTCGTAAATTGCCTCGCATGGCCCGTTCATGCGGTCAAGGCCCAAAAGAAGAGCGCCGGCAGCCGGAGGATATGGGCTCTTTACCAAGTATGCTTCCGGCAGCAGCGTATGAATCTCCAGCAGCATGGCGTCCACAAGGGTTGGGTTTGATCCGCTGAACAGGCTGCCGCCAATGACGACGGGCAATGGTATTCCTTTTATATCTGCTTGACGGACCACGCCGTTAAACAATTGCCCCTGAATTCTTCCCATACGTTCAAGAATTTCCAGGCAGACCTCATCCCCCAAACTCGCTAGTTCGAACACCAGCGGCGGAATTCGGTTGTAGTCTTCAAGGCTTAGATGGTCGGCAGGGAAAAGCCGATTTAGGACAGCCGACGGGTCGTCGCAGCCTAGGAGCGCTGGCAGGCGGCTGGTTAACAGAGTCGGTTTATAGGTCAGCTCGTCCGCTCGGAACATATAGTGCAGCGCTTCGGTTGCCATGTCGCCTCCGCCTCCGTAATTGCCAAGCTTATAGGTTAGGGCCCTGAGTATGAAGCGCTGTCCATCGGGACGCGTAATCCCCGCATTGCCGCCTGTGCCGCAGATGACCACCCCGCCCCAGGGCTCACGAAGGCCGCTGCGCATGATTGCCCAAACGTCGTTTGTCACTTCATAGGAAACACCGGGCAGGCAAACGGCTGTGATTTCACTCAAAATCTTAAAATCCATAGGAAGGTCAGCGCCCGATAGCGCAAGCATGGCAAAGCTCAGCTGTTCCTTTTTGAGACCGGCTGATTTGAGTAAATTCTGTATCACGGATTCGAGGACCTGCCGGGTCGCTTCCATTCCGATGATATGGTAATTGGACCCGGAAGTGGTATATTCCGCAAGTATTCGGCCGGTGTGGTCGGACAGCAAGCCTTTTGTCTTGGAGGAACCACCGTCAATACCGATGAAATAACTCATGCATCCTCCTTGCCATCCTTAACGGTAATCGCTTAAGTAATTGGCGTGCGCCTCCCAAAGCGCGTCAAACACCTTCAGCGCTTTTGTGGCGTCATGGGCAAGCGGATGGGCAATCAACGCCTGCTGGGCGAGGCGGCGGTCCCTGTTGAGCGCGGCTGATACCGCAAGGGATTCATAGGACTTCACATGCTGTATAAGCCCCCGTATTTGAGGGGGAAGCGTTAGTTTGCCAACAGGAACGGCCCCGTTTTTGTCCACCCTGCAGTTGACTTCAATCACGGCGTCTTCCGGCAGTTCGGGGACGGTGAAACCGTTTCGGATGTTGACCGTTAAATTACGGCCGGTATTATGGGCGATTGCTTCCACAATCTGCAGGGCGGCTTCCGAATAGCGCGATCCTCCGCGCCGCTTCAACTCTTCGGGGATTGCTGTTAGCTCCGGGTCACGGTACAGGTCAAAAAGGAGTTTTTCTGTAGCCATCACTTCATTCGCGCGGGTTCCTTTGCCAGCTTTCAGCCCCTCCAGCTCCTCTTTGAGCTTCTGATCCTCAAAGAAATAGTAAGCCAAATACGGGCCGGGGATCAGGCGGATGGCGTCGATCACCGCCGTGGGATTTTCCAATTGCTGAATGTTTGCCACTACGGATGACATTAGTTCCAGAGGGCGTTTGAGAAGAGTTTCGGTGTAATCCGCATCATCGTCCCACACCCTTGTTATGAACGATAAATGATTGATTCCCACATAATTGAAATTGAGGCGCTCGACGGGCAGCTCCAACATCCTTGCGAGGCCGTGTTTCATGTTGATTGGAATGTTGCACAGGCCGATGCAGCGGATGCTCGTCGCCTTTTGGACGGCCTGAGTCACCATTCCTGCCGGGTTGGTAAAGTTGATCAGCGTTGCTTCGGGGCACAGGCGCTCCATTTTTTTTGCTATTTCTACTACCACGGGCATGGTGCGCAGCCCCAGAAACAACCCGCCGGCTCCCGTTGTCTCCTGGCCGATCAGGCCGAAGCGGTTTGGGATCTGTTCATCCAGCGCGCGTGCCGCAAGCCCGCCGATACGGATCTGATTCAATACAAAATCCGCGCCGGGCAGGGCAGACTCCAGATCAAGCGTCCATGACAGGCGGGTAGCGATGCCATGCTTCTGAAACATTCGGGAGCCTAAGGCGCCGACCGTCTCAAGTTTTTCCCTGCCTTGCGGTACATCCACCAGTATGATCTCTTCTGCTGTGAGCCGGGATTTGTCGGTAAAGCCGTAAAGAAGTTCCGGCGTGTAGCTGCTGCCTCCGCCTGCTACCACAATTTTATGGACGTTTGGCATGGATTGCCCCCTTTTTTTGTAGATATTAAATCAATAATGCAAGTACCAATTCAGTCCTGCAAGCACTGTTATCCTCCTAGAATATAATAAACTGCGTAAAAGTAGATATTTGGAATTCTATATACATAAAACCATATCTCTGCGCCAAAATCAATAAAGTACCGCATGGCCCCTCGACTGACCATCTATCACATAGAATTAGAGGATATAATAGCAACAAGAAACGCCGGCGCGCGTTGCAGGGCCCTCTACGGAGCAGAGCGGTATATTTGCCTGATTACATTGTTTTTTTTGCGAATATTTTAACAAATGAAATAATAAAAAGAAGTAATACATTATATTAATTAAGAATATTATTACTTATGATAAAATTAAGCACAAACAAGAAGGCGGCAAGGTGATGCGTTTTGAATAAAAAATGGCGCAATTCGGCGGTTTTATTAATAAATTTAAAAAATAAATATTTTTATATTGAATATTGACTTTTACATTTGAGCAATATAGAATACATACATAAGAAATAATCATATCCATATAGCAATTCGCATAAGGAGAGAGCTCAATTATGAAAAACCCAAATACCTGGATATTTCTTGCGATATTCGCTCTCATGGCCGCCCAAATGCTTTTGGCCTTTATACAGGTTCGCCACTATCAGCGTACGGTCAAAGGTTTGCTGGGAAGTGGTGTGATAGGGGTTGGCCAACGTAAAAATGCTCTTCGTCAGGGCGAAATCATTATTCTCTCCTATGACAGAAACAAGGACGAAGTGGTCGCCTGTAAAAGCATGAAGGGTTACACCATATTCGCTAAGTTTAAGGATATGCCCGAGTATGTTGGCATGACCTTAAGCGCAATTCGAAAGGCCGGCATTGAGCGGGATGCCCAAGAACTTAGGTACTACCGCAAAAGGCGCCCTTATGATGCAACCGTGCTTAGTAAAAAGAAGGGTGCGCTGATACAGGCTGTGGAGGCGCTAGATCACCGCTTCCGCAAAGAGGCCGAGCAGGCGCTTGTGTACGGTGAGGATGAAACAAAGGCCGATCAGGCAGATATCGGTCTTCACCAGAGGATAGTTTCTTCAAATTAATTTTACGATGTGCGAAAGAACGTTGCTGTGTTCGCTATCGTGTTCAACAGTTTCTGGTCGGCATGCTTTGGGGAAGGGAGGACTATTCATAGATCGGCCGACCCAAATAAAGCAAAATGAATAGGGGGGTTCAATATGGACTTTTTAGCCAAACTCGCTGAAGGATTTATCAATTTGTTTAACCTTGGTGGTCAGACATTTATGGGGTTTGTCACAGGTATAATCCCCACGCTGATTGTCCTGATAACGTTTGTTAACGCTTTAGTCAGCATGATCGGCGAAGAGAAAGTCAACAAATTTGCGCGTGCTTGCAGCAAATTCTTCCTGCTTCGCTACACCATTCTGCCCGTATTGTCCATGTTCATACTCTGCAATCCCATGGCCTATACGTTCGGCCGGTTTGTAGATGAAAAGTACAAGCCTGCATTTTATGATGCGGCCGTTTCCTTCTGCCATCCTATCACTGGCCTCTTCCCGCATGCCAATCCGGGCGAATATTTCGTATACGGCGGTATCGCGGCTGGTATTACCACGCTGGGACATAATCTCGGGCCTCTGGCAATTCGCTATTTCATCGTGGGCATTATTGTCATACTGATCAGGGGAATAGTGACCGAGCGCCTCACTGTGATGTTCATGAAGAAGAGGGGGAACTAACATGTTTAAAGCAGTTAAGATTCATAAGGGCAAAGGCGGTTGGGGCGGCCCTTTGGTAGTTCTGCCCACGGAAGAAAAAAATAAGATCGTCTCCATCACCGGCGGCGGCATTGATGAAATCACGCGCCATATCGCCGAACTGACTGGTGCGCAGGCGGTAGACGGTTTCAGCACCGGAGTACCCGAAGATCAGATTGCCTGCGTAATCATCGACTGCGGCGGCACAGCCCGTTGTGGTGTCTACCCCAAAAAACGTATTCCCACTATCAACTTGATGGGCATCGGTCCCAGTGGCCCGCTTGCCAAGTTTATAACCGAAGACACTTATGTTTCCGGCGTGGCAAAGGAAGATATTACATTTGCCGGAGAAGGAGAGGCACCAGCCGTGAAGGAAGTTAAATCGAATTCCAGCAGCAAGCAGACGAAAGCCGCACCCAAAGAAAAATCCGGCCTTCTTGTGCGGATTGGCCGTGCGGTTGGTCGCGTAGTAGGCAAGTTCTTCCAGGCGGGCCGTGATACGATCGACATGGTTATTCGGCACATACTTCCCTTCATGGCATTTGTGGCCATGATCATAGGCATCATACAGGGCTCTGGTCTTGGTGATGTGATAGCCAAATCAATTTCCCCGTTCGCCGGATCTCTTCCCGGCATGCTCATTATTTCTCTCATCTGCGCTATTCCGGTTATCTCTCCTATCATTGGGCCGGGCGCCGTTATTGCGCAGGTTGTCGGCGTTCTCGTAGGTGAGCAAATTGGCCGCGGCGCAATCAATCCTTCTTTTGCACTCCCGGCTCTGTTTGCAATTGATGCGCAGGTTGGCTGCGATTTTATTCCCGTTGGCTTATCTCTGGGTGAAGCTGAGCCCGAAACAATTAGTGCAGGCGTGCCTGCCGTGTTGTTCTCACGTATGATTACCGGTCCCATTGCCGTTGTCATTGCTTATCTCTTCAGCTTCGGTCTGTATTAATCCATAAGGTGAATGAAATGGCATACAGGACGATTATAACTGGCATAGGTGAGCTCGCGTTAGAGATGGCCGATCAGGGATTGTTGATTGTTTTCAACGAGAACGCGCCCGCAGAGCTTGCGGATATCTCCATACTGCACACGGCAGCGCGTCTGGAAACCGATGTAAAGCCCGGAGATAAGGTCCTCTTTGGATTAACGGCATTTACCGTTACTGCGGTGGGCGATGAAGCCAATTATACACTTAGGAAAATGGGTCATTGTTCATTTTGCTTTAATGGCGCATCAGTTGCTGAACTCCCCGGCCAGATCGTCATTTCTGGCGAAAAGATGCCAGAAGTAAGCATTGGCGATGCTTTCGAAATTCATTTTCAATGACGGGAAACCGCCGTAATCTTTTAACAACAGTGAGGAGTAAACACGTATGGTTGGAATGAACTACAAACTTCAGGAGTTAGAGAAAGCCGGAACTCCGATTTTAGCCGGCATTGTGGGTGCAGGCCAAATGGGACGCGGCATGGTTGGCCAGATGATGTCCATGAAAGGTATGCGCCCGGCTGTTGTGGTGGATATTATCCTCGACAATGCAAAAGATGCCTACAATCATGCAGGCCTCACCGAAAACAAGGATTATGCCGTTGCCCAAACAGTTGAGGAAGGCAACGAGCTTCTTGCGCAGGGTAAGTTTGTTGCCACCACAAATAACGAGCTGGCAACAAAATGCTCTTCTGTACATTGCTCCGTAGACGCTACCGGGGTTCCCGAGGTAGGCGCAAAGGTCTCGATTGATGCCATTAACAGCAAAAAGCATATTGTTATGCTCAATGTGGAGACGGATGTCTGCATCGGCCACATATTGTATAAATTGGCCACCAACGCGGGGGTCATATATACCGGCTCTGCTGGTGATGAGCCGGGTGCTGTTATGGAGCTTTACGATTTTGCGGATGCGTTGGGCTTTGATGTGCGGGTCATCGGTAAAGGTAAAAACAATGCCGTTGATTATGACTGCACACCCGAAACCGTAGCCGAAGAAGCAAAACGCAAGGGTGCAAGCGCCAAGATGATTTGCGCCTTTAAGGACGGTACAAAAACCATGGTTGAGATGACGGCCATGGCCAACGCTACCGGCTTCCTGCCGGATGTGATGGGGGCGCATGGCGCCGCAGGTTCCGTCAGGGACTTGCCGGACCTGATGAGTCTTAAGAGCGAAGGCAGAGGCGGCGTGCTCAACAATTACGGCGTTGTGGAATATATCAACGGCATTGCGCCGGGCGTATTCATTATCATCGCCAGCGACCAGCCGGATATCCGGCACGAGTTGCAATATCTGAGCATGGGTTCCGGCCCCAATTACTGCCTGTACCGGCCATATCATCTTACAAGCCTTGAAACGCCGCTTACGGTGGCCAAGGCATGCATTGATCATGTACCCAGCATTGTACCACGCGCAGGTCTTGTTGCGGAAACCGGAACGGTTGCAAAGATCGATCTAAAAGCAGGCCAAAAGCTGGACGGTATTGGTGGGTTTACCATCCGTGGTACATTTATTGCCGCTTCGGAAGCGAGAGAAAAACGTGTACTTCCCATGGGCCTTGTCAACAAGAACACTGTTATGGTACGCGATGTGAGAAAAGGCGAACTCATAACTTATGACGACGTCGCGCTAGATGAAAGCTCCCTGATAGTGCAGCTTCGCAAACTGCAGGATGCACTATTCATCTAAATCGGCCGCGCGTCGCTCTCCTCCTCGGGCGCGTTTGCGCCCGAGGATACCTTTCATATCTTAAATTTTACATTAAAACGCCTGCCTCGCAGATTGGAGCAGGTTGGCTGAATAGAGGCTTTTTCATGTACGCACAAAAAACAACCATAATCAACCGAACTGGACTTCACGCTCGCCCTGCCAATCTTTTTGTTGTGGCTGCAAAAAATTTCAAATCCGATATTCAAATACACAAATTTAATGAAAAAGGAGAAAAGATAAAAAGCTGCCCGGCCAAATCCATCGTATCTGTGCTGACCATGCAGCTTACAAAAGGCACGCGCATAGAAATCACGGCAGAGGGGCAGGATGAAAAACAAGCGGTGGACACGCTTGTGACGCTGGTTGAAGGCGGCTTCGACGATCTGTAAACCATTGCCGCTGCTCGTTTTAGCCTAACAAAACTTTTGCACAGTCTATATCGGTAATTAGAACGTTGATATATCTCCCCGCCAGCGCCCCCTTGATAGCGTTGGCTTTTTTCACACCGCCAGCCACACCGATTGAGCGGGGTACAAGCCGTAACGTTTCAATATTAATTCCTATTACACGCTGATTGTGCTCATAAAGTGAAAGATTTCCGTACTCATCAAAATAGCGCATGCAAATATCGCCACATATATTGTGACGGTGTAAATCCTCTATCATTTCTCTGCTGAAGAATCCCGCCGTGATGATGGTGGAGTTTTCATCTGGCGCGCCGATACCGCTGAGCGCCACCTGTAAATCGTTGGTGCGCGCAAGCACCCTGGAGATACTCTCCTCTTGTAGCAACTCGTTCTTTGCCTGAATGCGCGATACCATCGCCGGGGCATGAAGCGCCAGCGATATTCCGCCAAACGCTTTCGCCATTGTCTCTGCAATAAAATTGGAATAAAGCTCGCTGGATCCTTCCCCGATGCCGCCTATTAATGGAATAAACGTGAGATCATGCAGATAATCGGCTGAAATATGCGGGATAATGTGAGTAAGCGTAGTACCCATGGATACGCCCACTGAATCTCCATTCTTCAATATCCGTTCAAGATATTGCGCAGCCATGCGACCTAGTTCATTTTGTAAAAGTTCTCGGTCATCATAGGACTCGGTCAATATCGCTTCCTTCAATCCGAATTTCTTTTCTAATTGTTGTTCAATGTCAAAATAATTCCTGCCGGTCAAATCTGCAAGTATGATGCGTACGATACCACGTTCTCTGGCATTTGAAAGCAGCCTGGAGACGGTTGGCCGGGAAAGGTCTATAGTAGCGGCAATTTCACGCTGCCCCAAATCGTGATTATAATATAAATCACAGACCTTAAGCATCATCCGCTCGTCGTCTACTACGCGCCTCATTCCGGATTGCCACCTTCCGCTTTCTAAATTTGCCTGTATAGATAGTATAAACTATTTTGACATTTGTGCAAATGCTTTCTTTGATTCATGACAAATATTTAACGATTAACCCCGCTGGTGTGACCCCTTGCGCCAGGGTGAAAATATAATGCACAGATGACATATCCTTTTTTCGGCTTGGGGATTCCCATGCCATCCGTTTAATTCGACCACTCAGGATGTCGCCTGTACCGATTGCTGGAGGGCCGCATCATGATTACGTATGCTTTTACCCGAACGGATATGGCGCAATAAGCACCTTTTCTAATATAATAAAGAAAATGCCGCAATCGCCAGTGGGCATACCCATGATTGAGCATACTACGGCAAAGAGCCATGAATACAAAAGACTTGGGAGGCGCTTATGAAATCCATATTCGCAAAAAAAAACTTGATTTTCTGGTATGCGAGATACCTATCCCGCCGATAGGCCCATTTGATGTGCTGGTAAAAGTCAAAGCCTGCGGCCTGTGCGGCACGGATTTGCGTACCGCTATGGAAGCGGAGGAGTACGAGCCCATCGGGCACGAGGTGGCGGGTACCGTCGAACAGGTGGGACAGGCTGTACACAATGTTGCGCCCGGGGACGACGTATGCCTGGAGAGCGGTACGTTCAACAGATTCTCTGAACTATCCCGCAACGGAAAAGTGGATCTTGATATGTCCGGCCGCTCCATGTTCAATTCCGGCGTAGGCACAATGGGCTTTGCTCAGTATATGGTTGTGCCTTGTGAGAGCTGCGTAAAATTTTCTTCCCTCTCCTATGCCGAGGCGTCGCTGATAGAGCCGCTGGGCGTAGGCTATGACCTTGTGAAGGTAACGGGTATCGAGCTGGGCGATGACGTTATCGTCTACGGGCTGGGTCCGATCGGGCTGTTTGCGCTCCGGCTGGCCCGGCTGAGCGGCGCTCGTCACATATACGGCATCACCCGTTCCGGGCGCGGTGTGAGCGACCGCCTTGCGCTCAAGTGGGGCGCGGATGAGGTGATACACAGCGATCAGGTAGATCTGTCGCAATACCCGTTCGCGAGAGGTGGCGTGGAGAAAATGCTGATGACCGCAACGCCGGACGCCATGCCGGGCGCCATGAAGTTGTTAAACGTAGGCGGAGTGATGGGCTTTATTGGAATAGGCACAGGCGACAAACAGTTTGCCACATTCGATATGCGGCATTTTCATGACAACAAGCTGCAAATCAGGGCCAGCAACGCCGTGCCCGCGCTCTATTTCCCCGCCTGCCTGGACCTTTGCACCTCCGGTATGCTGGATATGTCCGCAATGATTTCGCATGCGCTGCATATGGATTCCTTTGCGCAGGATGTGCAGGCGTATTTGCAGGATCACGCGAATGCGCTCAAGGCGGTCATGACTCTGTAGAGGCGGCATGCCAGTAATAGTTCCGGAACATAGCGATGGGGGTTTCGCCGTGAATGGCGAAACCCCCATTTTGTGCTATAATTCGTTTAATAGTTTCTATCAAACCAACGGAAGGCAATTAATCATGGAAATCAAAAAAGTATCGATCATCGGCTTGGGCGCGCTTGGAATTTTGTTTGGAAATCAGATGCGGGGAAATATGCCCAAAGAGGACCTGAGGATTATCGCCGACGATCAACGAATTTCGCGTTATGTGCATGATTCTGTCTATTGCAATGGGGACCGCTGCGATTTTCATTACGTCACGCCCGATGCTGTATGCGAACCCGCGGACTTGCTGATATTTGCCGTGAAATCCGGCGGGCTGAATGCGGCAATTGCCGCCGTAAAGAACCATGTCGGCCCCAATACGGTCATCCTCTCCCTGCTCAACGGAATTTCCAGCGAGGCGGTCATCGGCCAGGCGTACGGGATGGATAAAATCCTGTACTGCGTGGCGCAGGGCATGGACGCCGTCAAAGTTGGCAATCAACTGACGTATCATAACGCGGGAATGATTTCCTTCGGCGGTGGAGTTCCCGGCGTCATTTCGGATAAAGCGAAGGCCGTGGCGGAGTTTTTCAGCAAGGTGGGCATCCGGCATGAAATCCCAGCCGATATGCAAAAACGCATGTGGGGCAAATTTATGATGAATGTCGGCGTCAATCAAACGGCAGCGGTGTATGGATGCGATTATGGTCAAGTGCAGCAGGAAGGCCCCGCGCGAGACATCATGATACTGGCGATGCGGGAGGTCCTTGTCATATCTGAAAAGGAAGGCGTCAACCTGACAGCGGAAGACATGGCGTATTGGCTGAATATCCTGTCCACCCTCAGTCCGGAGGGAAAGCCCTCCATGCTGCAGATGTGGAAGGGAAACGCCGCAGCGAAGAGGAGCTTTTCGCCGGGACGGTATTATCCTTTGGGAAAAAGCATGGAATTCCTACGCCGGTCAATCAAAATTTCCATGACAAAATACTTTTGATGGAAAGCGCATACGTAAGGCAGGAGCCATAGGACGCGGCTTCTTTAGGGCGAATGATTTGGAGCGTGAAAGAAGGAGACTGCCGGTGAAACGGCTTATCGAAAACCGTTCGGCTTGCGTGTTGCTTGTTTTGCTGGCTGCCGCCTATCTGTCGTACCTTGCGGCAGATCTCTTTTTCTCAGGTTTTGGGCGCTTTTCTGTATCATTAAAATATCTGAGCATCCTGCTTTGCCTCGTTACCGCTATACTTTTGAACCGCGGCGCAGGGAACAAACGGGATTCCGCCTTGTTACTATCTGCCCTGTTCCTTACCTGTATCGCTGATCTGTTTCTTCTTCTTTTAAACCAACCCGTTCCCGGCTTGCTCGTTTTTTGCATCGTGCATTTAATCTATATACGGCGCTACCGTCCGTCCGCCTTCTTTCCCGCCGCTGCAATCGTTGCTTTGGTGATGGCGGGGTGCCTTGCGGCGGAATTTTTGATCGGCGGCTTTCCGTTAAAATATGCCCTGTCCTGCTTGTATGGAGCGCTGATATTGGCCGTTACAATTTTCGGATTCACGGCCCCGCTGCCGCGGGTTAACCGCCATCTGGTAAACTTGGGCATGGCGCTGTTTTTACTGTGCGACATCCATGTTGCCCTTTTCAACATCCTTGCGCCAAACAATCCTTACTATCTCTTTGCGTCGTTTTTCATGTGGTTTTTCTATCTGCCCGCTCAGGCTTCATTGGCATTGAGCGGGTACAATTACGCGGAGCCATGAACGGCCGGGCTTGCCGTGCCCGCAAGCCCGGATTTATAATAAGCAAAATACGGAGGCTGCCGATGGATGTTTCATATAAATCAACGGGAAGGCGCAGGAGCAGGCCGGATACGGATGGGCTTGCCGTGCGCACCGGCTGGCGCTTTTTCTATGCCGGGCAGGAATATGAAATTCCCGCTGTTTATCTTTTTAAAAAAGGCTTCGTTGTGGATATCATAGGCAGAATAGATACCGCTGCGATGCGCGCGTTTTATGACCGCTATGAACAGCGGGAGGAACGCCTCACCCCGCATGAGCGCGCGCAGGCCATGCTGGAGCATCCGTATCAGCCGCTGGCCGGGATGAAACTGCGGTTCAACGGCGAGGAAGTGAGCGGATCCTGGCATGCGGATGAAGCGCTCTATATGCCCTGGCAGGCACACCATCTGCCGCTTGCCGAGGAGGCGCTTGAAGCGTACCCGCTTTTGGATCAGGACGCATGCTTTTCCGTTACGCGCGTCCATGCGCCCTATCCCAAAGAGCAGAATGGCGTGGTTGCGGCAGTCCGGCGGATATGGGCGCGCCCCGCATTCAGAAGCCTGCGTATTTCCATTGAACCTTCCGAGCGGATGCTGCCTCTGGAGCATTCGTTTACGGAGGCTGCCGAATCGGGGGAGAAAGCTGAGCTTACCTTTGCGCACCCCACAACGGGCGCTGCCTATACGTTCCGCGTCATGGATGCCGAATGGCAGGATTTCAGCGCGCAGTTTCAAAAGATGCACCGCATGCTTAAACGCAGAAGGCATATACGCCATATGGCGGGGGAAGCTCCCGGCCATGTCTTACGGATTCGGTATACGCTTGCCCCGCCTCTGCCGCAGGGAGAACGGCTGCAGCTGCAGGATGCGGTGCACATGCAGCACCAATCCGGGCACAGCGGCGCCTCGGCAATCGGCGTAATCGGCAGTGCCGACGGGCCAACGGCAATTTTTACTGTAGGCCGTGAAGTGGACCAGCGATCCATGGAATACGGCGTATGTTATTCGAATTTCTATCCAGGCCCGCAGGAAAGCTGCACGATCAATCTGGAAGGCGTCTGGACCCGAAAAGAGGCGCAGGCGGAGTTTTCTTTTGTATGGAGCGGAAAGGAGTAGCTATGCAAGTGCGCTGCCTTGCGCAAAGCGTGTCCGGCATGCCATACTGTAGGAGAAGATGAATAGGGGGAAAGAACATGAAGCTATATATCAAACAAAAGGTATTTTCCTGGCGGGACCGGTTTACGGTAAAGGAGGAAAACGGGGCCGACCGTTACTTTGTGGAGGGAGAGCTGTTTTCCTGGGGCAAGAAACTGCACGTCATGGATGCTTCGGGCAATGAGGCGGCGTTTATCCAGCAAAAAATATGGAGCTTCCTGCCGCGCTATGATGTATTTGTGAATGGCAACCATATTGCCCAGATCAAGAAGGAGTTTACGTTCCTGCGGCCCCGCTACACCATCGAAGGGATGAGCTGGGAAGTAGAGGGCGATTTCTGGGCGCACCGCTACGAGATTACACAATCGGGCAGCCCGGTGGTTTCCATTCAAAAGGAATGGTTCACATGGGGGGACAGCTATGCGCTTGACATTGCATCCCCGCAGCATGAAATTTATGCTCTGGCGGTGGTGCTTGCCATTGATTGCGCAATGGCGCAGGAAAGCAATGCAAATTAGTTTCCGGCGGCCTAAAAAGTTTGAAAATGCGGATAAAGATATGCCGGACTTTTGTGAGAGGGCGGCATGCATGCATCTAGGCCGTGTTTTATAGTTTAACCCTTTATAGTTGTTATATATGCTGTAAATTTGGATATCTTTACGTTTGATTTCCGCTTCGGAAAGAAGGGCAGGGCCAATGGATTCAAAAGGCAAACAGTTCTTTATAGAACTCGTTACGGTCTTTTTCCTTGTAATTTTGTTATCTTTTTTGTTTCCTGCAATAAAGGGTGTTTTCGGATTGATTCCTGCGATTTACTTACTTGTTGAACGAAAAGTCAGAAAGCGTACATTTTCTGAAATTGGATTTAGGCCGAAAAATACGTTCTCAGACATTTTAAAAAACTGGTATCTGATTATTCTGGTGGCGATTGTGTCGCCCGTTGCGGTACTGCTCTTTGCGAAGTATTTTGTTCCGGGTTTTCTATCGCATGTGCTGTCAAGGGTTCCGGTATTCAGCTTAACTCAGATGATTCCATTGTTGCTGGCAATCATAATTGGTACGTTTCTGGAAGAAATGGTGTACAGATCGCTTCTTCAGGATAGGCTTGCTGCGTTTACTTCTCCTGTTGCGGCAATAGGCATATCATCCGCAATTTTTGCGCTCATGCACTATGCGCAAGGATCATTTGCCGTTGTGGGATACGACATATTCACGATCTTTTTAGACAGTGTGATCTATGGCGTTATCTATCACCGTACTAAGAACATATTTGCTGCTTGGCTGGCGCATGCTTTGGCGGATATTTTTGCGGTGATTGCGGTGCTTCTGATATTCTAGGCAGTTTCCGGAGTGGTATGGAAGGAGAGGATCAATTTGGACAAAGAAAAAATATTTGAACTGCTTGAAACGTCCGCACGCCTGCCCGCTCTTCCTGAAACGATAAGCCAGATCTTAAATGGATTGAACAACCCGGTCAGTGTGGATATTGAGGAACTTGCGGAAAGAGTATCCTCAAATTCGTATCTGGCCGGGCTTATCATGGAAAGCGTAAATTCCGGGTTTTTTCATTTAAGAAGAGAAATCAATTCAATCAGGGAAGCCATCGCTTTGCTTGGGCTGCAAACCGTACAAAACCTGCTGATTTTCTTTATTACCCGCCAATTCTTTCCCGATAGGCACGCAAGGGAAAACAGAACCTTCCATATGGCCCGCTACTGGAAGCATGTAATTGGAACCTCTGTCGCATGCTGCATGCTGTCTGAACGAGTCAACGCGGGCGATCAATATAAGCTCTTTTCCTATGGACTCATTCATGATATCGGCATTTCGGTACTGGATCTGTGCCTGCCTGAACTGCTGGACGAGGTATCCGAAAAGCTGAAAAGCGGCGTACACCAGATCGTTGCGGAGCGCGTTGTCATGGGTGGAATCACGCATGCGGATATCGGAGCATGGCTCTGCAGAAGGTGGAATATCCGCGAGGATATCACCGCTATTGTGGAACACCACCATACCCCTTTGCTTGCACAGGTCAATATAGAAGACGTTAAACTGGTCTATCTTGCTGATGGAATCAGTACGGAATATTATGAAAAATTACTTGGAGTTCATCTGGCGCAAGGAATGAGCAAAAATATCATGGAGTCAGTGGGAGTAACGCTCCAGGATAAAGAATTCATAAGCCGGGCCCTTCCCGCGGAGGTGGAGAAAACAGCCGGGTATTTTCTGCTTAACCGAACCGTTTCATGATGTGCGGGCTTAAAAGTGCCGCCGGTTATTGATGGCTTTCTGTACGCCGATCCTTGTAATGCCCGCATGCGGGGGCATCCGTCTCCCGTTTTTTTAATTTGGGGTATACGCAATGCCCATAATGTATAGGGGTGTATCTGTACCCCGCTCTGATATAATGCTGCCGGAAATGCACGCAGGTCCCGCATGTTCCGCTATCCACTTTACCCACCTCGCGATCAACATCCTCCATCATCCAGCAACAGTATATTATAGAACTTATAACTCTATCGATTTTTAGTGTTATAAACTCTATCGCGTATTAAGCCAGGACAAGGATTTTGACACAGACAGCTGTGGCAAGCCTTTTGAACATCAGACATATTCGGGTTATGAATTGGGAAAGACGAGAATTCCGCTCGATAACATGCTTGTCCTTGCGAAATATTATAATGTCAGCATGGATTACCTTTGCGGGGCGAGCGATATAAAAACCGCGTATCCCGGAAAATAGCATACGTACGTTTCCGGATTTATATCAGGCCATTCCCGGCAAGCCGCTTTAAAAATCCCCGGACGCTATTTGCCCGGGGATTTTGTTTGCAGGAAACCATTTACGCGATAAACGGATTTCTTATAACAGGTTACCCTTCGTCATCCTTCGTTAATTTGCCCACCGGCCTCGTCCAGTCCCCGGCCAAATGTCTTACGCTTATACTCGGCGCAAAAATATCATGCGCCCTGTCTTTCGTATGCTTTTTCACAGTTGTTCTCCTTCTTATTATTCTTAGTTATAGAAATTCCACGCGCAAGTGATATTTATTCGAAATATTATTTTCTTTGTCCCATTTGCCCCCAAGCCAGGTGTATATAGGGTAGCAACCATACAGCCTGCATGATGGCTGACATGCGGGCATTATTGAACGGCTCCCCGTCCACCTCTCTTGGCGGGGAGCTTTTATTCTTCATCAATTCTTAATCCATTTCCCTCTAACATCTTAATCCCATATTCCGGTACAATACCCATAAGGGGTGAATGCAGTGTACCGTATTTTGATTTGCGATGACGAGCGTGATATCGTATCCGCGCTCAATATCTATTTGCGCGCCGAGGGATATGAAACCGTACTTGCCTACAACGGGCGCGAGGCGTTGGAAGCCGTAAAGGGGAACGAAATCCACCTGGCGCTCATGGATATTATGATGCCGGGCCTGGATGGCATTGCGGCGACGGCGCAGCTAAGAGAAACAAGCAATATTCCAGTCATACTCCTCACAGCTAAAAGCGAGGATAGCGACAAGGTGCTGGGCCTGACAATAGGCGCTGACGATTATGTGACAAAGCCGTTTAACCCAATGGAGGTGCTTGCCCGCGTCAAATCCCAGCTGCGGCGCTATACGCTTTTGGGCGGCATGGAGGGGAAGGGGAACTGCAGGCTGGTGCTGGGCGGCATCGTGCTGGACGACGCCGCAAAAACGGTAACGACGGACGGAGAAGAAATCCCCCTGACGCCGACCGAATACAGCATATTAAAGCTGTTGATGGAAAAGCCGGGGCATGTGTTTTCCTCCGTGGAAATATACGGCGCGGTCTGGAAGGGCAGCGCAATCGGCATGGAAAATACCGTGGCGGTGCATATCCGGCACATCCGGGAGAAGCTTGAAATCAACCCGGCGGAGCCAAGGTATATCAAAGTCGTCTGGGGACATGGGTACAAGATGGAGAGGGGATTGTTATGAAAACAAAGCTGACGCACCGGTTTGCAGCAAAGGTGGCGGCCATATTCCTGTTTGTGGCCACGGCACTTTTTACCTTCGCCTGCTTTGGAGCATTTGCTTTGACGCAGGCGTACGAACAAGGGGAGATTGTGATTGAAGATCCCTGGCTGCAGCAGATCATGCCCCCATGGAACGTTCAGGTCGCGCTCCCCTGGCTGGGAATCTTAGCGACTGTGGTTGCCATTGTCCTGTTTATATTCCTCATGTGCGCGGCGGGAAGGCGGGAAGGCAAAGAGGAACCCGCCTGTTCCAGACTGGATCGCTTTCCGTTCGATCTGCTGCTCACTATTTTAATTTTTATATTTTACTGCATGGTGAATATTCTGGATTCTGCAACAATAGGCCTCAGCGTTGGTCACAGCGTCGGTTATATCGTAACGGTCGCGGGAGTAGTGATTGCCGTCAGTACGCCGCTTTTGCTGATGCTCTTTATGACGTTTGCCACCCGTGTCAAGACGGGTACGCTCTGGAGCAACAACGTCATCGCGTTCGTGCTCCGCTTTGTATGGAAATGCCTGCGGTATCTGGGGCGCGGCGTGCGCACCATCTACCGGAACCTCCCTGTGCTCTGGAAAATCATCGTATCCTATGTCGTGTTCGGCTTTATCTGCATGATACTGTTTGCCGATGGCATATCGGGGGGCGGGTTTGCACTGTTTCTGTTCTTCATTATTACGCTTGCGGCGCTTGGTGCGCTGTGCTTCCTGGGCCTTCAGCTGCAACGCGTTAAAAAAGGCGGGGAAGCGTTGGCACAGGGGCGTATGGAGGAACGTATCGACACATCCAAACTGTTCTTTGATGTCAAGAAGCATGCCGAAAACCTCAACAACATCGGCCTAGGCATCAGCCGCGCGGTAGAAGCGCGCATGAAAAGCGAGCGCATGAAGACAGATCTCATCACCAATGTCTCGCACGATATCAAAACTCCGCTGACGTCCATCGTCAACTATGTGGACCTTTTGCAAAAAGAGGAGTTGGGCAGTGAAGCGGCAAAAGGCTATGTGGAGGTGCTCGCCCGCCAGGCGCAGCGGCTTAAAAAGCTGACCGAGGATATCGTGGAAGCGTCCAAGGCTTCAAGCGGCGCGCTCAATGTCGCACTTGTCCCGACCGACGCCGCGGAGCTTGTGCACCAGAGCCTGGCCGAATATACGGAAAGGCTTACGCTTTCGGGGCTGACTCCGGTAGCGCAGGTAGCGGAAGGGTTGCCGCTTGCGCTTGCGGACGGGAGACTCCTGTGGCGGGTGGTGGATAACCTTTTAAGCAACGCCTGTAAATATTCTATGCCGGGAACCAGGGTATATGTGGAAGCCGGGCAAAGCGGCAATATGGTGAAAATCTCAGTAAAAAGCATCTCCAGGGAGGCCATCGGAGTTCCCGCCGAGGAGCTGATGGAACGCTTCGCGCGCGGCGATGTATCACGCTCTACGGAGGGCAGCGGGTTGGGCCTTTCCATAGCCAGGAGCCTGATGGAGCTGCAAAATGGCGAACTGCGCCTTGCCGCGGATGGTGATCTCTTTAAGGCGGAGCTGGCGCTTCCGATGGTATAACAAAGAAATTCCTTCGATACTGGAGCATTTCTGCCTCGCTGGACAAAATAATTTTGGTTTTTTCGGGAATCGACAAAACTTCCCATGCATTTTTGGGTATCATATGGTATGATAGAAGAGCTAGGCAACGAATGCTTGGTATAAAATGGAGGTAAAATTCTTTGGCAGACAAAATACTTACTTGCAGAGACTGCGGGGCAGAATTCGTATTCAGCGACAGTGAACAAGCCTTTTACAGAGAAAAGGGATTTACAAACGAACCCCAGCGGTGCCCGAATTGCAGAGCTGCAAGGAAGAGCCAGCAGAGGGGCGGCGGCAGCCGGGATGGGTACGGCAATTCCGAACGGCAAATGTACCCGGCCGTTTGCGCACAGTGCGGAAGGGAAACGACTGTTCCGTTTCGGCCTTCCTCCGATAAACCGGTATATTGCAAGGATTGCTTCCAGCCTAGGGAGCGCACAAGGTCCAGGTATTAACGGTTTCGCCTCCGCTTGATCGCGGATGTTCAGACCGCTGATAAAGTCCTATGGACATTATCGGTAAGTTTTTTGTACGTTAAAATGCCGCTTATGGCGGCATTTTTTCATTTAATAAAAGCAACAAGGGCGCGGCATTTGCTGCGCCCTCGGTTATGTAGGGCCTCTCTATTTCATTTCCTCCGGAGCCCGTGCATGATTTAGCTTGCGTATCGCCGGGATGCTGAAGCACAAAAGCGCAGTCAGCACCACCGCGACGCCGGAAAGGAAGAACCAGCGCGTCACGCCGACACTGTCCGCGAAAGCGCCGCTCAGAGCAAGCCCCAGCGGCATGGCCAGGGATATGACGCTGCCGGTGAGCGAGAACACGCGCCCCAAGTATTCCGGCGGAATGCGCTCCTGAAACAGCGCGGTCTGTATGCCGCTGTAAAAGGGCACGGAAAGCCCCATCACGGTGCAGCACAACACAAACGCTATAAATCCCGTAGGCGGCAGAAGCCCGGAAGCGAGAAGTGCCACGCCCATCAGCCCGATGGAGGCGGACATCCAGTTGACCCGGCGCTTCACATGCAGCGCGCCCAGTGCCAGGGAGCCAAGCAGCATGCCCGCCGCATACGCGATTTCCGTGGCCGAAACATGCGCGGGCGTGCCGCCGAAGTAGCGCATGCTCATCAGCGGGTACAGCGCGTTGATGGGCATGTAGATCAGCATGTAGGCAGCGCCGACGAGCAGCAACGCAAACAATCCGCGCTCTTTGATCAGGACTGCAAGCCCCTCCTTTAATTCCGCAAAGAAATGGGTCGCATGCCGCTCTGTCTTGAGTTTGGGGATACTCACCCGGGCGACGGTCGCGCAGGCGATCAACGCGCCCGCCACATCAAGTGCCATCAAGGCGGTCAGGCTCCAGGCCGAATATAAGAGCGCCGCAATGGCGGGGCTTATGATATAGCTGACGGATTGCAGAGCCTGGCTGTAGCCGGCGCAGCGGGTCAGCTGATCTTCGGGAACCAGCAGCGGAGTCACCGCGCTCAGCGCCGGGGAATGGAACGCTGTGCCCACGCTGCGAAGCGCCAGCACCGTCAGAACCAGCCAGACGGGCGGGTCCATCACATACGCGAACGCGGCGAGCCCGGCGCCGCACAGAGCGATCATGAGGTCCGCGCCGATCATGATGCGCTTGCGGTCGTACCGGTCCACCCAAACCCCAATCAACGGCCCAAGCAGGGCATACGGCAAAAATCCGGCCAGGGAGGCGAGGGAGAGTATCAGCGCGGAGTTCGTCTTCTGCGTAAGGTAGAATATGAATGCCATCTGCACGATGGCGCTGGTGATGAGGGAGATTGCCTGCCCGCCCCATATGGTAAAAAACGTCCGTTTCCAGTTTTGTGTTTGCGTCATAAGGCGCTCCTTTCGTCGTACAAAAAAACAGGCCAAAGACTGTCTTTGGCCTGCATGCGCGCACGGAAAGAGCGGAACAAAGAATGGCATATCGCCATTCCGGTGTTCTGCATCCAGGGTGTTATCCGCGCAAAAAATAAGCAAGCCCAAAAGCCCAGTCAATGGGAAACAGGGGCTTTCCAATACTTTCTTATCTTAAGCGGATGGAAGCACACATGGATGCAAAAGACCTCCTTGTTGATACTGTATAGAAGTATACCATACAACGCGGCACAGAAGCAATTCCAAAACTTGAGCGTGAATCAACAAAGGCAATTTTCGCGCAATGCGTTATATTTAATGATTAATTTAATTTCGCGTTTATTCGAAATAATTCGAGCAATTTCTTGTTTTAATTCGTGCGCTTAAATTCGTGGCAAAAGGCTATAAAAATTAAATTCGAATTTATACTGAAGTAATTCGGATATTCAAGAAAATAAGTTTGCTTCGTTTCGAGCGCAAGCGCCCTAAAGCGCCGGCCTCCCTCTGTTTGCAGCAGAATATATTTTTGAGAATTTAATTCTGGAATATCAATAATCTGAAAATCAATTTGAATTTTATTTCGGGGGAAAGGCTTGGCGTCCACTGGCTTGGAAATTAAAATATGTCTTGCTGATATTCCGAAATAAATTCCGGAAAATCGTAAATATTTATTCGGGCCGCAATCCGGGAGTTATCTGATTTCTTCCATACGTAAACAGGATGCTTTTTGAACGAACGGGGGAGAATGGAAAATTTACTGGAAATTTTTTGTTGATTCGCTACAATAAAAATACAGCGATGGTGGGGTGAAGAAATGATTTATTATTTTTCAGGTACGGGCAATTCAAAACTGGCGGCAAAACTGCTTGCAAAAGAACTGGATGAGGAGGCGCGGGATATCGCGGAATTTTTCAAAAATCCCGGGCCAGTCCAGATACGGGCAAGCGAATCGTTGGGCATCATATTTCCGGTGTATGCATGGGGCCTGCCGGGGATCGTGGAGCGGTTTTTGCCGTATTTAGACATCGCATCCAATGCGTTCTGTTATGCGGTGTGTACCTGCGGAGATGACGCAGGCGGCGCGGTCGAATATTTAAAGAAACGCCTGCCGATCGTAAGCGGCTATTCCCTGCAGATGCCCAACAACTATATCGTTCTCTATGATGTGGACGATGAACAAACGCAGCGACGGAAACTTATCGCAGCAAAAGCGCGCATCCCGCAGATTGCCGCAAACATCCGGCAGAAAAAGCCTGTATTTGAAGTGCACAGGGGCCGCTTTCCCAGCTTGAAGACTGCGATTGTGCACCCGGTATTCCGTACATTTGCTATGCGTTCAAAGCCGTTTTATGCGGAAGGGACCTGCACTGCTTGCGGGCTGTGCGCGCGCATCTGCCCGACAGGCAATATTGCCATTATGGATGGGAAGCCAGTTTGGGGGGACGCATGCGAGCAGTGTATGAGCTGTATCAACCGCTGCCCGGTGCGGGCGATCCAATATGGCGGGCATACGAAGAATAAAGGCAGATATTATCTTGTGGAAAAGGAACTGTAGAAGATACGGAGCAAAAGAAAAGCCGCCGCTTGTTGTCAAGCGGCGGCTTTGTATCGGTAGATTATTCGATGACGCTGGAAACGACGCCCGCGCCGACGGTACGGCCGCCTTCGCGGATAGCGAAGCGCAGACCCTCTTCGATGGCGATGGGGGTGATCAGCTTGATGGTCATCTGGATGTTGTCGCCAGGCATAACCATTTCAACGCCCTCGGGCAGTTCGATGGTGCCCGTCACGTCCGTCGTGCGGAAGTAGAACTGCGGACGGTAGCCGGGGAAGAACGGGGTATGGCGGCCGCCTTCTTCCTTGGTCAGCACGTACACCTCGCCCTTGTAGTGGGTGTGGGGCTTGATGCTGCCGGGCTTTGCAAGCACCTGGCCGCGCGCGATATCCGTGCGCTGCACGCCGCGGAGCAGCACGCCGATGTTATCGCCCGCGATGGCCTGGTCAAGCAGCTTGCGGAACATTTCCACGCCGGTAACGAC
>JAEYHP010000076.1 GCA_023409435.1 Bacillota bacterium | reverse complement strand
CAACCACGGAAAGGCCCGCGATGCCGGTGGCGAACCAGCGGTGCACATGCGCGTCATGCAGCGCCATTTGCATGGCCTCATAGCAGTATTTGTCGTGCATGTAGTGGATGGCGTTGAGCGTGTTGATGTAGAGCTTCGCGAGCCAGTCCATCAGCATGTCAAAGCGGGCCATGACCTCGTCGTAATTTAAGACGTCGCCGCTGACCGCATCATATGCGGGCGCGACCTGCATGCCTGTGATTTCGTCCTTGCCGCCGTTGATGGCGTACAGCAGCGCTTTTGCGAGGTTGCACCTCGCGCCGAAAAACTGCATCTGTTTGCCGATGCGCATGGCCGAAACGCAGCAGGCGATGCCGTAATCGTCCCCCCAGTATTCGCGCATGAGGTCGTCGTTTTCATACTGGAGCGAGCTTGTGCGGATCGATACCTGCGCGCAATAATCCTTAAAGCCCTGCGGGAGGTTCGTGGACCATAATACCGTCAGGTTGGGTTCGGGTGCGGGGCCGAGGTTTGTGAGCGTATGCAGCATGCGGAACGACGTCTTTGTGACCATCGTGCGCCCGTCTATCCCCATACCGCCCAAAGCCTCCGTCACCCACACCGGGTCGCCGGAAAACAGTGCGTCGTATTCCGGCGTGCGTAAAAAGCGCACCATGCGCAGCTTCATCACAAAATGGTCGATAATCTCCTGCGCGGTCTCCTCCGTCAGCCTTCCGGCCTCGATATCCCGCTCGAAATAAATATCCAGGAACGTGGAGATGCGCCCTATGCTCATGGCTGCGCCGTTTTGTTCCTTGATGGCCCCAAGGTAGGCAAAGTAGAGCCACTGCACGGCTTCCTTCGCGGTAATAGCGGGCCTGCCGATATCAAGACCGTACTTTGCCGCCATTTCCTTTAACGAATTGAGCGCCTCAATCTGGTCCGTCGTTTCCTCACGCGCCCGTATGGCGTCCTCCGTGATGACGTCAAGCTCCAATAAGCGCATCTGGTTTTTCTTATCAACAATGAGCGCGTCCACGCCGTAGAGCGGCACGCGGCGGTAATCGCCTATGATGCGGCCCCGGCCATAACCGTCGGGCAGGCCGGTGATGACGCCCGCCTTTCTGGCGCGGCGCATTTCCGGCGTATACACGTCAAACACGCCGTCGTTGTGGGTCTTGCGGATGTGGCGGAACGTGTATTCGATGTCATCGGGCACCTTCTTGCCGTAGTATTCCGCGCTTTTCACCACCATGTTGATGCCGCCGAATGGCATGATGGCGCGCTTCAACGGCTCGTCCGTCTGCAGGCCTACGATTTCTTCAAGGTCTTTGTCGATATACCCCGGCCCATGCGATGTGATGGTGGATATGGTCTTTTCGTCCACATCGTATACGCCGCCACGCGCGCGTTCCGCCTGGTAAAACGCCAATACCTTGTCCCACAGCTTTTTCGTGCGCTCGGTGGGCTCCGCTAAAAAGCCGCTGTCGCCCTCATATGGGGTATAGTTTTGCAGGATAAAATCCCGTACGTCGATCTCCTTTGCGTAGTTTCCGGTACGAAGACCATTCCAGGCGTCAAATTTCATGTGTGTCTCCTTTGTGAAAATATTACAGCGCGATGCGCATGCTATCTGAATCTTGACTAAAATAGTTGCATATTGCCTTATCCATGATATACCCAGTTTCCACATCTGGCAACCATTGAAGTTTGCGGGGGCTAACCGCACGCGGAGTAGGTTTGGCATGTCCCCTTCTTAAAAAAGGGCGAATAATGCGGTATTCAGCTATAATATTGTTTCGCCGAATTGACGTGCGATGCCTTCAACCATTTTTCGTGAGATTCGCAGCGCGTTGTCATGCGCCCGGTCGAACTGCGCAATTCCTTCGGCATATCTGTTTTGGTTCAAGTGATGGATCAGCTCAACTTCAATACTGAATTTTTCATAAATAATTGCCTGCCAGTCCTCATGTGCCCACAATGGGTTCATTTCCAGCAGTAAGCTGATAAAATTGTCCGCGTTTGCCGTCCAGGTCGGTTCCAGTACAGAGATATCCGCTCCCGTTCTTGCGGTGGAAGCAATATCGGAAAGGATCAGGACATGCTGCGTCAAAATGTTTTCAAATCGAACCCCGATCTGCGTGCCGTAAATCACCATGAACACCTGCCCGAACTCCGTACCGTTTCTTAGCGCGCGGGTTGCTACAAAGCTCAGGTCCCGCAGCCTCATCATCAAACTGATGATATAGTGCCGGATCCAGACCATGCGCTCCACCCAGAGGTTTCGTATTCGCTCCTGCCAATCCATACTACACCCCCTGTAAGATATTTACTATTATCCTATGTGCGTGCGCCCGTATCGTTTCCTGCAGGATTCGGATGGGAAATTTATTGAAATTTGACTTTCTATAAACGGAAGGCGCGTTTTCACTTGCTTACATAGTGGTATCCTAATGGTACAGGCAAGGAGGAGTTTTATTATGCAAAGCATTATCCCGAATTTATGGTTTGATACTCAGGCGAAGGAGGCCGCAAACTTTTATTGCGGGCTGTTTGAAAACTCCGGCGTTTCGTATATTACACGCTATGAGGAAACGGGGGCTTCTGTTTCTGGCATGCCGGAAGGCTCCGTGCTTACGGTTGAGTTTACGCTTTCCGGCCAGGAATTTATCGCCTTAAACGGCGGCCCCGTGTTTTCCTTTACGCCTTCCATTTCCTTTTATGTCAACTGCGATTCGGAGAGCGAGCTCGTTAAGCTCTATGAGAGCCTGTCCAAGAATGGGTTTGTGCTGATGGAGCTGGGGGAGTATCCGTTTTCAAAAAAGTTCGCTTGGGTACAGGACAGGTACGGCCTGACCTGGCAACTTAATCTTGGCGCGCGGAATCAAAAAATCACGCCGTTTCTAATGTATTCCGGCGCGCAGTTGGGCAAAGCGGAGGAAGCTATTTTATTCTATACAGGCTTACTGAAAGACTCTTCCGTTCTCCACATGGAGCGTTACGGCGCAGGCGAAAGCATGCCGGAGGGTACGGTCAAACACGCGGCATTCCGTTTAAACGGGCAGGAATTCATGGCGATCGACAGCGGCATGGAGCATGCGTTCACGTTTACGGAGGCGGTTTCTTTGATGGTCAACTGCGAAGACCAGCAAGAGGTGGACCGGCTTTGGGATGCGCTTACAAAAGGCGGGGAGGTACAGCCCTGCGGCTGGCTCAAGGACAAATTCGGCGTTTCCTGGCAGATTGTCCCCGCGGCGTTCAACGATATGGCCAAGGACCCGGACCCCAAAAAGGTGCGCAATGTCATGAAGGCCATGTTCCAGATGGAAAAGCTGGATTTGGAGGCGCTGACGCGGGCCTATGAGCAGGACTAGTGGGCGGGTTTTGTCCCCCGCGTTCTTAAGGAAGGGGTGTGGGGATCGGTTGTGCAGCCAAATGCTGCACATCAATCCTTGTAAGATCCCCGAATGTACCATTCGGGGGCACGCAGTTTCCCTACAATAAAGAATAACCGTCGGCGCTGGAGGCGCCGATACATTGAAACCCATAAACAAATTGGCACTCAGGGGGATACTATGTAAAACCGCTGACAAACCGGCGCATATTTACGTGTGGTTGACGATAGAATCGTTATATCATATAATGTAGGAAGTGGAAAATGTTCAAGAAAGTGGTACAATTTATGGAGAAAGTTACAAAAAGTATTTCCAGCGCGATAACATTCAGCCAGTTATCCTCCCTGGAAAAGGCCTCAAAGAGTACCCCTTCCCCCAAAAAGGCCATTAAATTTGACAAGTTAAAAAAGGTAGTAAAATAAATAAACTCAAAGGACTTGTTAGCTTGTCAAAGAAATTTCGGATCCTGCATCTGATATTTACCTTTTTGCCTACCGTTTGGTTCTCTCTTTGTCTGAACTGGTTGGGTGAGGCCCTGTTTCTGGTTGTCAAAACGGACGCTAGGGCAAGTCTGACCCCGTTCGGCATCGTATTGACAGCGACTGTGCTGCTGCTTGCCGTCGTATTTCAAATCCTTCACTTCATCAAAAGCAACAATGTGGATTACCACGCATTATTGGAGAATTACAACGCGATGAAAAAGGTCGCGGATTCTTTAGGCGCGCTATGCGGCAAAAGAAGCAAGCGGTATGTCCGCTTCATTGAGGAAAACAAAAAATCGCCTGGTCTTTCAGGCTTTTCCGACATTCATGACCCCATGGAGAGCATCAACAACCTATTGGATGAAATATCCGCGTTCTTTGCGGACTCTCTGAGCATTCGCAGAAACCAGGTCAGCGCCAATCTCGCGTATTGCATCTCGGACAACAAAGTGTGGACCTGGGCGGACAGCAACGGCGCGGAGGACCCTGCCTTAACCGCGCTCGTCAACAACGAGCAGTCCGCCATCTACCAGATTTGCAGCGGCAGGCAGAATTTCCTGTTTCATGCGGATAAAATAGAAGCCAACAAAAAATCGGAATACATATTCAACAAAAAGGACTTGGAGCACAACAACATCGGGAGCATCATCTGCGCGAAGGTCGCCTGCGGCAAACACAACAAGGAATACATATTTGCGGTGCTCTCCATCTCCACATACGGCAAAAGAATTATCAACGATCTAAAGAATGAAAAGCAGGTCAAAGAGTTTATCAAGGATCAGATATTGGAGCAGTATTTTGAACGGATCCGCATGGAACTTGCGCTGACGTATGCAAAGTATCTGACGTCCAGCAACCCCGGCAATCAATAAGGGTTCTTAGGGCCGAAGCGGGCGGAGCCCTCAAAGTAGATTGATCGTCTGGGCTCCTTTTCAGGAGCCTTTCTTATATCGGATGGATAGGAGGATGAGCGCATGAAACAGGGAAAACTGGGCGTTCGAATATGGCTTGCGCTTCTGATGTTCGGGCTGTTCGGCCAGCTGGCCTGGATGGTAGAGAACATGTATCTCAATGTGTTCGTATTCAATACCATATCGGGGGACCCGGGGGTTATCGCCGACATGGTCGCCCTAAGCGCGGTCACCGCCACCCTGACTACGCTTCTGATCGGCGCGCTTACGGATAAATTGGGCAGGCGCAAGGCGTTTATTGTGGCGGGGTATCTATTGTGGGGGCTTTCCACAATGGCGTTTGGCGCCATCACGGTTACAAATGCGCAAACGCTGTTCCCCGGCGTCGCAGCCGTGCGGGTGGCTGCAACCATGGTCATACTGATGGACTGCGTCATGACGTTTTTTGGCTCCAGCGCAAACGACGCCGCGTTTAACGCGTGGGTGACGGACGTTACAGGCGTGGAAAACCGGGGCAGAGTGGAGGGCGTTTTATCAAGCCTCCCGCTCGTTGCAATGCTCGTTATATTCGCGGGGCTGGACGGCTTTACCCAGCGCGGGGACTGGCCGATGTTTTTTAACATCATCGGCGGCATTGTAACGCTGGGCGGGATATTCGGATTGTTTCTGTTAAAGGACGCGCCGAAGCTTTCGAAAAGCACGACGGGCTATCTTTCCGATATCGTGTACGGGTTCCGCATTGGGGTAGTGCGCAAACACCCTTCCCTCTATCTGTCGCTTTGCGCGCTGGGCGTCACGGGCGCTGCCACGCAGATATTCATGCCATACCTGCTTATCTACATCCAGAAATCGCTCAACGTGCAAAATTACGCGCTGCTGCTGGGCGTGGTGCTCATCGCCGCCTCGATCATCAGCGTAGCATGCGGGCGGCTGATCGACAAAATAGGCAAGCTGAAATTCATATTCTTTGCCGTCGTGCTGGAGCTAGTTGGCCTGCTTTTGATGTACGCCGCGGTAGATCCCGTGTTCGTCGCGGCGGCGGGTATCGTGATGATCGGCGGAAACATGCTGCTGCTCGCCACGATCAACGCCCTTGTGCGCGATTATACGCCGCAGGACAAGGCCGGTCACTTCCAGGGCATCCGCATGCTGTTCGCGGTGCTGCTGCCCATGGTGACGGGGCCGTATATCGGGGCGGAGGTCATTCGCGGCAGCGGGCGGACATATGTGGACCTTGGGGTCGTCAAGCAGGTGCCCACCGCCGGTATTTTCTTTGCCGCGGCCCTGCTGCTGCTGCTGGTGTTTGTTCCGGTGGTTGCGCTCAGGCATAGGGAAAAGAGGCAGGCAGCCGCCCGTACGCATACGCTTTACACCCCGTGGGGCGAAACGCTTACGCATGAGAGTGTGCTGCAGGAATATCCCCGGCCTCAGATGAAGCGGGAAAGTTATTATAACCTCAACGGATTGTGGGAGTACGCCATCACAAAGGGAGAAACTGTGCCGGAAGCTTACGACGGCAGCATACTCGTGCCCTTCTCGCCGGAAAGCGTGCTCTCCGGCGTATATAGGCAGCTTCTGCCTGGTGAAACGCTATGGTATCGCAGGACCGTCACGCTGCCCGAAGGTTTTAGGAATGAGCGGCTGCTTCTGCACTTTGGCGCGGTGGACCAATGCTGCGAAGTGCGGATCGACGGCATTTTCGCGGGCGGGCACGAAGGGGGATACCTTCCATTCACGCTCGACGTGACGGAGTTGATGTGGGAGAGAAAAGCGCATACCGTCACCGTCAAGGTATGGGACGAGAGCAATACAAGCGCCAGGCACGCGTATGGCAAGCAAAGCCTGAAGCGGGGCGGCATCTGGTATACTGCGCAAAGCGGAATCTGGCAGACGGTCTGGATGGAGAGCGTTCCTCAAAACCATATCGAGCGGCTTGTAATCACGCCTTTGTTTGACGAGGCGGCAGTTGTGGTAAAGGTTTTCCTGCGGGATGGGGCTGTTTCGGGTACGGTTAGAGTGCTGTGCGAAAAAGGCGTGGTTGCGACAGGTGAACTGAATGCTTCCGGCATTGCCCGCATTCCGCTTGCAAATTTTTGCGCATGGAGCCCGGAGGATCCGTTCCTGTACGGCCTTAAAGTACAAACGACGGAGGACCGCGTGGAAAGCTACTTCGGCATGCGCAAATTCGGGGTTGCGCCCGATGAAACAGGTGTCATGCGCCTGGCGCTCAACAACCGGCCATATTACCAGAACGGCTTGCTCGACCAGGGTTACTGGAGCGATGGGCTCTACACTGCGCCCAGCGACGAGGCGCTCATATACGACATTCGCACCATGAAAGAAGCGGGGTTCAACATGCTGCGCAAGCACATCAAAATCGAACCGCTGCGCTGGTACTACCATTGTGACCGCCTGGGTATGATCGTGTGGCAGGACATGGTCAGCGGAGGCGGGCCGTACAAATCCATTGTTACGCAGGCGCTGCCCTTTGTGGGAGCTCGCTTGAACGACAGGCGCTATCGTATGTTTGGGAGAACGGATGAAGAAGGGCGCGAACAGTTTTTATGCGATATGGAGGAAACCGTGCGCCACCTCTATAACGCTGTCGGCCTGTATTTGTGGGCGCCATTCAACGAGGGCTGGGGGCAGTTTGACGCGAACGAGACAGCGGAAAAACTTAGGGTATTGGATTCTACCCGCGTCATCGACCATGCGAGCGGCTGGTACGATCAGGGTGGCGGCGACGTTTGTAGCCTGCACGTTTATTTTAAGAAAGTCCGTATTCCCAGGGGAAAAAAGCGCGCGCTTATATTGTCCGAATTTGGCGGGTACAGCTTAGGGCTTCCAGGGCACCGGTTCAGCGACGGCGTATACGGCTACCGCCTCTATTCTGCGGCGGACGCGCTGGCGTCGGGATATCGAAACCTCATTGAGCGGGAAATTGCCCCGGCAATCAAGCGTGGACTATCCGCCTCCGTCTATACGCAGGTAAGCGATGTGGAGGAGGAACTCAACGGCATACTGACATACGACCGAAAAATTCTTAAAATTTCCCGGGAAATCTTAAGCGAAATCCACAGGAAACTTACGCTTCATCCGAAGCCATAGTCTGCTTCAGGACGTGCGAAAATGCTCGAAATCTCCTGCATTATTAAAAAGTATGTCGATCTATTGTAAATCAGCTTCCATCTGAATAAAATCGCAATTCGTAAAGCTCAATCAAATCTGCCTCCTGCTGCATATTATGTGATAGGGATATATGGGCTGTCAGAGTTCGGTTATGCGGAAGCCACTTCAAGTGGCGGAGGTCCGCATTTTTTTGACCGGGCGCAAAAGGCAGCCGACCCTCAGGAGGAGGAGTACCTATGACAAACAATGAGTTCGACTTTGTTGTGGACACCGGCTTGAAATGGGCGCGGCAGCTTACAAGGCTTAAAAAGCTTGACACCATTGTCATCCACCACAGCGCAAGCGACGGCAGCACAATCAACAGCATCCATGCCCAGCACAAAAATGAAGGGCACGCGGGCTGCGATTACAACTATGTGATCACGCCGGATGGCATCATCTATAAAGGCCGGGGCCTTATCTATGAAGGCGGGCATGTCGGCAACGCAAAAAGCAACGACCTCAACGAGCACAGCTGTGGAATCTGCATCACGGGCGCCATCCATAAGCACGCGCCTACGGCATCGCAGGTGGCTTCCGCAAAGAGACTTATTTCGGCCATACTGGCGCTTAAAGGCCAAAGCGTGGGAGGGGTCGTTATATCGGTCACAACCATGTACGGCCACAGGGAAGTGCCCTATTATGTCAATGGCAAGCTCACGGGCCGGCCGTATCCCACGGTCTGCCCCGGCGCATACATGCCGCTTGCTCAGTTCAAGGCGTTGCTGACGGGAGAGCCTGAAACCCCAAATCCGCCCGAAACCGAACTTCCGGCCACCTATGCCTACGCCGGAGCCACCGGCGTCAACGTCAGGTCCGGCCCGAATACCAGCTCCGAAATCAAAGGCAAGCTCTCCGCCGGGGAGCAGTGTATCGTGCTTTCCAATGCAAACGGATGGGCAAAGGTCGTATTGCACAACCAAACGCCCATCATCGTGGGGTATTGCATTGATACCTATCTGGAAGAAAAGGACGAAAGCGATCCGCCCGCGTTCTACAGCTATCAAGGCGGCTCTTATGTCCACCTGCGGAGTGGCCCCGGCACGGGCTACCGCAAAATCGGCACGGTCAACGCAAAGGATGAGGTGCTTGTATTGGAACTTCAAAACGGCTGGGCCGAGATCGTAAAATACCAGGATACACCCACTCTTCGCGGCTGGTGCGTGGATACCTATTTGCGGAGGACGTGAGTATGGAATGGATGAGTATTGTGGTGGCGGTCCTTGCCGCAGTAAGCGGCATTCTGCTCGGCTGGTCCGCGCATTTGAAAGAGCGGCAAAAGGAAAATCAACGGGCCGGATATGAGGACGGAACGCTAAAGACGGACATGGAATACATCAAGTGCGGAATAGACGAGATCAAAAAGGATATGCGCATGCAGAGCCAAAGGATGGATGAATTTGCCGAACGTCTTGTCCGCGTAGAGGAAAGCGCCAAGCGCGCCAATGAACGCATCGATAAACTGGAGGAGTAATAATGGAACAAAACCGCTGGAAAAGTCCCGTGCTGTGGGCTTCCGTCGTCGCGCAGATACTCAGTATCCTGGTGATGACGGGAGTTATCGACACGGGTTTAACAGAAACCGTAAACCAGGTCGCAGCCGGCGTGCTGCAGCTCCTGGTACTCATCGGCGTATTGAATAACCCGACCGATAAGAAGAGCTGGTAGCAGCAGCGAAGACCTGCCGCCCCTGACGGGCGGCGCGTTTCCCTCCGGCAAGACTTGCCGGAGGGCTTTTTATCGATGAAAGAAATTTTCCCGGAATGAAAATATTATTTTCATAGATACATAAAATGAAATTTATTTTACACAACCATGACCTGAGTCGTCCGGCTTCCTTAACAATCCTTTGTTAGAGTAATACTAATCCACAAAGCAATCAAAATGAAGCCGGAGGTAATCATCATGCAGTCCACCAAGCCCCAAAATGCGGCGCAGTCGCATAAGCTCATGGTGTTTGTGCTCACCATGTCGCTCTATGGCCTCGCCACGCTGTTCTCGGAACTGATTCCATCGGTAAACGTCGGCGTTGTAGAATTTTCTGTTGAGTATTTTCTGTTTATTCCGCTTACGCTCGCCATGCTGCTTGATCCTCTGTCGGTTGCGCTTGGCGCTGCAACCGGGGAGCTTGTATTCAGCGAAATCATGCTGGGTCAGTTCGGAGGCCTGGGCGAACTGGAAAAATTTCTGACCGTGGCCATCGCCGTCTACATCGCGGGCCGTATGGTCAAGGATCCGCGCAACCTGAAGATGGTAGGCATCGCGGCCATCACCGGCGTCTCGCTGCAGCTTCTGATGGGTACCCTTGTGGACGTGCTCAAAGTGCAGTTTGCCGTTGAAGAGTTCGAAGCTGTGGCCGGGTTGCCGGAGAGCGTATATTTTACGGAAGGCTTTGCGTTCTTAAATGACCTCCTGTTCTCCGGTATCCTGTTCTGCCTGCTGCCCACCCTGTACCTTGCCCCTCGCCTGTACGGCAAGGTGGAACCGCTCATGGGCCTTAAGCCGCGGGATGAAAACACCGTGCTCCGCGGCGAGCCGGTACTTTCGGGGCAGGTCGTTGTATTGAGCATCCTGGGCTTTGCCGTGGCAGTGGGCGCGGAGTTTCTCGCCGAAAGCGGGCTTACCCTGGTGGACTGGGAAGCGGAATGGGCCGAATCGATGACGGCGTACCTGATCGGCATAGGCATTGCCGTGGTGCTGGCGATTGCGCTCATCGCGTTTCTGCGCAGCCGTAAGCAAAAAGGAAAGGTTTCAGTGAATGATTAAAATCAGCGACCTGAGCTTCGTCTATCCAGGTGCTGATCGCCCCAGTCTTCGCAATGTATCCATGGAGATCAATAACGGGGACTTCCTTGCAATCGTTGGCGGCAACGGTTGCGGGAAGTCCACATTATGCAAAGCGATCATTGGGTTGATTCCCCATTTCTTAGACGGGGATTACGAAGGCGATGTCGAGGTGGATGGGCAGAACACGCGTCAATGTTCCATTGGGGAGCTTGCCACCCGCGTGGGCTATGTGTACCAGGACTTTGAAAACCAGATCGTGCGGCCCACAGTGTTGGACGACGCCTCTTTTGCCTGCCTCAACTACGAGCGGAAGGACTATTTACAAAGGGGCAGGGAAGCGTTGGCGCTGACCGGCCTTGAGGAAAAGGAAACCGAATATGTCTTCCACCTCTCCGGCGGGCAAAAGCATTTGCTTGCGCTTTCGGGCGCGATCGCGCTCTCGCCGGATACATTGATACTGGATGAGCCCATCGCCCAGTTGGACCCTCGCCACGCCCAGACTATTTACGACGTATTAAAAAGCCTCAACCGCGACCATGGGAAGACCATCATCGTCATTGAACACCATACCGAATTTATCGCCGAATACTGCAGCCATGTCGCCTTGATGCGGGAAGGGGAGCTGATGTTCCACCTGCCCGCACATGAGGCGCTTTCCCGCGTGGATATTCTTTTAAAAAACCAGATCCATCCGCCGCAGGTAACGCTTGCGGCAAAAGCGCTGCGCGATGCGGGAACCACACCGCAGGAACTCCCCCTTCCCGTCACATTCGCACAGGCAAAGCAGTACTTCCTTCCGCTTGCATTGCAGAAAACCCCGGAGCGCAAGGCGCGGACGGCGGCGATAACCGAACCCGCCAAGGAAGCCGCCATTGCCTTCCGAAATGTGCAGGTGGAATACCGCGCCGTCAAGGGTGCGCCCGTTCCAGTGCTGCAAAACTTCAGCCTGAATATTTTTCCGGGGGAAAAAGTAGCACTCATCGGCTCCAACGGTGCGGGGAAGTCTACGCTGCTCAAACTGTCCACCGGAATGATTCGGCCCAACAGGGGAGAGGTAGCGGTCAATGGCCATTTGACCCGCGGCATGACGCCGGAGCAGCTCGCCGAACATGCTTCCCTGGTGTACCAGAACCCGGAGGAAATGTTTATCAGCGACTCCATACGCGGCGATATTGCCTATGCCATGCGCGCGCGGAGTGTTCCGGAGTATGAAGAGCGCGTAGCCGAATTGCTTGACGTATTCCGCCTGGAGGAACTGTCCCAGCGCGACGGCAGGCTTCTTTCGGGCGGGCAGATGCGCCGTGCCTCGCTTGCGATCGGCATTGCGTTAAAGCCGCCCATCCTGCTTCTGGATGAACCCACCGCAAACCTCGACATCGCTACCCGGAAGCAGATTATGCAAACGCTGCGGGCGTTAAAAGGAATGACAGAAACCATTGTCATCGCCACCCATGATATGCAGCTGGTGACGGAATGGGCGGAGCGCGTGATTGTGCTTTGCGGCGGCTATGTCATTGCGGACGGCCCGCCGGAAGCGGTGTTCCGGGACCGCTTCGTATCCGAACGCGTGGGTATTCTGCCGCCGCAGATCTTTCGGCTTGCCCAAGCGCTGGAGCTTCCGCAGGCGTGCTTCACGGTGGAGGAGTTTTGCGGCTGTTATTCGGCGAAAATGGAGGAGGAGCGGTATGTCCAAGCTTACTGAAAGCGTTGCCGATAAGTTTACCATAGACTATCTACGCAACCAGGTGCTCAAGAACGCGTACGGCAACGACGATACGCCCATTGCCCGGCTGGATCCGCGGGTGCTTATTCTCTGGTACCTGTTTTTCGGGCTGGTCCCGTGGTTCCTGCAGGATGTGCCGCTGCTGCTGTTTCTGTTCGCATTTGTGGCGGTTACGACGAAGGTGGCCCGCATAGCGCCGCTCGTACTTTTCCTGTTCTGCCTGGGCGTATTTTCCCAAACGGGATACCTGCTGCTGGTTTCTCTGTTTTTCGGCGGCGATGCTTCCACCATTGCGCCGCTTCTGATACTCACACTCAAGGTGTCCACGGTTTCGCTTGCTTCGGTCACCGTGTTTTCCGGGCTGGACCCGGAAAAGCTTTCAAACGGGCTGCTGTACTTCGGCTGCCCGGACAGACTAACCTTCAGCATATCCTTTGCGTATCGCATCGTCCCAATTTTGATGGAGGAGTTTCAAAATATCCTGCTCTCCTATCGGCTGCGGGGCAGGGCGCCTGCGCGCAAGGGCTTCTTTGGCGTGATCGCAAGGCTCTTCTATCAGATAAAACTCGTCATGTACAGCTTCTACCCGCTGATACTCAATACGGCCAAACGCTCTCGGACTACGGTGGAGGCGCTGGAATTAAAAGGATACCGGCATTCGGCGGCAAGCCCGGCCGTACGGAAAATAAAGCTTTCCTCCTTGCGCCTTTCTAAAGGGGACGGCGTATTCATCGCAATATCGTTGGCCTATATTGCTGCGGCAGTCACAATTTCCACTATTCTATAATTAGGAGTATCTATGAAAATAGACTTTCATACCCACGGTAAATTGGCAAAACGTCTTCCGTTTGCCCCCGAATATACGCGGCTGATGCTGTGCCAGGCGCGGGAAGCCGGGCTTGACGCGCTTTGCCTGACGGAACATTTTAATACCCTTGATTTTGAACCTCTGTACCGCTACTTTATCGAAAATTTCCCACGGGAGGGCGACTGTTTCCTTTGCGGAGAGCTGCGGGTATTTTCCGGTATGGAAATCGATATTTCGGAAGGAGGGCATATCCTGGTCATCGGCCCGGTGGAGGAAATTCTTCTTTTGAACGAAAAACTTGCGCAATATCAAAAGATGGAACAGTTTCTTCCGTTTGCGGAGCTTCTGGATCTGGCCGGAGGAACCTTTCTGCTGGGGGCCGCCCACCCGCTCCGTGCGGGCAGCAACATTTCCTCGCTGCCGGAAGAGCTGCTGCTGCGGCTTGATTTTATCGATCTCAACGGCAAGGATTGCGCAGAACATGCAAATATGAAAGAAAGGGTGGAAGCGTTCGCGAAAAAGCTGGATCTTCCCGTAGTTGCGGGCAGCGATACCCATCAGTTTTTTCAATACGGCTGCGTCAGCAACCGCTTTTTTGAGCCCTGCGCCACCGTGGCGGAGCTGCGCCGGGCAATAAAAAGCCGCGCCTATACGATAGAGATTGCCGAAACCGCGGCGTATCAGGTGCGTACCGCGGGCGTATTGAAGCGCGCCCTCAAACAGATCGACGCGCTGGGCGGGGATTATCTGCGCGTACTGGCGGGCCGGTGACAGGGGACATAGACATATTAAAATAAAAAGGGCTTTGCTATAATAAAGCCCTTGTATCCGGTACCCCGCTACCGCGGAATGTCCGAAAAGTACAGTTCCTTGAGTTGGTAGAGGTCTTTGAGCCGCTGCAGGCCGGTCTCTCCCAGCCGCTCCGCGATTAAAACCACCAGCGCGTCCACCAGCGCTGCGGGAGCGGCCATGGAATGGTATTCGCTGGCTTCCCCGCGGTAGACGAACAGGTTGATGTCCGCACGGTCGGCTTCCCCGTTAAAAAGCATGCTGGTAATCAGGACGGTGCGGTAACCGGCCTTTTTGCTGTGGCGCAGGATGACCCTGGCTTCCCGCGGGAGTTTCGAAAATCCAAAAAGCACCACAATGTCGCCTTCCCCCGCATGCACAAGCGCCTCGAACAGTTCCGAGCCGCCACCAGGCAGCAGCACGGTCTGCATGGAGAACCGGTTGAGCCGAAACTGCAGCAGCCCCGACAGCCAATGTGCGGCGCCTTTGCCATAAAGAAATACCTTCCGCGCCGAGACCATAGCCTCCACCGCGCGCTCTGCTTCCGCAGAGGAACTGTTTTCAATCGTTTTCGCAAGGCAATATTGCTGGTGGCTAAGCAACGCAGCAACGTCGAGCGTTCCCGGCTGGTCCAGCGTTACGAAAAGCTTTTGGGCGGGAGGTTCTTCCTGAGTCTGCTCGAGTATGGCAGTTTTCAGCTCTTTAAAATCCCGGTATCCGACATGGCGGGCAAAGCGGGAAAGCGTGGCGCTGCTCACACCCAGTTGCGCGGAAAGCTCGCCGATGGAAAGGCGGGGAATGGACGAAAGATGCTGATAAAAATAATCCACGATCTTTCTTTCCGCCTTTGTATATGCGCCGCCATCCAGTTTAAAACGGAAGGGTGCCGTTGCTCTCGCTCCTTTGCTTTCCTCCGCGCCGGGGGAATCGATTTGGCACAAACGAATAAATCATTTGCCCGTTACGGTTTTCACTATACAGTCACCCTGGGGGCAAGTCAAGTCAAGCTCTCTTTACAAAAAATTTATCGTATCTTCCTGAAATGGAACTTTTTTTCGGCAAAAAAAGAGATAATCTCTCGCGAATGACTTTATGCGCGTCCATGTTACATGGTATAATAACCGGGTAATGATTATTGTACCCGGAACTGCGGACAAAATCAGGCTAATTTGAAAAGAGTAATGCGCGGGTGCGGTATCGCCTGCGTGTGGTCCACGTAAAGGAGTATGGGGTATGGCCGAAAACAAGCCTGTTAGAAAACAAAAAGGGAAAAAAGGCATATTGGTTGCCTTCATCTGTATTACGCTAGGAGCCCTTCTGGCCTTCGCGGCGTATACGATCGATCAGAACAACCGTATCATGGATAACGTGAACGTGCTTGAAGGCGTATCCGTAGGCGGCATCAATCTTTCGGGAATGACCAGGGACGAGGCGCTCTCGGCCACGGCTTCTCTACAGGATACGCTGCTGAATAAAGTTCAGGTATCCATCGACGTGGAAGGCGAGTTTTTCCAATATAACGCCCAGGATCTTGGAATTACCACGGATTATGAATCGGCGATGGAGCAGGCGCTTTCCCATGGGCATACGGGAACGCTTGAAGAACGCAAACAGGCCATAAAGGACACCGAGGAGCAGGGTGTGGACTTTCCCGTAACCGTACAGGCGGACCGGGAAAAGATACTTTCCGTGCTGCTCCCGCTTAAAGCTACGCTCGATCAAGAGCCTGTGAACGCGAGCTATGTGTTTACGCCTTGGGGTCATTTGCCCGACGGCGCGCCCTACGAGCAGGATATGGAGGATATGATCGAAGCTGCCGCCTCAGGGGATGAAATCAAACTCCCGGAGCTTGCGCGCATTGCTGCCGCGGATATGCCCAATAAACTTCGGTACCTTTTCTGGGAAAACGACGAATATGTGAAGGACTATATTCCCAAGGACGCGGACATCTCGCGCTTTATGTATACAGATGGCGTTCTTGGCCGGTCTGTGGATATGGAGGCCGTGGCGGATGCGATCGTCAATGCCGTGCAAACCGGGAATTATCAGGCCATCGTTGCGCCGGTCACGCCCATAGAACCCGAAATAACGCTCGAGCAGCTCAAGTCCGACACCCAGCTCATTTCTTCCTGGACGTCCAGCTATTCCGAGCATTACGGCTATAGCCGCAACTGGAATGTCGCCAAGCTTTCCGGCATTATCAACGGCGTCATACTCCAACCCGGCCAGGAATGGTCCATCAACGAGCAGGCGGGTCCCAGGTCGCTAAATAGCGGCTGGAAGGAAGCTGCGGGCATTTCCAACGGCGGCTATACGATGCAGGCGGGCGGCGGCGTGTGCCAGATTTCGAGCACCGTATACAACGCGGCGATCCGCTCGGCTCTCGAAATTACCGATTCCACGCACCACTCCATATCGTCGGACTATATTCCGCTGGGGCTGGACGCCACAATCAGCACGGGCGCGCCGGATTTGAAGATCAAAAATCAGTACGACATACCCGTTTACATGGTATCCTATGTGAACCCCAAGGATAAGAACGTGACGGTGGAAATTTACGGACGGCCCGTTGTGGATGCGGAGCTTGGGCCGGTGATACTGGATTTTTCGTTCAAGGATATGGGGCACTTCGGCTCGGCGTCCATGAATTATTACTACAATACCGCTATTGCGCCGGATGAGACGGTCATAGCGCCCGGTCAGTCTTATGAGTACGCAAAAGCGCGCCCGGGCAGGGAAGTGCAGACCTATATCCATTACCTGAACCTCGACGGTACTGAGATTAAAGTGGCGGATTTCCATCATTATAAATGGAACCCCATCAATGGCAGGACATATGTCAACGGCCCCGACCCTGCGCTTACCACAATTCCCATACTGACCCCGGAGCAATTGGCTGTGGGGCAATAAATCGAAAATGCTATTGCAAAAGGATGTTTCTGTAGATAAAATGATGGCCTTTTAACGGAACTTGGAACCTAGAAGAATACGAAGCGGCTGTATGAATGATTTTATACAGCCGTTTCTTTTTTATTTATTGGGTTCAGGTCTTTATGACTCCTCAAACTCCAGGAACTTTGCGGGAGGTATATGAAACAGATCAGCTATGGCAAAAAGCGTTTTCAAGGATATGGGCTGGACAAGG
>JAEYHP010000058.1 GCA_023409435.1 Bacillota bacterium | reverse complement strand
GTGCACATGCTTTCAAACGCCGCTTCCAATGCGCTGTTAAAGACGCTGGAGGAACCGCCCGCCCACATCCTGTTTTTGCTTGTCACAACGGAACCGCAGAAAATACTGCCTACCGTCATTTCCCGCTGCCAGCGGTTCGATTTCCACCGGCTTTCGCTTTCAGATATGGTGGGCGTGCTTCAGGGAGTATTATCCGAAGCGGGCGCAATGATCGAGGAAGGCGGTCTGCTTGCCATCGCCCGCGCGGCGGACGGCGGCATGCGGGACGCGCTGAGCCTTGCCGACCAGTGCCTGGCATTCTGCGGCGGGCATGTAACCGAACGGGATGTGTACGATGTGCTTGGCTCCATGCAGCAGGATTTTCTGTTTGATATGGCGGAAGCGCTTTTAAAGGGCGACGCCGCCCGCGCACTTACGCAGTTTGACGCGCTTGTGCGCAGCGGGCGCGACATGGGCGTATTTACGCAGGACCTTGCCCAGCATTTGCGCGCGCTGCTGCTTGCAAAAGCGTGCGGGGACTGCCGCGAGCTTTTAGATTGCACGGCGGAAACCATGGCCCGCTACCGCACACAGGCGGAGGCCGCTTCCCAGGAACGGTTGCTGCGGGCGCTGGAGCTCTTAACAAAATCCCAAAGTGAAATGAAGTGGCTGCGCCAGCCGCGCGTACTGCTGGAGTCCATGCTGGTGCGCATCTGCCGCCCGGAAGACGAAGGCGCGCTCATCGCACTGCAGGAGCGGATCGCGCAACTGGAGGCGAAGCTCAGCGGAGCCATCCCGGTAACGATACAGCCTGTAGCTCCCTCTCCTGCCGCGCCGCAGCCTGCACAGAGCGCGCAAAGACTCGCAGCGCCTCCGGTTCAGGATACGCCTCCCTGGGAAGCGCCTGCGGACGACCTCGTGCCCCCGCCCGAAGAGCCCGCCTTTTACGCGGACGAGCCGGTACCGCAAAAGGCCCCTGCGCAGGCTATGCCCGCAAAGCCAGCTTCCTCCCCGAAACCCGCGGCAGCGCCCGCAAACGGCGGCGCGTTTGACCCGGCCTGGGAGACGCTCAAACAGCTCTTACAGAAGCAGAATCTTTCGCTTTATGTTATGGCGACGGCGGCGCACAGCGCCGTGCGGGAGGGCAACATGCTAACCGCTATGTTCCCGCCCGTGCAGTCCACGCACGCGACGGCGCTTAACGTCCCCAAGCATATTGAAATATTGAAGAACCTGCTGCAGACGGTGGAGCCGGAACTGCAGATCCGTATCATTGTGGCGCAAAAGCCGACCAATGACCCCAAAACCCTAGAGATGCAGCGCATGTTTGGCGACAAACTGCATATAGAAGGTTAGGCGTTGCGTTTGTCAATCCATAGACGGATATGGTATACTGGGTAGAATAAAAAAGCAGTTTTCAGGAGGATTCCTATATGGCAAAGGGTGGTTTCCCGGGCATGGGCGGCGGCATGAATATGCAGCAAATGATGAAGCAGGCCCAGAAAATGCAGCAGGATATGGTGCGCAAGCAGGAAGAGCTTGGTGCGCGCGAACTGACCGCGCAAGCGGGCGGCGGCGTGGTGAAAGTCACCGTATACGGCCGCAAGGAAGTCAAGAATATCGAAATCGACCCAGCTTGCGTGGATCCGGAAGACGTCGAAATGTTGCAGGATCTGATAACGGCTGCCACCAATGAAGCGCTCCGCATGGCGGATGAAATGATGAACGCCGAAATGGGCAAAATTACCGGCGGCATGAACCTTGGGTTCTAGTCTATGCTGCAGGCCATTGAACCAATCGCACGGTTGACCGCGCAGCTTGCGCGGCTCCCCGGCATCGGCATGAAAAGCGCGCAACGCCTTGCGTACCACATGCTGGAGGTGCCTAAAACCCAGGCGGCCGAGCTTGCGGAGGCTATCCTGCATGCGCGGGAGAAAGTATTCTGCTGCCCCGTCTGCGGCAGCTACACGGATACCGCCCCATGCGCGCTCTGCGCGGATGCGGCGCGGGACAACGGCGTGATCTGTGTGGTGCAGGACGCTCGGGACGTGCTGGCCATGGAAAAATCTCGCGAGTTCGGCGGCAGGTACCATGTACTGCACGGCTCCCTTTCCCCCATGGACGGCGTAGGCCCCGAGGATATCCGCATACAGGAGCTGATAGACCGGGTGGACAAGGGCGGCGTAAAAGAAGTGATCCTCGCCACCAACCCGGATGTGGAGGGCGAAGCGACCGCCTCCTATATCGCAAAGCTACTGAAAGTGAAAAATGTACGCGTGACAAGAATTGCGCATGGCATTCCCATAGGCGGGAATTTGGAATACATCGACGAAGTCACGCTGGGCAAGGCGCTCACAGGAAGGCGGGAGATGTAAATTCCCACGCGCTCTTATTTTGGAAAATTTTATATGACCGTTTATGCTTTTCCCATAAACTTTTTGTGAATTTCCTGTGTCATGCAACCAAAATGGCTGCTTAATCGTCTATAGTATGAATAGTGCGTGAACATGCTTTTACGCAAACAGTGCGCAAGGATGCGCTATTGGAGGGGAGGGATCGCATGGGCAAAGGATTTCGGCTTTTGAGCATATTGCTCGTCTGCCTGATCGTAACCGCCTGCACGCCGATACCGCCCGCCACAAACGTGGTGGTTTCTTCCCCTGCCGCGGAAGAGCGCCTGCTCTCCGATTTACGCGCGCAGTACCGGAATGCCTCGCTCATCGTTTCGGGCGAATGCACGGGCAGCCATATCGACGCTTCCGGCAACACCTGCTATGATCTCACCGTTACGAAAGTCTACGCCGGAAACGCCCAAATAGGCGATATCGTTCATTGCACCACAAGCCCCATGAACACCGGCGAAACTTATCTTCTTTTCCTTGGCCAGGGTGAAGACGTCAATTATGCGGAGGATCTGACCGGATACTCCGTTATTTCCGGCGCGCCCATGCCCATTGTGGACAGCGAAGTGATCTGGGACGGCAAGCGGATTTCTTTGGACGCACTCCAGAAGGAAATTCAGGCGCTTGCCACCGTAATCAGCGCCCCCGCTCCCGTTTACTATTATGACTCCATCTCCTCCCTCACTTCGGCTTCCGACGAGATATTCATCGGCAAGGTCACGCAGTTCCCGCAGATGAAGGATACAGCATTTTCCATACGCAACGGCGGCGCGGTGGAAAAGGCGCAATATTCCGCATCCATCGTCACCGTGGAAGCCTATGGCGTGATGAAGGGTTCATTGTCCTACGCGGATGAACTGCATATGGTATTCAGCCCCGAACGCATCGGCGGCATGCTGGACGCCACAACGCTGCAGCATATGGAACTCACCGCCGGACAAACGCCCCGCCTGCAACTGGGCGGCGTTTACGTGTTCTTCCTTACCAAAGGGCCGGACGCCAAGCAGCCCTACCATTTCACCATAAACCCGCTGCAGGGCGTGCTGCCGCTTTCCGGCGACACGCTGTATGTCCCCGCCGCAAACATTGCACTCAAGCCCTACGACAAGCTTTCGACGCTCGTGCAGGCCTTAAAATCCGCACAGGCCGTGACACCACCCCGGGAGGATTCACCCGCTCTGGTGGTGGAAGAATAACCTCCAGTGAAGAAAATGGATTCATCTGGCGCATGGTTGCGCCTTTTTTATTTTTTGCCATACTTCCTGGCCGGATTAAGTTTTGACCTCAGCTTTGCCTGTTTATTGTTTTACAATAGCACAAAACGCCTAAAATGGTTTACAATATGAGTGGAGTTATCCTCGTATATAAGGAGTCATATGAAAAACTTCAGGCGCCATGTTTGGATCTACCAGTTTTTCCGCCGACCCGTCAAGCTGTTTGTAAAGCTTCGCTTTGGGTATACCTGGGCAAAAGAGAACGCGCTTCCCTCCCCCTGCATTATTCTTAGTAACCACAATACGAATTACGACCCTCTGATGGTGTCAGTAAGTTACCGAGAACACATGTACTTTGTGGCTGGCGAGCACGTATTCCGTGCGGGATTTGCCTCCAAACTGCTGCGCGCCGGTTTTGCCCCCATCTCCCGCGTCAAGGGGACGACGGACGCGCGTACCGTAATGGAAGTGCTCAAAACCGTCCACGCGGGCCACAATGTATGCATATTCGCGGAAGGGGACCGCTCATTCAACGGCCTCACCTGCGATATTCTTCCTTCCACCGGGAAGCTCGTGCGCGCAAGCGGCGCGGCGCTCGTTACCTACCGTATCGAGGGGGGCTATTTCGCCTCCCCGCGCTGGTCCAAGACAATCCGGCGCGGAAAAATGCGCGGTTATGAGGTCGCCCGCTATTCTCCCGAAGAGCTGAAAAACATGACCAACGAAGAGGTCAATGCCATTATCAAACATGACCTGAGCGAGGACGCATATGCCCGCCAGGCAGTGGAGCATATACGCTTTGTTGGCAAGGGCCTGGCGGAAGGCATTGAGGCGGGGCTTTACCTGTGCCCCTCCTGCAAGCGCGTGCAAACCATTGAGAGTAAAGACGACCGGTTTGCGTGCGCCTGTGGGCTACATGGCCGTTATACGGAATACGGCATGCTCGAAGGCGATACCCTTCCCTACTCCACCGTAACTCAATGGGATCTGTGGCAGACGGAAGCCTTTTTTCAGCGCGCTTTCTCCGCTTCCGATGATGAACTGCTGTTTGAGGACGCCAGGCAGAGGTTCTTTCGCCTCAGGCCCAAGGAAGAACTGCTCGCGGAAGGGACGCTTCGGATGTACGGCGACCGGTTTATGATCGGCGAAAACTCCGTAAAACTGAAAGAGATTGCCAACTTTGCGATACATGGCCGAATGACGATTGTATTCAGCACCCATGACGGGCAGTATTACGAGCTGAAATCCGCAATCGACCGCAGCGCCCCCAAGTATGAAGTCGCCTGGCGCGCCTGTTTGGAGCGGATACGCGCTGCGAATACATAACCGCATTCCATACGAAATAGAACGAGCGTGAGTTGAAGTATCAAATCACGCTCGTTCTGTATTTGTTTATGTGCGGTAGCAGAACATCATAGCTGCCGGAACTCTTTTAGTACCCTGTCGAATATTCCCTTTTCAAGTACGACGTTATGCCCCGAGACGCAGGTATCAAAATCGACAGCCTGATACTTCAGTATGGTATCGATGTACGCCTGCTTTTCCGCATCGACATTGGGTACGATCTCGTCTAAATTATCGCCGATGTTGTCCCCGACGTCCAGCACCCCCTCCTCCTCATCCAGCACGCTGATGGAGTCTGCCGTATGCCCGGGCGTATGGAATATCCTGATTTTATCATCCGGAAAATACAGCGCGTCGTCAAACACCAGGTTGGGTAGGCACAGCTCCGTAACGCCAAACAGATACTGCCTCTTCCTGTTCAGCATGCTTTCCCATTTCTCCGCAATCAATTTCCTGCACAGCGTATGGGAGATGATGGGGCAATCCCTGAACACATGGTTTCCCCAGATATGGTCCCAGTGGTAGTGCGTATTGATGACGATAACCGGCTTCCTGTTCCCTTCCATGTACTCCTGAATCGGCGCGACTCTCAAAGAGCCCAGGCCCGTATCGATAAGGTAATTGTATTTATTCCCCATGATCAGGTGGATGTTCAAATCCCAATCCGTAACGGGAAACTTGAATAGAACGTTTCTGTTTTTTATCTTCTCGATCTTCATAAAGGTTCCTCCCAATATCGTTCAGCCGTATCCTGCGCACCGCCAGTCATGACAGATATCATACAAGCATATCCTACCATATTAGGCCAAAGGAAGCCAACATTTCTATATGAGCAAACCCGCTAACACATTCAAAATGGCATTATTCCTATAATTGATTATCACAAATGTTAAAAAATAAGTCATATTTATGATAAATTTGTCGAAATATATATCAAGGAAACTTGGAATAATACTTAGGGACTATTTCTTAAATTCTCAATTCCCGCCTGTTCAGAAACATCCGCACCTGTCTGCCGTCCCTGCTTTAGCCAACTACTAAAACATGTAATGTGAGGAAGACTTCTGTGAAAAATATGTCTATTACCCTAAAGTTGTTGTTGATAAGTATCCCCTCATTAATTGCACTTGTAGCCGTTTCCGTGCTGTTTATCTTCAAAATGAACTCTGTAAATAATGCTACTCAAGAAAAACTGTATGATGAGCTCTTTATCCCTACTGCAGCGCTCATCAATGCGGATAGAGATTTTTATCAGGCTTATGTCGTGGAGGATCAGTTTTTGCTCCTGCGGACCCAAGGAAACGTGATACCGGCAGATAAGAAGGATAGCCTTACCGCCGACTTCAGCGAGAATGTAAATCAGGTGCAGACCCGAATGGAAGATGCGTATGCGAAAATTCGAGAAAATCACGAGCTATATAAAGTATTTCAGCATTCCACGGCAGGAGTTACACTCGAACAGCTTTACCAGCAGTTCATGGTCAGTTACGGCCAGTGGCTGGAGAATTACGACCCGATAACCGGAGCCGGAGATTATAAGGCGCACATTGCAGCTTTCGATTCGGCAAGAGAAAACATAAACATTATGACTGAGCTGCTTGAGGAGTATGCAAAGTACAGTACGACTACGATTCAGGGGCAAATCGCAAATACCACGGTCACGTCGCTTGTTTCCGTTGGAATTATAGTAGTGGTATTGACTGTACTGGCAATTAGCGTCCTGCTTTACTTAAAAAAGAGTATACAATCCATAACCGGTATCAGTAGACGTATTGCCCAAGGTGAACTGACGCTTTCAATAAATGAAAAGGCTTTTACCAAAGATGAAGTTGGACAACTCTCCCAGGCGATGGGCCAAATTTTGGTAAGACTAGGTGAGTATTACAATTATATTCGTGAAATTACATCAGTGCTGGAAGCCATGCAGCAAGGAGATATGCGAGTACGGCTGTCTCAAGTATACGAGGGAGAGTTTGCATCCATTAAGACAGCTCTGCTCGGCATCTCATTGTCCCTCAACCAGATATTGACATTAATTGATATTGCCTCTGAACAGGTCAGCACAGGCGCCTCTCAAGTTGCAAGCGGAGCTCAGGCTCTTGCAGCAGGTTCCACAGAACAAGCCTCCTCCATCGAAGAACTGAATGCTTCCGTTACAAGAATCGCTGAACAGGCAGCAGAGAATTCGGCAAACGTCAAAGCGGCCTCTTGCTATTTTGATGAGGCTGGCGCTGGCGTAAATGCCGGAAACGATCATATGAAGCAGCTTACCGAGGCCATGGCGGAAATAGGTACCGCATCCGCTCAAATCGTGAACATTACCAAGGTGATCGAAGACATTGCCTTCCAGACCAACATTCTTGCGTTGAACGCTGCCATTGAAGCGGCCCGCGCCGGAAACGCCGGAAGGGGATTTGCTGTTGTAGCCGAAGAAGTCCGCATCCTTGCCGCGAAATCCAAGGAAGCCGCGCAACAGACCGCAGCGCTTATCCAAAACTCTGTTGCTTCCGTATCCAGAGGTACTCAAATGACAGCGCAAACCGCGCAAATTTTACAGGAGGTAGGGATAAATACACTCAAGGTGACGAAAAGTTTCGCCCACATTGAACAGGCATCCGCTGAGCAGGCCACGGCAATTGAGCAAATCAAGCAGGGCCTGGAGCAGGTATCCTCTGTTATACAGACCAATGCAGCCACCGCAGAAGAGAATTCTGCGACAAGCGAGGAGATGTCTGCGCAAGCTGCTGCACTACGTCAGGAGGTTGGAAAATTCAAGTTGGATTCGAGTACTAAAACGCGCGGTTATCTGGACATTTTCTTGCCTCAGGAACCAACAATGGCAAGCATTGCAGCCCGCGAAGCCATCTTAGATAACGGAAAATATTGAGACGCCAACGATGCACAAGCATCGCCGAAATTAATCAGATGAGCTTCGGGCTGGAAAACCGGCCTGACTTAAGAAAAAAACATTGGATTTTGCGCTTTTTGAAGCATCATGCGCCAAATCCAAAAAACAAGATCGAAAAGAATGCAAGACAGGAAATAGAAAAACCCCCAGAAACCTAGAGTTTCTCGGGGTTTTCTCTTGGCGCGCCCGACACGATTCGAACGTGCGACCTACAGAGTCGGAGTCTGTCGCTCTATCCAACTGGGCTACGGGCGCAAGTCCCAATCGATTATAACACAACGCAAAAAGGAAAGCAAAGCCCCAAATGAAATCCTCTCTGTTCCCGAAAATAAATCCGAAGACCATTTATGGAAAGTATGCTTGACATGAGCAAGGTGTTGTAGTATTCTGATCATGTAAAGCTTACTTTCCATTTCAGACTGGGAGGCGATCAATTGAAAAACAAGCTGGAAGAAATACGCAAGCAGCGTGGCATCAAACAGGAGGAACTGGCGGCGGCCCTGGAGGTATCCCGGCAAACGATCGGCTCGCTGGAAAACGGCAGGTACAACCCCTCCATACTGCTTGCCTTCAAAATTGCGCGCTATTTTGAAATGTCGATTGAAGAGATTTTTATCTATGAGGAGGAAAACCATGAATAAGAAACGCATTTTTGCCATTGCGGCGTTACTACTGAGTTTATGTTGTATCGGGGCAAGCTTCTATTTTGACAGTGAAGGTGTGAAAACCGTTGCCGGAACTTTAATCGGCATTGGAGGCGGATTGTTTAGCGTAAGCGTCTCCAGCCTCGTCACACAGCATGTGGAGCGCAAGCATCCCGAACTTGAGAGACAAAAGAAAATCGAATATAAGGATGAGCGGAACACGATGATCCGCAACCGTGCAAAGGCCAAAGCGGGCGATATTACGCAGTGGCTTATTATGGCGGTCGCTTATCTGAACATACTTATTTCCGCCCCGCTTTGGATGACGCTGGCCGTTGTGACGGTGTATGCGGCCTATAACGTCATCGGCATGGTTTTAATGAGCAAATATCAGAGCGAACTGTAGTCGACCCGTCTGGAACAAACTTACAGTTTCCTTCATTCGAAAGCATGGCGCGCATTCATGCCTCATATGAATAAGATGATACCGTGTGGAAGGATGGGTGTGAGGCAATTGAACGAGTACATCGTGCAGCCGGGCGATACCATATATTCCATTGCCAGAAAGCATGGCATGACAACGCGCCAGCTTGTGTCCGTCAATCCAGGGATCACTGAACGCGCGCTTGTAATAGGCGAGACGGTCCAGCTGCCGCCCTTCCCCCAAGGACGTCCCGCGATTGAAACCAACGGCTACGTCTACCCCGATGTCGATGAGGCGTATCTGCGCGAGGTTTTGCCCTATCTGACGTATTTAAGCATTATCGGCGGCCGGATTACGCTGTCCGGACACCTGGTTGGCGTCAATAATATGCAGATGATAGAAACCGCCCGGCAATTTAAAGTTGCGCCCATGCTGGTCGTATCCAATACATCCGAAGACGGATTATATTCCAGCGCGCTGGTTCACGCCGTGCTGGGCAACCCCGCGACCAGGCAAATGCTCATTTCTGAAATTGTGGCGGCCGTAAGCGAAAACAACTATTATGGCGCCAATATCGATTTTGAGTTTGTTACCCCGGAGAATTTTCCGGCATATATCAGCTTTATACAAGAGCTTGAAGACATGCTGCACGCGCAAAATCATCAAATGTTCATTGTTGTTCGGATCATAACGATTTTAAGCCAAGAAAGCGCCCTGGCGCAGTTGCTTCCGGCAGCGGAATATGAAACATTGGCCGACCGGTTCCTCATTCGAACCAACGAATGGGCCTGCAATGTCAATTTGGAAGCGCCGGTATTGGACCTGGCGCAGCAGGCGATGGATTTTTCAACGGAACTCGTTCCCGAATGGAAACTCATCATAGGAGTCCCCAACTGCTGCTTCTACTCGCAACCGCTTGCTCAGCCCCAAACGTCGCCTGCTTTATTAACCATTGCGGAGGCGGAGCGCCTTGCCGCCCAAGTAGGCGCAAGCTTTCAGATGGATTCCCGGACCGGTACGATGTACTTCAGCTATACCGACACTATGGGCAATGAAACCATCGTCTGGTGCGCCAACAGATGCACCAGCCAATCCATTTTGGAGTTGGTAAGGATCTATGGCTTAGGCGGGGTCAGCTTCCGCACGATTGAAGATTTCCCCATTACGGATTATCAGTCGCTCAACGCGATGTTCAATATTCGGAAGGTGATGTAGCTAACATCGCAGCCTATTATGCGAACAAGTTATTGCCTTTTGAGCGTATATGTCTTTCCGTTTGAGAACAGATAGGCCTCCATTGTATTGCTGTCTGTAAAGGAAAATCTGACAACCTTTTTCCAACCGCGCTTATCGTTGCCAACGGAATACTCAAGATCTTCAATGATGACATGATATCCGCTTTCATAGATGGTAATAAAATTATCACTGAAGAGATATCCATCATCATCCGTTTTAACTTTAAAATACCGGCCGTCCCCCTTCCAAGAGCCAATGAGGAAGTAGTTTATAAGCGAATCGCATAAGATGATCTCCTTCGCCGGTTCAAACTGCAAAAACCTAGTCAATCGCTTACTTGTCTCCGGCCAGTCGATTGTGCCGTCCGCCAATAATGTACAGACCTCAATATAGCGGTTGCTATCTTCCATCACTGGACTAAGCCAGAAATAATACTGTGCTTTTGTTAAGTACGATTCATACAGATCATCCGCTCCAGGCAGGTCAGAATTTGGATATCCGTCCTGGTGAAGCTCTACGATTTTATCAAACCACAGAACACCTTCCTGATAAATCACATTGTCAACCCAAATAGTCATTTGACCTGCGTCGGAATATCCGTAAATGGAATAAAGTAAATCCTTTGCAACGTCAATTCTGATATCATATCGATCCTCAGGATCCGCTTTTATGAAGCGCTCATAAATACCCATGGCCTTCTGGTAAATCGTTTCTTTCGCCATGTCGTTTGCATCCCGGTAATTGGCACCGGCAAGCTCTTCAAATATGCGCCGAGCCGCATCATATTGCTCTTCCTTTAAGAAATCGGACGCCCTTTGGTATTCACACTCAAGCGCCATATTTTTCGCATCGGAATAGTCGCCCAACACCTCGAACGCTTTCTTTGCGGCAGCGTAATCGCCGGTTTCAAGTGTCGCCAGCGCTTTTCGGTAGTCGCATTCCTGCGCCATTTCCTTTGCGTTTCGATAATCGCCCAGGGAAACAAACCGCTCCTTCGCCTCATCGTAATACCCAAGTTCAAGGAAATAAGCCGAATTGATATAGTAGGCCAGCTCCGCTGTGTCCTGATACATCATAAGGGTGCCGGAAATCGAATTGCGCGCATCCGCGTAATTCTCCTGATCCAAATAGCTGATCGCCTGCCGGTAGCGAATGCCGTTGATCATCCATATGGTGCCGAGAACGCCAAACAGCAGGACGCCGCATGTAATCAGCACTGCGGGCCTTGATATGTTGCCCCGCACACGATGCCGGCGGGGATAATGGGCCTGCGCAGGGCCCATAGGAGCGGGTATGGAAGGCTGATTTTGAGCAGGCATGAGCGGTTGATTTTGAACGGGCATGAGCGGTTGACTTTGAATCCGAAGCGCGTTTGAAAACGCGCCCACATCGTGCAGGCGTTCTTCCTTTTTCAGCGCCAGCGCAGTCAATAAAGCCGCCCGTTCCCTTTCCGTAATAAAGGATGCATCCAGCGACGCCTGCAGCGTATCATTTTGCAGGCGGACAAGCACCGTGTCCGGCTCTTTTCTTGTGATGAGATAATACAATACCGCGCCAAGCGCATATACGTCCGAATAGGTACCCGCAGTACCGTCCGCGGCATACTGCTCCATGGATACATAAGGAGCGGTCTGCCTGTTTACGCCGCTTTGCTTATGGGGTCTTCCCAAAGCAAGATTTCCGAACTGGTCCACAACTATATTGGCGGGATAGATGCTCCCATGCACCTCCCCGCGGATATGAAGGGGAACAAGGTTGTTGATGATTGGCTGAAGTTTTTGTTTCGCTTCCTCCATGGAGTAGGGCTGAAGCCTTCTTTGCATCAGCACATCAAGGGAAATCGGTTTTTTCCGGAACTTCACCAGGGAAAATACCCCCATGGCAAGTAAAGCCGCAACAACCACCCCAATGAGTACCGGTATCAATATGGAGCCGCCCGCTTCGTTTGTCTGCGCTGTATTGGCCGTTGCCGCCTGCTGAGGCTTTTCTTCCTCCACAGGCAGAGAGACATCGTATTCCTCCAGCAGATCTTTCAGGTGGTTCACGCTGACAGCCGCATATACGTCGTTTGCCTCGGCAATCTGCAATGAATTGATGCCCAAAACCTCTCCCCTGCTGTTCAAGAGCGGCCCGCCCGAACTGCCGGAATTGATGGTTGCGTTCATTTGAAGCATCGTAATTTCACTGCCGCCTACCGTGACATGCTTAACTGCGCTGATAATACCGTCCGTTACGGTAATATCATTAACGGCGTAGGCGTATTCATCCAGCAGGTAATCCCCCGCCCCGGGGAACCCCAGCGTGTATACGGCGCGGCCGACGTCGATTTCCTCATCCTTTGCAAGCTTTAATGGCGTGACGTTTTCTATGGCGTCAACCGTTTTTAGAATGCATAAGTCCGCATCCTGATCGTACCCGACGATTTCAACCGGCAGTTCCTCCCCGTCATGCAGCACAATGACGATGGTATCTTCAAAAGCATCCTCCACCACATGGTAGTTGGTAGCGATATAGGTCCCACGGTCATCCGCTGAGATTACAAAGCTGGAACCGGAATATTCCCACTCTTCATCCTCGCAAAAAATGCGGAACACGCTTTCCCGCGCGTCGATCGCCTCCTGCGGGACCCCCGTAGCCGCTTGCGCAGACGCGGGTAACAACAGGAATACTCCCAGAAGAACCGCAAGCCGTTTGAAAGTATGCTTCATTTTCGATGCCCTCGCTGCCGCATTTGATATGTATATTCCTATGATAATCCCAAATGAATCCCGCTGGCAAGTGCAGAATCAAACTCCAACATATTACAAACGTAAAGAGTGTGAAAAGCCGCCCAATCCTAAGGATCAGGCGGCTTTACCCATGCCGCAAAAAGCTCTGCGGACTATCCGCGGATTTTTATCCGTTAGCTGCGGAAACTTGCCCCCACGGGCAGCACAACGCGCCCATATGTTGCGTTGACCACATTGGCAGCACAGCCGTAAAAGGATACAAGCGCGATCAAAAGCTCCGAAACAGCCGCGAGCATGTGCATGAAGCCTTCCGCAATGCCCAAAGTGCTGAACGTGAGACCGATAAACAGAAGATCGATAAGAACAAATATCACTGTAAGCACTTTGTTGGTTTTCAACGAGGCGAATGTCATGATGAGCGTAAACAGAAGATATCCTAGAAATGCGACGCCAAGCTGATGGCCGTCCGCATCTGCCTGCAAAGCCACGCCAAACGCGCCCAGTTTTACAAGCCAGGTAAAGGACACGCCCAGCCAGAACAGACCATACGCGCCGAACGCGGTGGTGCCGAACACATTGTTGCGCTTGCTGTCGCCGACGGCGGCAAACAGCTGTGCAACCGCGCCTAAGAATACGGCCCAGGGCAGCACAAGGGATAAGCCACTCGTCCACCCAAGCTTTTGACTCGAAGCGACCAGCGTGACCATGGCGAGGCCAAACAAGCCAAGGGCGGAAGGATCTGCGGTGGTAAGTTTCGTCTCATTGGTTTGCATTACCGGGGTTACTCCTTTTGTTTTGTTGATAGGCACACAAGCATTGATGATAGCAAAAATGACACTAAGAATCAAGGCTCAACAGATCGCTTTGTCATGTAGAAATATATGGGCACAAAAATCCCCGGCCGTTATGGCCGGGGATTTGCGTTAAGTTCCTATTAGGCCTGTCCGGCTAGAACACCCTGAAGCCCGCCACGAAGTGGCTCTTCCAGTAAGAGGAGTTTTGGATTGCGGTGCTGCCGGTGATGCGGACCTTGCCCTCGCTTGAGGATGCGTCTATCATTTTGCCGTTCCCCAGGTAAATACCCACATGCCCCTTGAAGCTGACGATATCGCCGCGCTCCAGATCGCTCATGCTGGAGATGCGCTGGTACTTCGTGGTCTTCTGCCAGGCAGAGGAGGTCATATACCCCTGTTTCACGCCCACCTGGTTGAGGCACCAGTATACAAAGCCGGAGCAATCGAATTTATCGGGGCCCTTGCCCGCGCGCACATACCTACTACCAAGCTTGGATTGCGCGATGGCGATGAACGATTCCACATTCGCGCCGTTCGGGATGGAACCGCTGCTGCCGGAGGACCCGGAAGAACCGGAACTTCCGGAACTGCCGGAGCTTGAACCCGAGGAGCCGGAACTGCTCGATCCGGAAGAACCGGAACTAGATGAACTTGAGCTGCTTGCCTTTTTGGCGTCCGAGGACATCAGCACGCTCATGGTCTTTTTACCGATCTTACCATCCACGGAAAGATCGTTGCGATCCTGGAACGCACGTACGGCGGCTTCCGTATCGGAACCGAAGTAGCCGTCCACCGTCTTGAGGTACTTGAGCTCCTTCAGGCGCTCCTGCACGTTTTCCACGTCGGAGCCTTTCATGCCGATCATCAGCGCGTTTGCCTGCGCGTCCGAGGACATCAGATATTCGATTGTCTGCGGGCCAAGATAACCATCCGCAATCAAGCCGGTGCGCTCCTGGAAGCGCTTTACGGCGTTCTCCGTATCGTCGCCGTACTTGCCGTCCGCTTCGGTGGTAAGATACCCAAGCTTTTTGAGCTTGCTTTGGTAGGTACGGAGCGTCTCGCTCACTTCGCCGCGCTCAAAGTAATTCGCCTTGGCGTCCTCGCTGTACAAAAGCTCGCGCGTCTGCTCGCCGACCTTGCCGTCCGGGTTTAACCCGTTGCGTTCCTGGAACTTCTTCACGGCGGCTTCGGTATCTGTGCCAAAGTATTCGGTCGCTTTATCCAGATATCCAAGTTCGCGCAGACGGATCTGCAGTTCCTTGACGTCGTGATCCTCTATCCCTATGGAAATGACATATTTCTGCGCCTGGTCGGACATTAAAAGGTTGTAGGTTTCCGTGCCGACGCAGCCGTCGATTGTGAGTTCATGCTGGCGCTGGAACAGCTTGATGGCGCCCTTGGTGATGGGGCCGTACTTGGTTGTAGGTTCATCCCAATCCATGTAGCCAAGCTCCATCAGGCGTTCCTGAATCTCCGCCACCACGGGCGCCTCCATACCTTCCGTAATTATGGTATTGTCCGGATGCGGTTCGGGCGTGGGCGATGGCGATGGCAAGGGCGTAGGCACGATGCCGGACGCGGTAGCGATTTCCTGCCCGCCCGCGCTGAGCGTAGTCGCGCCGACATCCATCACCAGGCTGGGCGGCGTGGGCGTGGACGCGGCGGCAGGCAAAGAAGTTTCTGCATTTTTGTTGCCGGACCCTATGAGAAGGGCGGCCGGTATGCCTATGACGATCACAAGAAATGTGCCCAATACCGTTAAAGCACGAGGGGAGCGTTTTTTCACCTGGATGGCAAACGCGGCGAGAAAGCTGCGCATACGTGCCGACGCCGCATGCATCCGAACGCGTGTTGCGCGGGATAGGACGCGGCTTCCAGGGATGCGTTTTGCGTTTCCGGCTGCACCGCGCGCCATTGCGGGCGCAAGGGGAGGCCGGCGCTTCGTTTGTCGATTCATGTAACCTTCCGATTCGTCGCGCCAACAGACGCGGTACTTATGGGTATTATACCATCTCCGGTACGGTTTTGCGTGAATAAATATTGAATTTCAGCCAATCTCACAAGCCTATACATCATCCGGTACTGTATATATACGCTAACAAGTCTTTTTGCGTGACTCTGCGCCAGGCAGCCTTGGGGGGGCGGGGCCACTTCACAGTTCGCCAATGGTCGCACCATTCCCTTACGAGCGGTGCTCTCTTACGACGGCCCGCAGGCCTAGTGCACGAGGCGTGCCCCGTTTAGGGACTTACCGGCCTTTTCTGCCCGGGGCATCCGGCAAACGGATGCCCGTTTCGGCCTCCAAACGGTCCACTGGACCGTTTGCTGCCTTTGGCGCCTGCCTCAACCCCAAAAAAGTACCGCAAGGTACTTTTTCGACAAGCTTACTCCATATCGTCCCCGCCTGTTTTGTCGTCATAGCCGTCCAAAAAGCTGTGGACGCCGTCTTCATCTCGGTAGCTGATGACGGTGGCAAGATTGATTTTCTCCACGCTTGCGAATATGTTCTGCTCGATCTTCGGGTCGATCTTGCGAAAGCCTTTGATGAGCTCCTTCATCTCCTGCCGCTTCCCGCCGCCGCCGTTGTCCCCCAGCACGCAGTTTTCCGTAAACCGGCAGGCGCACTGGATAAAAGACAATTCGTTGTACCTGCACCAGTGGCGGATATCCTCTTCCTTCACAAGGTACATGGGCCGTATCAGCTGCATTTTGGGGTAATTCGTGCTGTGGAGCTTGGGCATCATGGTGCGGACCTGCCCGCCGTAGAGCATGCTCATGAGTATGGTTTCGATGACATCGTCAAAATGGTGGCCGAGAGCGATTTTGTTGCAGCCCAAAGCCTCTGCACGGCTGTAAAGCGCGCCGCGCCGCATCCTTGCGCAAAGGTAGCAGGGGGATTTTTCTTCATCCGCCACGATATCAAAGATATCCGTTTCAAATATGCGGATAGGCAGCCCAAGCAGCGTAGCGTTGTCTTCCACGCGCCGCCTGTTCTCCCTGTTGTACCCGGGGTCCATCACAAGGAATTCCAGCTCAAACGGCACCCGTCCGTGGCGCTGGATCTCCTGCATGCATTTTGCCATCAGCATCGAATCCTTGCCACCCGAAATGCATACGGCAATTTTATCGTTTTCCTGTATCAGCTCGTAACGGCCCACAGCCAACATGAAGTTGCGCCAGATCTCCTTGCGGAACTTTTTGATGATGCTCCGTTCGATTTCCTGCAGCCTGTCCATTACTTCCTCCCGATCTCCAAATAGCATGCGTCAAACGCCGCAAGAAACGCCCGTATATCCTCATCCGTCGTCCACCTTCCTAAGCTTACGCGCAGCGTGGAAAGCGCAAGCTTGCGGTCATTCGTCAGCGCAAATACGGGCCGGGACACCGCCTTTGGTGCGGTGCAGGCGGATTTGCCCGAAAGCGTAAAGCCCTTTTCCTCCAGCATCCCTATAAACTGCGGCGCACCCCGCCCCGGTACGCTGATGTTCAGGATAAAGGGCAGCGCGTCCTTGGGGCTGTTGACTAAGACGCCCGGATATTGTTTAAAATGCGCGCGCAAAAGCGCGTTCTGCGCATGCGCCCTTGCTATGTTTTGCTCCAGTTCCGCATAAGCAAGCGAAAGCGCCTCTTCCATGGAGACGATCAGTGCGAGCGCGGGCGAGCCGCTGCGGTAAGCCGTTGTGCTGTGCCCGCCGTGCATTTGAGGCTCCAGCAGCAGGTCGGGCCGTTTTATGAGTGCGCCGATCCCGTTGAGGCCATAGAATTTGTGCGGCGCAAAGCTAATTAGGTCGGCCTGCGATAAGGATACGGGCAGTTTCCCCACCGCCTGCGTGGCATCCACATGGAATATCGTATTGGGGCTATTCGACTTTAAAAAGCTGCCAATCTCGTCAATGTTCTGCACTATGCCAAGCTCGCTGTCCACATAGCAGCAGGAAAACAGCACGGTATCCGGGCGAAGGAGGCTGCCTAGATGCGCAATGTCTATTTTTCCGTCCGGCAGCAGCCTTACATACTCCACCTCGCAGCCCGCAGCCTGCAGCGCGCCCACTGCCCCGTGGACGGAGGAGTGCTCTAAAAATGTGGTGACGATGTGCTTGCCCCGCCCCCGGTAGTATTGCGTAGCGCCCTTTATGGCGAGGTTATTTGATTCCGTGGCGCCCGAAGTATAAATAAGCTCCCAGCCTAGACAACCAAGAAGCTCCAGTATATGCGTTGTGCTTTTTATAAGCCGCTCCTCCGCCAGCTTTCCAAGCCCATGGGGCGAGTTGGGGTTGGCGGGATAGGCTTTCGCCGCCTCGCAAAAGGCGAAAAGAACCTCCTCCCGCACGGGAGTGTTGGCGGCATAATCCAGGTAAGTCATAAAAACGCGCCTTTTCCTTAAACGGCCCCGCCGCAAATCAAATTGCGGCGGGGCTCTTGTTTATTAGTATACTGTTTCCGGGCGCGATTGTACAGGGCTTAGCAGTTCTTATTCGTACCGCAGCGCCTCGATGGGATCAAGCCGCGCCGCCTTGTTGGCGGGGTAATAGCCAAAGAACACGCCGATGCCCATGGAGAACCCAACGGCGATCAATATCGACGGCACATCGGGACCTACCGGCGTGCCGATCAACGAGCTTCCCAAATACCCCAGAGCGCCGCCCAATACTACTCCGATCGCCCCGCCGATCATGCAGACGATCGTGCTTTCCACCACGAACTGGATGCGGATGTTCGCGTTTGTGGC
>JAEYHP010000053.1 GCA_023409435.1 Bacillota bacterium | reverse complement strand
AACGGAAAACTCGTAAAATGCAGGAAATCCTGCATGCCAAAGGATGGCCTTACAGCAATGTCCGGAGCGCCGAAAGCGGCTTGTTTTCCCGCTCCAATATAGCGGCGCAGTACGATTCCAGAATACCCAAAAGCTCCAGCCGAACCTGCCTCGGCAGCTGTACGCGGTCGAGCTCCGCATCCTTCAAAAGCAGCATCCGGCGCATGGCCTCAAGCGTTAAACCGGATACGCTTTCTCCGATGTTTTCCCTCCGGGCGCAGTTTAAACATAAAGCCCCGCCCGACTGCGCATGAAACTTCAGTTCCCTGTGCGTACGAAGATCGTCTTCGCACAGCGCGCAGGACGTGATGGCGGGCTTAAAACCGATCGCCTCAAAATAGCGGGAAGTAAAGCACAGCGCAAGATCGATCGGCTCGCTCTCCCCGTAGCTAAGAAAGCTCAGGCAGTGGTACAAAAGCAAGAAAAGCTCTTCATTGGGCTGGCGTTCCTGCACGCCTGTGCCAGAGAGCGAGAGCATGACGTTTGCCGCCGTAAATTTCCCGATATCCTCCCGCAGGGGATAGAACGTTTCCCTAATATCGCACTGGTCCACAACAAAGCGGTCCTTGGAGGAAAAGAGCTGGTATTCCCCGTACACAAACGGCTGGGCGCAGGCAAGCAAAGGGCTTTTCTGCTTGCGGCAGCCCCTTGCTTTTGCATCGACACGGCCCATTTCCCTTGTAAAGAGGGTCAGTATCCTGTCATTGTCCCTGTAATTGGCATAGCGCGTGACAATGCCCGTCACCGTTAGAAATGCCATATCCCCCGCCTCTATCAACAATGCCCGGGAAACCCCGGGCAAAAAATTCAGTGTTCTTGAAACCGCTCTTGGAACCCTTCCTCCTTTGTACACATGGCACGGTAGGTCAGGTATGCGCCTACCGCCCCCGTTTCCGAAAATTCGCGCCAAGCGCGCTGCGCATCCCGTTTTTTGCTTTTTGCCATAAAGAAATGCACTCCTTGTTTTTGTGGAATATTCTTTAGTGTGCCACAAGGCGAGAAATCCAATGAAATGCAATTTCCGGCAAAAACAAAAGCAGTATGAGTACTGATTTTGGGGGTTCTGCCCCAAGCCCCGCTTAGGACTGTAACAGTCCTAAGAACCTGTATTGAAAATGCCGTAGTCTACTCGTACCCAAGCTCCTTCAATGCGTTCGGGCTGTTGCGCCAGTCCTCCCGAACTTTGACATAGAGCTGCAGGTTGACGCGCGTGCCCAGCATCCATTCCATATCCCGCCGTGCCGCCTCACCGATTCTTCTTAGCATCGCGCCCTTATGACCGATGAGTATGCCCTTGTGGCTTTCGCGCTCGCAGTAAATGGTGGCCCATACGTCCGTCAAGTCCCCTTCCGGGCGCGCGGCCATTTTATCCACTTCCACACCCACACCATGGGGCACTTCCTCGCGCAGCAGCAGCAGCGCCTTTTCCCGGACGAGTTCGGCGCACAGCGTGCGCTCGGGCACGTCCGTCACCATGTCCTCCGGGAAGTACTGCGGGCCTTCCACCAGATATGTTTTCAGCAGGGATTCAAGTTTTTCCACCCCCGCGCCGGTTTCCGCGCTGATGCGGAGTATGTGAGAAAAGCAGCCCGCCTTTTCTAAAAACGCCTCCGCGGCCTCCACCTGGGCAAGTGAGCAGAGATCGATTTTGTTGATAAGCCCTATTCTAGGCGCCTTTGCTTCCTTCAACCGTTCCACAAGCGCCTCGTCCCGTTCCCGCAGGCCGTTGATCGGGTCTACAAGGTAGAGGATCGCCTCCACCTCGTCAAGCGCGGAATAGGCCACGCGGCGCATGTATTCCCCCAACCGGTTCTTGGGCGACGCCACGCCGGGGGTATCTAAGAATACGATCTGGTATTCCTTACGCGTCAGTACGCCGGTAATGCGGTTGCGCGTGGTTTGCGCGCGCGGGGAAACAATGGCGATCTTTTGGCCGACCAGCCGGTTCAACAGTGTGGACTTTCCCACATTGGGGCAGCCGATGATGGAAACAAAGCCGCTTAAGAAGGACGTCATTTCATTGCCTCGGGTGTGAATGCATGTGGCAGCAGCTCGCCCAGCGCAAAAATCTGGAACTTGCCGCTGCGGTTGGCGCAGATTACCGGCATGTCCGGGTCGCAGAACTCCACCAGCACCTGCCTGCAAACGCCGCAGGGCAGCGTGGTCTGCTCGCCGGAGGAGATCACGGCCAACGCCTCGAATTTGCGTTCGCCTTCGGACACCGCCTTATATAGCGCGGTGCGCTCGGCGCAGTTGGTGGGGGAAAACGACGCGTTCTCAATGTTGCAGCCCAAATAATAAGCGCCGGATTCGCCTTTGAGGCATGCGCCCACGCGATAGCCGGAGTAGGGTGCATAAGAGCGGTCCATCGCCTCGTTGGCCATGCGCAGTAAATTCTTGATCTCCAGGTCATGTATCGTCCGTTTCATCTTGGTACTCCCATCCTTTCCAGTATGGCTCTTTGCCGTTCGAGCATGTATGTTTCTTCGCTTTTTTCCATGTGATCGTATCCGAACAGGTGCAGCGCACCATGTACCGTTAAAAACGCAAGCTCCCGCTCCACGCTGTGTCCGTATTCCTCCGCCTGTTCCCTCGCGCGGTCGGGGCAGATGACGATATCTCCAAAGAACCCGTCGGGCGGCGTCTCCCCCGGTTCCGCCGCGGGAAAGCTCAGCACATCCGTCACGCGGTCTACCGTCCGGTGCTCCATGTTGAGCGCGCGGATCTCCTCAGGCGCAACGCAGTACAGCGCGAGCGTGCCGCGCTTTCCTTCCAGCGTAAACGCCGCATCCACGGCGGCCTGAATCAACGCGAGTTCTTCTTTTTTGAGCGTGCCGGTCTCATCCAAAATGGTATGCATCAGTTTCCCCCCGGACGGTCCAGTTCCGGATACGCGATGCGCTCATGCATCAGCCCGTTGAACGTACGCAAAAAGCTCTGTTCTATGACGGATATCTCCCGGAAGTTGAGCGGCGAGGCAGAAAGCTGCCCATCGTCCATTTTTCCTTTAATGATGCGGTCCACCGTTTCCTCCACATCCTCGCGGGAGGGGTTTTCCATGGCGCGGACCGCAGCCTCGCAGCTGTCCGCCAGGTGGACGATCGCGCTTTCCTTGGTGGAAGGCCGCGCGCCGGGATAGCGGAAGTTTTTCTGCGCCGGAGGTTTCCCGCTTTCCTTGGCCGCCTTGTGGTAAAAATACGCCGCCAGCGAGTTCCCGTGGTGCTCAAACGCGATCTGCACGACGGCGGCGGGCATTTTATGCTTGTTGAGTATGACGACGCTGTCCTTCTGGTGCGCAAGTATGATGGCGGCGCTCTCTAGTGCGGGCAGCGTATCGTGTATGTTCTCGCCGGGCTTCTGGTTCTCTTTAAAATACAGCGGGCGCCTAAGCTTGCCTACGTCGTGGTAATATGCGCCCACGCGGGCAAGCAGCGCGTCGGCGCCTATCGCTTCCGCGGCGCTTTCCGCCAGTGCCGCCGTCATCATGGAATGATGATACGTGCCGGGCGCTTCCGTCATCAGCTGCCGTAAAAGCGGATGGTTGGCGTTAGACAGTTCCGCAAGCCGCGCGCTGGTGGCGACGTCAAACAGGTTCTCCCACAGGGAAAGCGAACCCACCACCAGTACGGCGGATATGGTGGAGCTTCCCACCGCCCACGCCGCCGCGATCAGCGTATCGACTGCGCTTCGTCCCGCCATGACATAGGCCGCGACAGTGACGAATGCGGCGGCCGCGCCCGAAAGCGCGCCCGCGGCAATGATAGAGCCGCGCCTCTGGTTGCTTTTTAACGCGAATATGGCCACCTGTCCGCCGATCAGCATGGAGATGGCGAGCGCCATTGCGTCAAACCCCATCAGAGCTTCGCCCTGCCCGCCCGCCATAACGCCAAGGCAGACGGCAATCAGCACGTTGGCCGCCATGGCCGTTACGCTGTCTAAAAGCAGCGCGATCAGCATGACGCCGATCATCCCCGTGGTCACGCGCGGGTCGAGCGTATAAAGTGCAACCGCAAGCAGTACCGATACCGCAAGCGAAAACGTGAGTATCAGTGTTGATTTCTTATTGTACAGCACTTTGGGGTTATAGAACAGCAGGAAAGCCGCAAAACTTACAAACAAAGCCACAAAAAGCAGCGCGAGGCCGACCCGCAGCCGCGCATCCGCGCCCGTCTGCTGCACAAGCTCCAGTTCCCGCAGGAGCTTGAACTGCTGCTCGGTTAATTGCTCCCCCTTGTGGACGATGACTTCGCCCCGCTTGACGATGACGGGCTGCACGCTCTCCGCGGCAAGCTCGCGGGCGCTGAAGGTCGCTTCCTCATCCACCACAAACGTGGGCTGCAGGTATGTATCAAAGAGCCTTTTGCCCACGGCCTTTAACGTATCGGGCAGCGTGGTGGCGTTGAGTTCCTGGATATACGCGGTTTTCCTCGCTAAAAGCGCGCGCTCCTCCAAACCGCTTTTGAGCGCCGTGGTCAGCTTGGAAAGCACGGCGTCCTGCAAACGCAGCAGCTCGCTTTCCTTTGCGCTTAAAAGCTGCCAGCCCTCGTCCTGGGTCAGCGATACGGACAGTTCCGAAAGGAGCCCGTTCAATTCCTGCATGTTGAGCGCATTTTTCCACTGTTCGGCGGTCAGCGCCATGGCCCCCAAAGCGGCCTGTCCCTTTGATTCAAGCAGCGCCTGCGCGCTCTGGCGCATTTGGTCTACCTGCTCAAAGAACTCGGCGGCCCCGGAAGTATAGGTTTCGATCAGCGCCGAATCCAGCCGGTATACGGCTTTTGTAGCTTCCCGCGCGGCATCCCTGAGGGCTTCGGTTGCGTCCTCATCCTCCACGCTGCGCGGCGCCTCTATGGTTTCGGGCACAGTCATGCCCGCCTTGATATCGTAGCGTTTGGGCGAAAGCACGGCTATGGCGCATCCGTAAAAGAGCACAAGCACGAGCGCAAGCGAAAGCATGCTTAGCAGCCCAACGCGCTCCCTGCCTTCCTCTTTCCTGCCCATTTGTACCTCCTTAGCCCGAACAACCCCGGACATATCCCCCTCGGGGCGCTTTCCGTAAGGGTTCGACCCCCTAAACGGTCAGCTAGCTCTTTTTCCGTTCGTACGCGCGAATGATGCGCTGCACCAAATCGTGCCGCACGACATCCTTGTGTGAAAGATATATCTCAGCAATGCCCTCCACGCCCTCGAGCACGCCCAGCGCGTGCACAAGGCCGCTTCTTTTGTCCTGCGGGAGGTCGATCTGCGTGATATCGCCTGTGACCACAACGCGGGAGCCTTCGCCAAAGCGGGTCAGGAACATCTTCATCTGCTCGATTGTGCAGTTCTGCGCCTCGTCGAGAATGATGTAGGCATTGTTGAGCGTGCGCCCGCGCATGTAGGCGAGCGGAGCCACTTCCACAGTGCCGCGCTCCATAAGCCCCCGATAGGTTTCGTTGCCTAAAAAGTCGTTGAGCGCGTCATGCAGCGGCCGCAGATACGGGTCCACCTTGTTCTGGAGATCGCCGGGCAGGAACCCCAGCTTCTCCCCTGCTTCCACAGCAGGGCGCGTTAAAATGATGCGGTCCACCTCTTTGTTTTTAAACGCAAGCACCGCCATAGCCACCGCAAGGTAGGTCTTGCCTGTACCCGCGGGGCCCACGCCGAATACAAGATCGTATTCCTTGAGCGCCTGCACATACCTCTTTTGACCTAACGTCTTGCATTTGATCTGGCGGCCCTTGTTGGTAATGGCGATGACGTCGCCCATGATCTGCTCGATTAAGTCCGCGTTGCCGTCCTTTGCGAGGTCCACGGCATAGCGGATGCGCCCGCGGTTGATGGGCTCCCCTTTTCTGAGCATTTGCTGGAGCTTTTCGAGCACCACCCGGCAAAGCTCCACATCTTCCGTATTTCCCTCTATTTTGATGCAATCGGACGACGTGCTGATGCGCGCCCCCGTTTCCGCCTGTAAAATATCCAAGTTCTCATCAAACACGCCGAACAGCTTGATCTGCTCGTCCATCGACTGTACCGGCAAAAACGCCTCGGATTTGAGCGGAGCGCGCACCGGGGTTTCTTCCAACAGGTTCAGTTCTTCCAAATACCGCACTGCCTTTCGTAATTACTATGCCGCTAATGCTTTAGTTTACCCCATTGGGGTGAAAAGCTGCGTCAGGGTCAATACATCGGTTTTATAGAGCCGATCTGTTCCCGCGTGCAAACCGCCACGACCGCATGGACGCTGCCATCCTCCAATATGCTGGATTCGCCCACTTTTTTTATAATCTGCGCGTCTTTTGGCACCTGCTCAAGCGCCGCAAGCTCGGCCCTGAAAATCGCCTCCGCGATAACTTCGTTCGCATCCGCGGGTACATCCTGTACGGTTAGCTCGTACCGGACGCCGTTTTTGACTTTCAGAGGGAGGACTAAGCCCCGCTGCGCGGATTCCTGCCTGAATTCTTCCTCAAATTGTTGAAACCCGCTTTCGGTTCTGAACAGCGGAAGCCCCGCCACTTCAATCACGCGGAACGGCTCGCTTTGCCCGCTGCGCAGCAGCTTTTCTTCCGTACAGGGGAGCGTGACGGAGGAGGTATACCAGACCTGGCCGACCACATCTCCTTCAGCGAATACATACAGCGGCTCGGCTGCGCCTTCGCGCGTGATGTCGCCGCGTATGAGTATCTCGCCCGCGCGCACCGCATCCCCGGGCTTGACGTTCGACTTTCCAGAAAGCGCGGTGACTTTTTCGATAATGCCGTCCTTTTTCGCCACCACGTCGGACGGGACGCTTTTATCCGGCCGGGGCGGTATCGGCTCCGCCTCCACAATCTGCAGGGTCAGGATAATGCCGTCCGTCCTTGCGCCCGCCCATGCGATGCGGTCGTCATATGCGCGCACAGCCTGTGAAAGGGACGCAAGCTCCACCGCGCCGCGCGGCATGCTTAAATATACGCCCGCTTCCTCAGCCGCCCGCAGCACCACAGCCTGGGGCACGCGAACAGCGCCTTCCACGCGGATGAGCCAGATGCGCGTCTGCGCCGCGATTGTAAGAAGCCCGCATAGCAGCAGGCCGAACACCAGCAGCTTGCGGAACCGGAACCGCGCGAACAGAAAAGGTACGCCGTGCCGCTCCACGATATGGATGCGGCAGCGCTTTCCGCGCTTTAACGGTTTGAGCCTATAAAAATCCTTTGCGCGCATTTCCAATGTCAAGCGCGCGCGGCTTTCTCTTTTTACGTTCCAGACGGGAATAGCGTTTAAAAGCATGGTGTTGAGCATGCGCTCCAAACCCAGGCCGTCCAACCGTATGATAACATATCCGGATACAGAATTCCACATCTTTACCACCTATCCGGGCCGCGGCGAAAGCCCCGCGTTCTTTATCCGCCGTGTCTACTCCTCATAGCTGACGCTGGAGACCGTCCCCCTTACATAGGCGCGGCCTGTGGAAAGCTCCATCAGGTTTAAGTCGGTTCCGCCGATCTGCAACACGCCCTCATGCGTGGTCAGGCGGATGCGCGCAGGCTCGTACTGCAGCACGCCCGTATGGTTTTCCACCAGCAAATCCCCTCGCCCCACCATGGTAAGCTTGGGCACGGTCGCATCGGTCTCCACGGGAAGATCCAGCCTGGTGAGTAGCTGCCTGTTCCACGGGGCCCTGTGCGGCCCTTTTTTCGGCGCCTTAGTGCTTGGCGCCTTCTTTTTTCTCCCTGCCATACGCCCTTAGTCCCCCAATTCCCCGCTCCCCATAAGGGGGGATTCTATACAGGCTATGCGGCGGGATGGGCAAATAGTCAACCCCGCCCAAAACGGAATATTATTCCATTTTTATTCTTTTTTTGCCTCCTTTTGGCCGGATTTTCCCCTTTTCTCGCGGCTTTTCCAGACTTTTCTCCACAGCGAGGGCAAGTTTTGCAGCCGGATAAAATGTGCGGCTTCGGCAATCATAAAGGTACCACAGATGCAACAGAAAAGGGGGAACGGTTATGGCGCTCAACAAGGTGGAAATTTGCGGCGTGGATACCTCAAAGCTTCCTGTGCTGACCCAGAAACAGATGCGCGCGCTTTTGCTGCGCGTTAAAGAAGGGGACGTCGGGGCCCGCGATGAGTTTTTGCGCAGCAACCTGCGCCTTGTATTGAGCGTGATTCAGCGGTTCACCAACCGTGGGGAGCAGATGGACGACCTGTTCCAGGTCGGCTGCATCGGCCTGATTAAAGCGCTGGATAATTTTGACTTGTCGCACGACGTCAAGTTCAGCACCTATGCCGTGCCCATGATCATAGGCGAGGTGCGAAGGCACCTCAGGGACAACAACACCATACGCGTCAGCCGCTCTTTGCGGGACGTCGCCTATAAGGCGCTTCAGGCGCGCACGCGGCTGATGGATTCGCTCACCCGCGAGCCTACCATCGCCGAAATCGCCAAGGAGCTTGAACTGCCCGAAGAGGAGATCGTATTCGCGCTAGACGCCATACAGGACCCCATATCGCTTTACGAGCCCATCTACCACGACGACGGCGACGCCATATTCGTAATGGACCAGATCGGCGACACCAAGGTGAACGACGCACTGTGGCTTGACAACATCGCCATTACGCAGGGCATTTCCCACCTTGGGGACCGCGAGCAGCGGATTGTGAAAATGCGCTTTTTCGAGGGCAAGACGCAGATGGAAGTCAGTAAGGAAATCGGCATCAGTCAGGCGCAGGTATCGCGCCTGGAGAAGAACGCACTGAAGCATATGCAGAAGTATGTGTAGGACAAGCCGCCGGTAGAGCTTCGGCTCCATCGGGCTTTTATCCATAAATGCGCGCCGGAAATGAGTATCCGGCGCGCATCTTGTTGTCGAAAAAGTGCCTTACGACACTTTTTCGAGTATTACAGAAACAACCTGTGCCTGCGGCACGGGCGGTTGTTCCTGCAAGGAAAGCCTTGCGCTGCAAGGCCTTCCGCCGCCACCGCACATGTCGCTCTTCGGCGGTTGGAAGCCTCCGAGAACCGGAGCCGAGCGCTGCCAGTGGCAGATGAAGCGGGGTTAGGCTGATGCCAAGGGCAGCAAACGGTCCAGTGAACCGTTTGAAAGCCGAAACGGGTATACGCTTGGCGGATACCCCGGGCACGAAAAGGCCAGTGAGGCCCTCGGCGGGGTACGCCTCGTGCACTAGGCCTGCGGGCCGTCGCAAGGGAGTACCGACCGTGAGGGAATGGTGCGACCATTGCGAACTGCGAAGCAGCCCCCGAGCCTCCGAGAGTTTTTTCAACAGATTGAATGCGCGCCGGAAATCCGGCGCGCATCCTTATATATACCTAATACTTTATAAAAACAATTATTCCATTCGCGCGATTTCCTTGCGCAGCCGTTTGATAATGCGCTTTTCCAGGCGGGAAATGTAGCTTTGCGAAATCCCCAGCATATCCGCCACCTGCTTCTGCGTGCACTCGCGGTCGGAATTGAGCCCGAACCGAAGCTGCACAATCTTTTGTTCCCGCGCCGTCAGCTTGTTGAGCGCACTAAGCAGCAGTTCCCTGTCCACCTCGTCCTCGATTCCCCGGCCAATCAAATCCCCTTCGGTGCCTAAGATATCCGAAAGCAGCAGTTCGTTGCCGTCCCAGTCGATATTGAGCGGCTCATCCAGAGAGACCTCCATTTTGAGCCTGCAGGTGCGCCGCAAATGCATCAAGATTTCATTTTCGATGCAGCGGGAGGCATAGGTCGCAAGCTTGATGCGCTTATCCGGATCGAACGTGTTAACGGCTTTAATGAGGCCGATTGTGCCTATGGAAATCAGATCCTCGATGCATACGCCGGTGTTCTCGAATTTACGCGCGATATAGACCACCAAGCGGAGGTTGCGTTCAATCAGGATATGCGGCGCCTCTTCATCCCCGGCGGAAAGGCGGTCAATCCATTCCTGCTCCTCCTCCACCGTAAGCGGCGGGGGCAGCGTTTCCCCCGAATGGACATAGTATACGCCTTTGGGTTTTCGGAATAACAACCGGTACAGCCAAGCGATGAATCTATGCACGATGTACTTCCTCCCTGTTGCTGCGCTTATATATACTTTCCGGCGGCAGCGCATTATTGCCCACAATGGCCTTTGCCCCCGTGATTGGTACCGGAGAGCGGGCGACCATGATATCCGTACTATGCCAGATTCCGTCGATGCGGATCTTTGCGGCCTGGACGCGGCGGGCGTAGAGCAGCCCTTCGCCGTTTACGCCGCAGTAGCGCACCGGGTAGCCTTCCTCACGCTTGCCCATCGATGTGGCGCAAACAAGCACCACCGGCAAGCCGGTTACAGGTTCGTTTAGAAGGTTACCTGTGTCGATCAGCGCATCCAGCTCAAGTTCCGCGCCGTCCAGAGTAAAACGGAGCGGCACGTGCAGCGAGACCGTGCGCGCCGCGTTGCGCAAAGCCCGAAGGATGCGGGGCAGCATCACGGCAAATGCTATGGCAATGAGTACAACGCGGGTCTCCACCGTTCCGACAAGTGCGCCGTTTTTAAGGCCTAAAGCGCCATCGTCAAGCAATGCGGTAAGCAGCAGTACAAGGCCGCCCAAGAGCGCCGCACACAACAGCACGCAAAGAAGGCCGCGCAGATATGCGCGCCATCCATCCGCCCGCAAGCCAAACGCCAGCACGCAGGCAAACAACAACTTGGGAACGGGCTTAAGCAAAACGGGAAAAACCCACAGGGAAAGAAGCGCGAATACGCCGCCCAGCAAACACAGCCCCACGGAAAGCGGCAGCCGGATACGCAAGCCCGAGAGCGCCCCGGCAAGCAGCAGCACGCAAAGATTCATCAGCGTATTATCCAGCAGGAACCATTCTATGGAGATCCGCATGGGCTACCTCTTCTTTTGTTGCGCTTCTTGTACCGATGCTTGGAATTCGTATTAAGCCCGCTCGCTCAGGTGGACACAGTATAGCATACGGGACATGTAAAATTTGTAGAACAACAGAATGCCATACATGCGAGATTTGATAGAAAATGGCCGTGCGACTCTAATTGCGCACGGCCAAATAATAAGTTGATTTCAGACCATCTATAACCTTTTTAAAGTGCTTCCAGAATGGGTTCTTAGGGCCGTCACGGCCCTAAGCGGGAGCTTGAGGGACATAGCCGGGCGCCGTCTGTGACGGATGAAGCGAGGCAAAGTCCCAGTGAGCAAGGGAGTATCAGGAGCGGCTCTGCTGCAACGCAATACAACCATTGCGAACTGTGAGCCCGTAGACAGACCCCTCAACGTATTTTTTTGTCGACAATTTATTAATTCCACTTAGAGTCACTCAACCAGACCAGATTACCCTTCCTGCGCTGCGCAATCCGGCGGCACGGCGGAAAGCCCCGCCACCCCGTTGACGGGAAGGGAAAATGCGATTGCCCGCGCATCCGTATGGCAGCCCTTCTGTTCCGTCACGGCCAGCATGATTTTACGGCTGATCTCTTTCTTCGCCACAATATAGAGCATTTCTTTTTCGGGCTGTATGGTGACGCCAAAGAATTTTTCCGCGTGCTGAAGCCCCACGCCGCGGGCGTGGAGTATGGTGCCGCCCGCCGCCCCCGTGGCCCGCGCGACGTCCATGACCTCCTCGGAATATCCCTGATTCGCGATGATCACGATCAGGTCGTGCTGATAGGACTGTTCCATGGCCTTTTCTCCCTCCACATTGACGGCGCCAAGCAAACGCTTTTTGGACCCGGCGTCCACGACCGCATTGATGGGTATGGTAAACGCGATTCCCTTGCCGGGCTTATACAGCTTAAACTCGCAATCCAGGCGTTTGAGCATTTCCCGGGAAAGCACGTACGGCATCGCGGCGTACAAAATTTCTTTTTCCGTCTCGCCCAGCCCAAGGTAGGAAAGTATGCTTTTTTCCGCCGTGCCTTTTGCCAGGCTCAAAAAGCTCAGCTTTACACCGTGCTCCGTAAACAGCTCGGCAAGCTTTTCTCCCTTGCCCCGATTTACTACGGCGGCAAGGAATACAAGCGGCGGTATCTGTGCAGCCGAATTCAAACTGATTCCTCCTTTGAAGCATGGGCGTCCTGTACCGCCGCGGGAAGCGGTTCTTCCGCTGCCAACGAGCTTTGCTCCTGCGGCGGTTGCCCGTTTTGCGTTTCCTCGTCTGCGGGCGGAGCATCGCCTGACTCTTTCGCTTCCGGCTCTTCTTCCGGCATTGTAGCATTTTGCGCGTCCTGATGCAAAACCCCGTTGTTTTGCGGCTCCACTTCGCCCGTTTCCGCATCCGGCAAAGGGACCTGCTCTTCATCTGCGGCTTCTATATCGGCCGCTTCGTCCTCCGGTTCAAGCGGCAGCACTTCCACATCCTCATTTAGTGGAACGAAGTCTTCCTCTTCCTCTATCGCCTGCGCCTCTAGAGCCTGTTCCAGCCGTTCGTTGCGCTTCAACTTCCACTGGTAGAGGATACCGATCATCTGAATTGTAATGAGCGGCATCATCGCGACCATGGCCACGATGCCGAACGCGTCCGTCATGATGTTCCCGCCCACAGCGTCGCATATGCCCACCGCAAACGGCAGCAGGAAGGCGGCCGTCATGGTGCCCGCCGCCACCCCTCCCGAGTCGAACGCGATGGCGGTAAATATCTTGGGGGTCACGAGCGTTAAGATTAGCCCCGCCGCATAGCCGGGCGCTAAAAACCACCAGATGCTCACACCAGTCATCAGCCGCAGCACGGAAAGCAAAAGCGCCATGCTCACGCCTATGGCGAGGCCTGTGAGCATCATGCGCCTTGAGATCGCGCCGCTTGTGATTTCCTCCACCTGATGGGTCAAAACGTGCACGGCGGGCTCCGCATACACGACAAAGAAGCCCAATACGGCGCTGAGTGGATACAGCAGCCAGTTGTTCGGCAAGGATGCGATCGTCTTCCCGATCAGCTTGCCGATGGGCAAAAACCCGAGGTTAACGCCGGTCAAAAATACGGTGAGCCCGACGAGCGTATATAAAATGCCGAACAGAATGCGGAACAGCGCGGTCTTAGACAGCCTGAGGCGTACAATCTGAAAGAATATGAATATGGCTACAATGGGCAGCAGCACCGCGGCCACTTCCCCAAAGAACGCGGCAAGCCCGCTGCCGTAAAGGCGAACGAGTTCCCCCAACCCATCCACGGTTTCGGGCGCAACGAACGCATAGCCCGAGGCGGAGGAATCAAAAAACATGCCCATGATGAGCACCGCGAGCACGGGGCCTATGGAGCAAAGCGCGCACAGGCCGAAACTATCCTCCTCCGCGTTCCTGCCGCCGCGTACTCCGGAGACGCCCAGACCCAGCGCGAGGATAAACGGCACCGTAACCGGGCCCGTGGTCACGCCGCCCGAATCAAACCCCACCGCCAGGAAATCCGGCGCGGTGAACGATGCAATTAAAAATACCAGCGTATAGGAAACCCCAAACATGACCGAAAGCGGGAATTGGAACAGGATGCGCAACAGTGCCAGTACCAGAAACAGGCCGACGCCCACCGCGACCGTTCCCACTAAGATCGGGTCCGGCACCGCGGGAACCTGCTTGGTGAGCACCTGCAGATCCGGCTCCGCCAGCGTAACGATCAGCCCCAGAATAAATCCGCCCACAATGATCAGCCAAAGTTTTCTGGACTTGGTCAGCTCGGAGCCGATGGCTTCTCCAATGGGCATCATGGAAAGCTCCGCACCCAGCATAAACAGACTCATTCCAAATATGGTAAGCACGGTTCCCACAAGAAATAAAATGAGAGTCCAGAAAGGCAATGGCGAAATGGTAACATGCAAAAGTAAAACAATCCCGCTGATGGGCAGAACGGATTGCGCTGCTTCTTTCCATTTTTCCAGCAGCTTCTTTTTCATTCCCAGCCCCCTTCCTATGACCTCTATATAAAAGTCTAGAGGAGCGGGGCCGACCTGTCAAGGCAAAAAGCTTTTCTCCGGCCAAAAAGCCATCAAAACCGGCGCGTTTCGGGCGAAAAAATCGCCCGACTACCGGGCGATTCAGTCTATTGAAAGACTTCTTGGGGGGGCGGGGGCCGCTTTGCAGTTCGCAATGGTCGTACCGTTCCCTTACGAGTGGTACTCCCTTGCGACGGCACGCAAGCCTAGTGCACGAGGCGTGCCCCGCCAAGGGGCCTCACTGGCCTTTTCGTGCCCGGGGTATCCGCCAAGCGTATACCCGTTTCGGCTTTCAAACGGTTCACTGGACCGTTTGCTGCCCTTGGCATCAGCCTCAACCCAGCTTCATCTGCCACTGGCAGCGCTCGGCTCCGGCTCCCGCAGGCTTTCAATCGCCGAAGAGCGACATATGCGGTGGCGGCGGAAGGCCTTGCAGCGCAAGGCTTTCCTTGCAGGAACAACCACCCGTGCCATAGGCACAGGTTGTTCCTGTAATCCTCAGAAAGCAGAAAGCCCACTGGCAAAGTCCGTAGGACTTTGCCAGTGGCTTAATGTAAACCGGAAACAAGCCTCCCCATCCCGGTTTTCCGCCCAGATGCGCTCGCCCAGCAGGGACATGATTTCCCGTGCGATCGCAAGCCCTAAGCCGGTGCCCTGCTCCGCGTGGGCGGTATCCGCCTTGTAAAAACGCTCGAACAGGTGGCTTAAGTGTTCCTCCGGAATATGGCCCGTGTTGCATACGCTCAAAATAAATCCATCCGCGGATTGTTCCGCCTTCAGTGTGACTTTGCCTTCGTCCGCCGCGTACTTGATAGCGTTATCGAGAAACGCGACGAGCACCTGTTCCACGCGGTCCTCGTTGGAATACGCCTGCGGTTCGCCTTCGGGAAGCTCCAGCCGGAACGCCAAGCCGCTGTCCCCCGCCGCCGCCTCAAACCGCTCGGACAGCTCCATGAGCAAAGGCTTTAGCTGGAATGCGCGCTTTTCCAGCGCCACGCCGCCGGACTGCAGCCGGGAAAGCTCTAAGAGGTCGTTGATCAGCCGGGAAAGCCGCATGCTTTCTCGCAGGATATAGCCGTAATAGCGGGCTTTGTCCTCTTCCGTTTTTACCAGCCCATCGTTGAGCGCATCAGCCAAGCTCCGGATGGAGGCGATGGGCGTGCGCAGCTCATGGCTGACATTGGCCACATAATCCCTGCGCGTCTGCTCCAGGCGCACTTCCTCCGTCACATCCTGTATCATGGTGACGGCGCCCGCCCGCTTTTCCTGCTGCCCGGCAAGCTGGGTGACGGTAACGCGAAGCTGAACGCCTTCCACGGATACCGTGCGTGAAGCAGAGTCCCCCGCCCGCATCAGCGCGCCGATCTCAGGCCACAGCGCTTCCAAGCGGGAAAGCGCGCTCTGCGCGTCCCCCTGTATCGCCAGCAGGCGCTCGGCGGACGGGTTGCAGTGGGTGACGTAACCCGTTTCATCCACCGCGACAATGCCTTCCTTGAGCCCGTCGAGCACGTTTCTAAGGCGGTTGCGCTCCAGAACAAGATCTCCTATGGTTTTTGCAAGCGCGGCAGAAAGCTCGTTTAACGATCTTCCCAGCACGCCGATTTCATCGTTTCCTTTTTCATACGCCTTTACGGTATAATCCCCGAAAGCCATGGCGCGCGCCGCCTGCGACATCTGCAAAAGCGGTCTGGATAGGCTTCTTGAAACAAAATAGGCGGGCAGTATGGTGGCTAAAGAGACGATCAGCAGGCTGATCAACAGCGCGCTGTTAAGGCCGCTTAAGGCGGCGTTCACTTCATTGAGCGGCTTTGTTAAGAATACCGCGCCCGTCACCTCCGCGTCTACGCCCGAAACCGGCGCGCCCACGACAATGCCAAGCTCGGGGGTAACAAGGCGGAGTACGCCGGATTTACCGGAGAGCATATCGGGCAGATAGGCGGAAAGCGCATCGATCATGCGGTCAATATCCGCCTCCCGCGTGCGCGCAAGGAGGTTTCCCGCTTTGTCAAATATCAGCACCGAAGCGTCCCAAATCGTTTGGTCGGTATTAAGCAAGCGTTCAAACGCCCATGGGCTGATCTCCCCATGCTGATACTGGGCCACGATATCGCTGATATACAAAGCGGCCGGCACCATATCCCGCGCTTTCATGTTCGCGAACACATTGCGGCTGGTGTAGGTAAATACAACCCCCGTAAGCAGCGAAGAAATCAAAAGTGTCAGCAGCAGGAACAGCAATATCTTTTTGAGGAATGCGCTTTTCATTGCCCGGCCTCAAATTTATAGCCCACGCCGTACACCGTCCGGATGCCCCAGGATACGTCTTCCTGCGGGAGCTTCTGGCGGATGCGCTTGATCTGCGTATCCACCGCCCGCGTGTCCCCGAAATAGTCATATCCCCAGATGATGGAAAGTATCTGCTCCCGGTCGTATACCCGCCCCGGATGGGAGGCGAGCAAGTGCAAAATCTCCACCTCTTTGGGCGTGAGGGGGACCGTCTTTCCTTCATAGCGTACATCGTAGCTGCCGACGTTGATTTCCAGCTTATCAAACCTCATCGTTTGCGGCGGCGTATCCTGCTGCTCCTTCATGCGGCGCAGCACCGCTTTGACGCGGGCCACAACCTCGCGCGTGGAAAATGGCTTTACAATATAATCGTCCGCCCCCAGTTCCAGGCCCAGCACCCGGTCGATCTCTTCCCCTTTTGCAGTGAGCATGATGATGGGGACGCGGCTCGTCATCCTGAGCGTCCGGCAGACCTCTACGCCGGATTTTCCGGGCATCATGAGGTCCAGTATGATTAGACTGGGTTTTTCGGTTTCCGCCATGCTGAGCGCCTGTATGCCGTCAAACGCGGAAGCATAGGTGAACCCTTCGCTCTCTAGGTAAATGCCCAGCGTCTCATGGATGATCTTCTGATCGTCGCATATCAGGATGTGCGGCGCTTTCTGCATACAAAATCCTCCTTCTCAACCTAAGGAAATTATAGTATGCCCCCGAGCGCAACACAACAGACGCGCAGAGGTTGTCATAATTGTACATACCTGTGTCAAAATCAGGCAACGTATTATTTTTTCTTTTAGGATACGGATTCCACGGTTTTTTTGTAATCCAGGCCCGCCTGCGTCTGTACCTTTATGCGGAGCGCGTTGAGCATATCGAAATTTTCCAGCGCAAGGGACACGGCATAGGGGCAAATGGACTCGTCGGCCGCCATTTGTTTGAGCACATGCACCGTTTGTTCGGGCGACATCCCTTTGCGGTACGCCCTGTCCTCCGTAATGGCGGTAAAAATATCCGCCACGGCCATAATGCGCGAGCCTAAGGGAATCTCGTTGTCCTTCAGGTGGAAGGGATACCCCTTGCCGTTGAGCTTTTCATGGTGGAAGGACGCCCACTTGTTGATGGTTTCAAACCCTTTAATGGCCTGCAGCAGCCGAAAGGTATAGAACGTATGGCTGCGGATTTCGTTGAATTCCTCCGCGTTGAGCCTGTCCTGCTTCTCCAATACCGCGCTTCTGACCGCGATTTTTCCAAGATCGTGGAGGTTCCCCGCCACGCGCATCATCCTGCACTCGTCCCCGGAAAAACCGGCAAGCTCCGCAAGCCGCTCCGAAATTGCCGCGACGCCCGCGGAATGCGTGGCGGTAAAGGGGCTCCTGTAGTCTATGATTTTTGAGAATATGTCGGTCAGGTCGATCACCTGCTCCATATCCATTTCCACTGTGTCAAACTGCACGATCTCTGGCAGGATGTACAAAAGAGGGTCGTAAGAGATATCCAGCCATACGTATTCCTCCACGCTCAGCTGCAAAAACGCTTCCACAAGTTTGGGCGCAAACACGCTTCTTTTTTTTAACAGAACGGTTTCCCGGATGCGCTGCGCCTGGCCCAAGACGTTTTCCTGCTTGTTGACCAGCACGCAAACCCGGTCCGCCAGGTGCAGGATGTGGCTTAACAGGCTGACCTCCCGGCCCATATAGGACCTTCCCTGCCCATGGTTCCAGCTCAGGTGGTGGTGTTTTATAATTTCTGCAGCCTCAGAGAGCGGCTCGAACCCTTCGAGCAGTTGCGCCCCGCGAAACGCATGCGAGTTTGCCGTAAGCGGTTCGTTTTCCAAAAGCTCCAGCCGTTCGTTGGTAGACAGCGCGCCGATATCGTGCAGCAGCCCCGCAAGCATCAGGTTTTTCCTCTCGCGCTCGGGTATCCCCACACGCTCCGCGATTTTGTACGCGAGGTATGCCACCTGCTGGTGGTGATAGCGAAGCTCTGGGCTGACGAGATCCTCCGCGTTGGTAAGGCAGATCAAAAGGTCGTACAGATTGACAAAGCTACGGTTGAATTCGGACATGTTTTCCCCCAGGTCATCCGGCGTAAGGCGCCGAAACAGAATCGTATATATTAATCGGCAGAAAGGGTGACGGACTGAACCAAAAACAACAGAAAAGGGACGAAAGGCGTTGCCTTTCGTCCCCCATCAATTGAACTCACGAGTTATTGCACAGCAGCCTCTTGCGTGTAAACGCTCACCTGCTTGCGTTCCTTGTCCTTGCGCTCAAAGCGCACAACGCCGTCTACCAAAGCGAACAAGGTATCGTCCTTGCCCTTGCCGACGTTATTGCCGGGATGAATGTGCGTGCCGCGCTGGCGGACCAGAATGTTGCCCGCGAGAACGAACTGCCCGTCCGCGCGCTTGGGCCCCAGGCGCTTCGACTCACTGTCACGGCCGTTACGCGAGCTGCCAACGCCCTTTTTATGCGCGAACAACTGGAGATTCATCATAAACATACTCTACACCTCCCTTTCCGTAATGCTGAGGTATCCGCCGTAGGATGCTTCCATGCTCTTTAACCCCAGGTGCAGCGTATCCAGCAATATGGACGCCTGCTCCAACTGCGCATCCGTGCATTCCTGCCCGAGTATGCAGTAAAGGTATCCTTCCTCAACGGAGAGCCCTACCGGCAGTTGTAACCGTTCTTTCAGCCCGAAGGCGATCGTCTGCGTGAGCGCCGAAACGGCGCTGCACACGATATCGTTTCCTTCTTCGCCATAGCCTGCGTGCCCGCTTGCCTCAAAACCGACGAGTACACGGCTCTGATAGAGCATACAAACCCTAACCATATTCTTACCCGATAGAGAGAATCTCTACCTTGGTGTAGGGCTGGCGATGGCCCTGCCTGCTGCTGGAATTCTTCTTGGCCTTATACTTGAACGCGATGACCTTTTTGCCCTTGCCATGCTCGATGACCTTGGCCTTGGCCGTAACGCCTTCCACAACCGGTTTGCCTACCGTAATACCGGCATCGCCGGAAACCAACAGGACTTCAAAGCTGACTTCGGCGCCGGGTTCCGCGGAAAGCTTCTCTACGAGAACCTCATCGCCCGCCTGCACCTTGTACTGCTTGCCGCCCGTCTGAATGATTGCATACATAACGTCTTCCTCCTCTTACCAGTCTCGCCCATGCCCGGCCCAGGCTTATGCCCATGTTAAAATACCGGCACGGAGCGGCTCACCGAAACAGTTTATCACGCAGACGGGCGCTTGTCAAACGGTTGGGTGCAGGTTTTTGGGGGAGGTTCTTTGGATTTAATCTTTTATAAGGAAGCGGGCATGTTCCACGCCGCGGCGCCATTATACAGTTTCTCCCTGACATGGATTCAACTACATTGCAACGAATCCGGGCATTGCAGCGTTTCCAATACAGTGATGCTACACACAGGAGGTATAAAAATGCTTAAGAAACTGATCGCGGCTGTACTCACCGCAACCATGCTGCTGCTTCTGGCCGTGCCCGCTTTGGCCGCGACCACGCAGACCGCCGGATATCGGATCGCGACCACCAATGTCAACGTCCGTACCGGCCCCAACAGCACCAAGTATCCCGCCATAGGCTACCTGGTAAAGGGGGAACTCGTCTCTTTCGTCAGCAAGTCCGGCGATTGGACCAAAATCTCCTTCAAGGGCACCACAGGCTACGTGTTCAGCAAATACTTGATGGACCCCTTAGCCCAGAATCCGAAGTACTACCGTTCCGCCACGGAACCCGTCAACGTACGCACCGGCCCGGACAGCGGGAAGTATCCCATAATCGGTTCCTTGAAAAAGGGTGAAACCGTACAGTACCTCGGCGATTCCGGCAACTGGGCCATGGTTCTGTATAAGGGCGATATCGGTTTTGTCCACAGCAATTATCTTACCAGGCCGACCACCGGCGGCGGTGGCAGTACGCCCGTCCCCACCCCCACCGAATACCGCGTCGCCACCACAGCGGTCAATGTCCGCACCGGCCCCAGCAGCGTGAAGTACCCGGCAGTTGGCTACCTGAATAAGGGCGAGGCGGTGCAGTACCTCGGCGCTTCGGGCGACTGGTCCAAAGTGCTCTTTAAGGGCAAGGTAGGCTATGTCTATTCCAAGTACCTTGTAAAACAGCCGGATTTTTCTAACCCTGTAAAAGCCACCGATGAGAACAGCAATGTGCGGCTCCAGCTTGTACTCAACAAGAGTACGTTTAAGGCCAATGAGCCCATCGAATGCTATGCGGTCGTCAAGAACATCGGCAGCCGCGACACGCTCAAACTCTACGGCACCCGCCAGCTTGTTTACTTCCCCATTAAGTCCATCAGCGGCAACAATCTCTTTAATGGCGAGTACTTCACCACCCAGGAGCTTGCGGAGACCGTACTCAAAAAGTCGGCCCCCTTGACTTACAACTTTGTCAAGAGCGGCAGTCTCAGCGATGAAGCGAGCGACAAGTTTGAAAAGGAGTACTTTTCCACCAACACGCTCAGGCTTCCCGCGGGCAAGTACGCCATCAGCGCGCAGATGAACTACGCGACCAACCCCGGCAATCAGACGCTCACGCTGACCGCCACCACCGTCATCACCGTGAAGTAAGCTGACATGGGGGCGGTGCCCCCTCCCCCGTCGAGGAGTACGCTCCTCGGCTATCCCCCAATAGGGCAGGATGGCAAATTGCTGTCCTGCTCTTTTTTAATTCAGAAAAACCCTCCACAGCTTTATTTTAACATGCCAACAAATTACCTAAGGTATCGGCGCTGAAAGCGCCGCGTCCTTGGCGGGAGACGCCTCGGACACTAGGCCCGCGGGCCGTCGCGATAGATTTTCTTGTATTGGGAAACTACGTTCCCCCCTTCCTTAGGAACGCCCGCCGGAGGCAGGACGCAGCCGAATGCCGCCTGCGGGGTGGACAAGGTCGCCCGTGGAACGAGCCCAAAGCGCTGCCTGCTGCAGAGCAAATAAGGGCCGAGCCCAATGAGCAAGGAAGTGCCACAACCGATAGAAGCGGAACGGCCATTGTGTGATTAAGGTAGGAATCAGCGAAGTGCAGTCCCAGCAAGGCCTCCCGCTATGAAAGATATATATACATGCTTTTGACATACATAAAGGCAGGATGGCTAACGCCATCCTGCCCTATTATTGATCACTTTATTTCCCTTACAACGCAGCTTCCAGCCGCTCCCGTATGGCGCGGATGAACGAAAGCGTGTTTACCGCCCGGGGCTTTTCGCCTTCAACGAGACCCACTAAATCTTTCGTCATAACGCCATCATCGAGCGCTTTTAAGCTTGCCGCCTCCAGCTTTTCCGCAAATGCGACAAGGTCAGCTAACTCATCGAGTTCCCCGCGCTTCTTCAATGCACCGCTCCAGGCAAATATGGTGGCGATAGGGTTGGTGGAGGTCTCTTCCCCGGCAAGATATTTATAATAATGCCGGGTTACGGTGCCGTGGGCGGCTTCGTATTCAAACTTGCCGCCGGGGCTTACGAGCACGGAGGTCATCATGGCCAGCGAGCCGAACGCGGTGGATACCATGTCGCTCATGACGTCGCCATCGTAGTTCTTGCACGCCCAGATAAAGCCGCCCTCGCTGCGGATGACGCGGGCCACGGCGTCATCGATAAGCGTATAGAAATACTCGATGCCCGCCTGCCTGAACTGTTCCGCGTACTCCGCTTCATAAATCTCTTCAAACAGCAGCTTGAACGTCTGGTCGTACTGCTTGGAGATGGTATCCTTGGTGGCAAACCAAAGGTCCTGCTTCGTTGCGAGCGCATATTGGAAGCAGGCGTGCGCGAAGGATTTGATGGACGTATCCTTGTTGAACATGCCCTGCAGCACGCCGGGGCATTCAAAATCGTAGACAGTCTGGCGGAAGCTTTCGCCGTTTTCGTCTGTGAACACAAGTTCCGCCTTGCCCTTCCCCGGCACGCGGTACTCCGTCGCCTTGTATACGTCGCCGTACGCGTGGCGGGCGATTGTGATGGGCAGCCTCCAATTCTTAACCACGGGCTTGATGCTGTCGATCAAAATAGGTGCGCGGAACACCGTGCCGTCCAGTATGGCGCGGATGGTCGCGTTGGGGCTCTTCCACATTTCCTTGAGGTTGTATTCGCTCACGCGCTGCTTGTTGGGCGTGATGGTGGCACATTTGACGCCCACGCCATATTGCAATATGGCGTTGCCCGCGTCCACCGTGACCTGGTCGTTCGTTTCGTCCCGGTACGGGAGGCCCAGGT